>CAZATR010000071.1:0-12973 GCA_964488035.1 uncultured Natronomonas sp.
CTTTCAAGACGGTTGCGGTGTAGAAATCGAACAATACCGGATCACTCCATACGCAGGGTAGATGACGTGACGCGCGAGTCGGTGTCGACCGACGAACGATCGTCAGATGCTACACGTCGCCTCGTACTCGACGTCGTGGACGGAGTCGACGCCGCCATCGCCACACACGGGACAGTCGGGCCGCGGTTCGACGGGGATCTCCTCGAAGGTCATGTCGGCGGCGTCGTAGAAGATCATCCGGCCGTCGAGCGTCTCGCCGTAGCCGAGCGCGAGCTTGACGGCTTCGGTGGCCTGGATGCAGCCGACGGTGCCGGGGAGGACGCCGAGGACGCCGGCGGTGGCACAATCGGGGACGGTGCCGGGCTCGGGCGCCTCCGGGAAGAGACAACGGTAGCAGGGGCCGCCGTCGGTGGCCTCGAACGTCGTGACCTGGCCCTCGAACCGGAGGATGGCACCGTGGGCGAACGGGACGCCGGCGAGCGTGCAGGCGTCGTTGACGAGATAGCGGGTCTCGAAGTTGTCCGTGCCGTCGACGACGATGTCGTAGTCGGCGAGGAAGGCCTCGACGTTGTCGGCGGTGAGCCGGGTCTCGTGGGTGTCGACGGTCACGTCGGGGTTCAGGCCGGCGACGAACTCGCGGGCGGAGTCGACCTTGGGGCGGCCGACGTCGGCGTCGCGGTGGACGACCTGGCGCTGGAGGTTCGAGCGCTCGACGACGTCGTCGTCGACGACGCCGAGCGTGCCGACGCCGGCCGCGGCGAGGTACTGGATCACGGGGGAGCCGAGGCCGCCGGCGCCGACGACGAGGACGCGGGCGTCGAGGAGGCGCTGCTGGCCCTCCGGGCCCACGCCGTCCATGATGACGTGGCGGGAGTACCGGTCGAGCTGGTCGGCGTCGAGTGAGACGTCGGGCATGCCCCGGCGTTGGGCGGCCGCGGAGATAAGCGCCCTGCCGACACCGGGCCCGGTGTCGGCGCGACCATGGCGACGGTCGCCGGCGCGTAGCCGGCCGTGCGGGGACGCCCGGAATATCGGCAATCATGCCGTCCCCGCCCTCGAGCCTCGACGGACTTGCAGTTCTTCGGCGGCCTTTGGACGGTCTTGTCAGAACGGCTTTTTTGGTCGGTCGGGGAGTCCCGGCCACGTCATGAGTCACCAGTCAGGCGATCGGGACGACATCGATTGCTCGCGGCGGACGTTCGTGAAGGCGTCCGGCGTGGCGGCGGGCGGCGGCATCCTCGGCGGAACCGCGGCCGGCGGCGTCGGCGCGGCGGCCGAGGACGACGGCGACTACGACGTCGACTTCGCGAACGCCAGGGTCCAGGAGGCCCGGAAGGCCTGGCGGCGCGGGTTCCGCGGGCGGGCCGACCGGTCGCTCGCCATCACCGACAGCGGCATCGAGGGCCGCCACCCGGACCTCGGCCCGTGGAACGGCGTGACGGGCTCGCTGGACGACGACGGCACCCTCGGGTTCCGGCAGGGGACGACGGGCGAGCTCGACGCGATCAAGCGGTACGCCGGGACGACCCGGTTCGGGACGAGCTACACGGGGACGACGGGTCCGGCCGTTCGGCTGTTGACCCACGGCCCGTTCACCATCCCGGTCGAGGACTTCGAGACGACCGACGACGGCGACGTCCGGATTCACGCGACGATCACATGGGAGCCGTCGAACCCGGACGACGGCGAGACCAACCCGCTCGGAGGCGAGCCGGCCGATTTCGACATGCAGCTCATCAAGAACGGCAGCCAGATCGGCGGGACCGGCGGGAGCCTCACCGGGTTCCCGGAGGACAACCGGAAGGACGTCTTCGCCAACGACGACGTCAAGCTCGACGGCGACGACCAGTACGAGATCTGGGTGTACGGCTACGGCGTGCCCGCCGTCTACACGGTCGACGTCACCGTCGACGAACTCGGCGACGACAACGAGGTCATCTTCCAGGAGCCCGTCTACCCCTACGACAGCACGGACATATCAATGGAGGAGGTCCGGGACCAGTTCGTCCCTGACGCCGGCGAGGAGTCGCGGATCGTCGGCTGGGTCAACGACGTCCCGCGCTACGGGGACTTCAACAAGCCGCTCGACGCCAACGGGCACGGCTCCCACGTCTGCTCCATCATGGCCGGAACCGGCCAGGCCTCCACGGTCGACATGGACCGGTACATCCAGGACGCCCCCCGGACGGTCTTGGTCCCGGCGGCGGGCGACACCCTCACGTACGAGGTGACCGCCCAGGCGGGAACCGGCATCTTCGCCAGCGGCTACGGGACCGGCTACGAGATCGTCATCGAGGCCCCGGACGGCCGGACGATCGGGCGGTCGTCGACGCTGCAGGACACACTCGCCCAGGAGAGCTTCCTGAACAACATGGCCGAGACCGAGACCGTCCACGACGCCGGCGAGGCGACCTACACCGTCCACTACCGCGCGAACCAGGGCCAGGGCCAACCGGCGCGCGTCCAGCGGGTTGCCTGCGGCGCGTACGTCCACCACTCCGAGACGGCCGGCGACGCGCTGACTGGCGGCGACGCCGCCGACGTCGACACCGTCCACGCCGGCGTCTGTCCCGGGCACAGCCTCGTCGGCATCACCGGGCTCGGCGGCGCTGCCGGCGTGCTCGGCACCGACGCGGAGTCCTTCGCGAAGGCGTTCAACCTCCGGGCTGTCAACATGTCCTGGGGGTACGCCGGCGGCGCCCCGGCCGGCGTCTTCGGCACCGTCGACGGCACCCAGACGGTGATCCAGAACATCGCGGAGGCCGGCATCGTCCCGGTCGCCGCGGCCGGGAACTCCTACACGCCCGCCAACGGCAACGCCGCGCCCGCGGTCGTCCCGGAGGCCATCTCGGTCGTCGCGACCGGCCCGATGGACGGCATCTCGGTGTACTCCTCCGGCGGCGTCGCCGGCCCGGACGCCCAGACCACCCGGCCACAGGCGAAGCCGGACGTCGCCGCCATCGGCGGGTCGCGAAACGACTACGACATGGCGGTGTACCCGAACAGGGGCCCCTACGACGAGGTGTACTTCGGCGAAACCCGACCGTACGACGGCCTCCTCGGCACCTCCATGGCGTCGCCGTCCGCCTGCGGCACGATGGGGCTGCTCACCCAGGCGATGGAGGAGGCCGCCCCGCCCGCACTCGAGTTGCCCGATCCGGGGACGCTCGTCGACGACTTCGAGCCGGCCGAGCGCCGCCGGAAGGTCCTGCAGGCGAAGGCCGTCCTGCTGGCGACGGCCTCCGAGACGGCCTTCACGGCCGCCCCGTACCACAAGGGCAAGGCGCCGACCTACACGCACGGTCAGCGCGACCCCTACGAGGGTTACGGCCGGATCAACGCCGACGCCGCGGTCGACGCGGTCTCACGCGACTGGCTCGACCCCGACGCCGCGGAGACCGACGGCGACACGGCCGCCCACGATCTCGCTGACGGCGACTCGATCGCCGGCAGCTACACCGAGACCGTCGGGCTCGACGTGCCGCGTGACTCCCGCGCGGTCGCCGGCTACGTCCGCACCCACGGCGGCACGCTCTCGGTCGACCTGGCGTTCAGCCACTACAGCGGCGGCAACCAGGGAATGACGAAGGGCGACCCGCACCTCGACCTGTTCGTCTACGACCCCGAGACCGTCCAGGAGCCGGGCGGCGACCCGACCGTCCTCGCGAGCGCCCGCGGCGTCGACGGCACCGGCTCGGTCTCCGTGAACGTGCCGACCGCCGGCGCCGGCGAGGAACCGACCGACCGGACGCTGCTCGTGGTCGCGAAGATCGTCAACGTGCCCGGCGTCGTCAACGGCTACGACGTCCGGGCGCACTTCGACCTCGACGTCGAATCCGCGGCCGGCGAGATCCCCGACGTGACGACGGAGTTCTCCGCCGCCGGTGCCCGCAGCGACGACGGCCGGGTGTTCACCGGCGGCCAGACCAACCGCGTCGAGGTCACGCTCACGGACTTCGAACACGCCGACGCGGTCGAAGTCACCGACCAGGTCCCGGACGGCTGGGACGTCTACGAGGACACGAGCGACGACGTCGAGGGCTTCGACGCCGAGACCGGCGTCGTCGACTTCGCGGGCACCGTCACGGAAGCCGACGTCAGCGGCGATAACACCGTCACGCTAACGTACTTCGCCGAGGCACCCGAGGGCCCCCAGCAGACCGGCGAGTACACCTTCGGTCCGGCGAGGGCGACCGTCGTCACGCCCGACGTGCCGGACGAGGACACCGACGGCGAGCTCGACGGCGACGCGGAGGCGACCTTCGGCGGTACCGACACCGATCGCGTCGTCGGACCGTCGACGTAGAGCGGCCCGAGTTCGCTGCGTTCGCCGACCGGTTTCGCGGCTACTCCTCGGCCTCGAACTCCAGCGCCACCGAGTTCATGCAGAACCGCTTGCCGGTCGGGTCGGGGCCGTCGTCGAAGACGTGGCCGAGGTGACCCTCGCAGGTCGCACACACGACCTCCGTGCGGACCATGCCGTTGCTCCGGTCCTCCCGCAGCTCCACGGCGCCCTCCTTCGCGCCGTAGAAGGACGGCCACCCCGAGTTCGAGTCGAACTTCGTCTCGGAATCGAACAGTGCGGCGCCGCAGCCGGCACACCGGTAGGTGCCGTCGTCGTCCTTGCCGAGGTGCTCGCCGCTGAACTTCGGTTCGGTGCCCTGCTCGCGCAGGACGCGGTACTCCGCCTCGGTCAGTACCTCGCGCCACTCGTCGTCGGTCTCGGGGAGTTCCTGGGCCATACCCACGCTACGGTCGCCAGCGGTTTGCCGGTTGTGCCGTCGGCAGCCCCCACGGGCGATCCCGCGCGGGCCAGTCCCCGCAAGGTCAAAGGTCCAGCCGGGGGAGGCTCAACGTATGCGAACCGAAGCCGAGATCCGCGAGCGTATCGCGGCACTCGAATCCCAGTACGACGACTACGATCCGCCGACCTCGGAGTTCGAGGACACCGCGGAGGTCGCCATCCTCCGCGCCATCGAGGAGCTGGAGTGGGTGCTCGAGGAGTACGAGGGCGACGCCGACTTCACGACGTCCTGAGGCCGCTCGGGGCGACGGTCGTCCGAACGCCCGGTCAGCCCTCCGTCCGAACGCCCGGTCAGCCCTCGTCCCCGACGTCCGGCAACACGAGGACCGGGAGGTCGCCGTTCTCGAGGATGTCGTCGGCGACGCTCCCGGTCAGGAGCTTCATCCAGCGGCTGAGGCCGCGGGGCGTGTAGGCGATGGCGGTCGCCTCGGCCTCCAGGGCGCCCTCGACGATGGTCTCGCCGACGTCCCGGCCGTACAGCGTCACCGGCGACATAGCCACGTCGTCGGGGAGTTCCTCGTTGAAGGCCTCGTAGGCCTCCCCGGCGTACTGTTCGCGCTGCGCGACGGCGGCCTTGTCGGGGACGCCCTCGCCCTTCGGGACGACGTGGGCGACGAGGAGTTCGGTATCGGCAGCGAGGTACGGGGCGAGCGCCCGGGCGGTCTCGCGGGCGTCGGCCGGGTCGGCGATGGGGACCAGCACGGTGTCCAGGAGGTCGATCATGTTCGCGGGTTCGGGCCGGGGTGTTGTAAGTGCTGGCGGCCGCCACTCACCCGTCGGTGACGGGGTCGGCCCGGGACCCGATCCCGGCATCGTCCGGGGGTCCGTCGTCCGTCGTCGACGGCGTCGGGTCGACGCCCCGCTCACGGGTGGGGGTTCCGCCGTCGCGGTCGCCGAACAGCCGCTCGAGGAGGCCGCGCTCGTGTCGCTTCTCGGCCAGCAGCACCGAACACTCGACGTCGTAGAGGACGTCGAGCACGAGCGAGCCGCGGACCAGCCGCGACAGCAGGCCGCGCTCGGTCGCGCCGATGATGAGCATCGTGGCGTCGCGTGCGGCGCGCGTGATGCCGGCATCCACGTCGCCGGTCTCGACGCGGAACGCGGCGTCGGCGAGGTCGTGCTCGACGGCCCACGTCTCCAGGAACTCGCGGCCCTCGTCGGCTTCGCCCTCGTCGGCGACGTACAAAAGCGTCACCTCGGAGTCGAACTCGGCCCGGAGCATGCGGGCGACGGCGGCCGAGAGCGTCGAGGAGTGGCCGCCGGCGGTCGGGACCAGGATCCGCGCGGGGTCGAACCCGCGGTCGCGGAACACCAGGACGTCGCAGGGCAGCGAGTAGGCGAGGTCGTCGATGGCGGACTCGGCGCGGCCCGGCGAGCCGTGGGCGTCCTCGCCCCACCCCATCACCGTGACGTCGGCGCCGTAGGTGCGGGCGGCGTCGAACACCTCCTCGAAGGCGCGGTGGGAGAGCACGACGTGGGTCTCGACGTCGATGTCGAACGTCTCGGCGTCGGCCTCCGCGCGGTCGAGGAGGTCGTGGGCGGCGTCGTGGGCGCCGCGCTCGCGGGCCGCTTCGAGGGAGGTCTGGTCCGGGACGTTGGCGATGTTCACGGCGACGACGGTCCCGTCCTGCTGGCTGGCGATGGCGGCACCGAGCGTGATGAGGTGCTGTTCCGTCGCCGGGTTCGCGAGCGGCACCATGACGCGGTAGTCGTCGCCCTCCGGCTGGACGGAGGTCGCCGCGGAGACGGCGGCGTCCGGGAGGTCCTCGGAGCGGTGGAGGATCCAGGTCGCCAGCACGCCGCGGCGCTCGACGTGCCGGCGGGCGTACAGCAGGTACCACAGCCCGGCGAAGACGACGAGGCCGGCCGACAGGACGATGACGAAGGGGTCGATGTATGCGATGAGCGCGAACGACGTGACCGCGCCGACGATCGGAACGACGGGGTAGAACGGGACCTCGTAGTCGGGGTCGTATCCCGGCGGGTCGGCCTCCCGCATCACGATCAGCGCGAGGTTCAGCAGGCCGTAGACGATGAGGTGCAGCACGCTGCCGGCGGTCGCGAGCAGCTCGAGGTTGCCGGCCAGGAGGAAGACGACGATGAGCGCGCCGGTGACGGCGATCGACCGGTACGGGGTGCCGAACCGCCGGTGGATCGCGTTGAGGTCGGGCGTGATGATCTTCTCGCGGCCCATCGCGAAGTTGATGCGGGACGACGAGAGGATGGAGGCGTTGGCGGAGGAGGCGGTCGCGAGCAGCCCGCCGAACAGGAGGAGGCCCCAGCCGAGGACGCTGAGGTCGAACCCGAAGAGGCTGTACTGGCCGAACAGCAGCCGGGCGGCGTCGACGACGGCGGTGTCGTTGTCGGCGACCAGCTCGTTCGGGACGGCCGCCAAGAGGACGACGAGAAACAGCGCGTAGACCGTGGTGACGAGGAGAACCGAGCCGATGACCGCGCGCGGGAGGTTCCGGCCGGGCTGTTTGATCTCCTCGGCGACGGAGGTGATCTGGACGAACCCGAGATAGGAGACGAACACGATGGCCGTCACGGGCAGCACCTCGCCGGCGGTTCCGGGCGGTGCCAGCGGCGTGAGGGAGTCCGGGTCGGCGTTCAGCAGCCCGACGACGGTGAACACCCCGAGGATGCCGAGCAGGAGGAGGACGATGACGATCTGGAGGCCGCCGGTCTCCTTGGCGCCGAGGTAGTTGACCGCGATGAAGAACGCCGCGCCGACGAGCCCGATGACCTGGGCGGCCTGCAGCGTGAGGGGGCCGACGGCGAGCGACGGGGCGCCGACGAGGGTGTTGACGTACTCGCCGAGCCCGTACATGTAGAACGCCGAGGCGAAGGCGAGCCCGAGCCAGTTCGCCCAGCCGCTGATCGAGCCGAACAGCGGGCCCAGGGCGCGGTTGACGTAGAAGTAGGCGCCGCCGGACTTCGGCATCGCGGTGCCGAGCTCCGACGCCGATAACGCTGTGAAGATCGCGATGACGCCGCCGATGACGAACGTGGCGACCGCGAGCGGGCCCGCCCGGGCGACGGCCGTCCCGGGGAGCACGAAGATGCCGGCGCCGATCATCGTCCCGACGCCGATGGTCAGCGCGGCCACCGGCCCGAGGTCCTTCGCGAGTTCCTCGTCGCTCATCGTCGCTCCGTGCGCGGCGGACGGCCGGGCGCTTGGCGAACGGAGGGCCGCGACGGTCCCGACATGGCCGTCGGTTGGGTCAGTGTTCACTTATAGTCGTTTATCGCGACCCGCGAGCGGACCGGGGCGACGGAGACGACAAGGGACCCGGCGGTGTGGTTTTACGGGAGCGACGACCACGGACACCCGGGCAACACCGTGACCGACGACGACCCCGGAACCGTGACCGCACCCGACGGCGGCGGAAGCGCCGCAACCCCCGCGGGCCCGACCGTGCTGGTCGCGCTGTCGAACCCCGAGACGGTCGAAGCGCTCGTGGACGCGGCCGCCGCCCTGGCCGCCCACCGGAACGGCCGCGTGCTGGCGGCCCACGTCGTCCGGGTCCCCGACCAGACGCCGCTGCCCGCCGCGGCCGACGACGCACGGCGCGGCGAGGCCGACGCGGTGTTCGACGCCGCCAGGACCGCCGTCGAGGGCCTCGACGTCCCGCTTTCGACCCGGACCATCCTCTCGCACCGCGGGCTGGCGGAGGTGTTCGACGCCGCCCGGAGCCACGACGCCGACGCGCTCGTCATGGGCTCCGGCGGCACCCGCCGGCTCGGCGGCCGCGCGGAGGGACCACTGGCGGAGCTCGCCGGCGACCCGCCCTGCGACGTCCTGGTACTCCAGGGCGAGCGGTTCGATCCCGCCCGGATCCTGGTGGCGACCGGCGGCGGCCGCTCCTCGACGCTCTCGGCCGCCGTCGCCCGCGCGCTCCGGGACGAACGGGACGCCGGCGTGACGCTGCTGTTCGTCACCGACGAGAGCGGCGACGTCGGCGACGCCCGGGCGTTCCTGGAGGGGTGGGCCGCCGAGCACGACCTCGCCGACGCCGCGTTCCGCGTCGAGACCGGCGACGTGGGGGCGGCCATCGCCGCGGCCGCCGAGGACGCCACCCTGGTCGTCGTTGGCGCGACCGAGCGCGGCCTGCTCGCCCGCCTGGCCGGCGGCTCGCCGGCGCTCTCGGTGCTCGCGGACCTCGAGACTCCGGTGCTGCTGGCCGAACGGCCGCGCGAGCGGTCGCTGTTCGACCGGCTCCTCCGCCGCCGGTAGGTTCGAGGTGGCGCCCTCCCGATCCCGCGGGCGGGGGTATCTTCAAGACATTCCCGCAGTACGGTAGGGTAACCCACGATGTCAGCCGGCGACTTCAAACTGATCGACGAACAGGTCGGGCTCTGGGGCGCGGTCGCGCTCCTGGTCGGCACCGCACTCGGGATGAGCATCTTCCTCGTCCCGACGCAGATGGCGGCGGCTGCCGGGCCGTCGATCACGCTCGCCATCGTCGTCTCCATCGTCCCGATGGTGCTCGGCGTCCTGCTTTTGTTGCAGCTCGGCGGCGCCATCCCCGTCGCCGGCGGCATCTACGTCTACGGCTCCCGGCTCGTCGGGCCGTTCTGGGGCCTGCTCGGCGTCTCCGTCCCGATACTCGCCGTCTGGTCGTACCTGCTTTTCGCCGCGATCGGGTTCGCCGACTACCTCAACGGCATCCTCGAGGCCTTCGGCGCGTCGGTCCCCACGGTCGCCGCGGTGTGGGTGCTGCTCGGCGGCTTCCTCGTCATCAACTACGTCGGCGTCCGCATCGTCACCAAGGTCCAGATCGCGATGGTGCTGTTCCTCATCGTCGGAATGGTCGCGTTCGTCCTCGCCGGCCTCCCGCACCTCGACGTCGGCAACTACACGCCCGTGTTCCCCGACGGGGAAGGCCAGCCGTTCCACGACGGCTTCGCCCCGTTCCTCCTGGCGGTCGTCACGCTGTACATCCCGTTCCAGGGGTTCGGGATGATCATCGAGATCGGCGAGGAACTGGAGAACCCCGTCCGGAACATCCCGCGCGTGCTCGGCATCGGGATGGGCATCGTCACCGTGCTGTCGCTCGCCATCGTCTTCGTCCTCGTCGGCGCCATCCCGCTGGAGAACATGACCGTCGGCGGCGAGCTCGGCGGCGAACCGGTCGACGGCGGCCTCGCCGCGGTCGGCGAGGGCGTCCTCCCGGCGCCCGTGTTGCTCCTCGTCGGGCTCGCCGCCCTCGTCGCGGCCGCCACCACCGTCAACACCCTCTACACCTCCTACTCCCGGACCGTGATGCGGGCGGCCCGCGACGAAGTGCTCCCCGACGTCTTCGCGGCGGTCCACGACCGCTACGACACCCCGCACCGCGCCATCCTCCTGTTCGCCGTCCCGCCGATGCTCGCGGCGCCGTTCATCGGCCGGATGGACGCCCTCACGCCGCCGGACCTGCTCGACTGGCTCGTCGTGGTCGTCGTCACCGGCATCTTCGTCGCGTTCATGATCGGCGGCATCGCGCTGTGGAACCTCCCGAAGGTGTTCCCGCAGCGCTACGAGCACTCCATCTACAAGCTCCCGATGCCCGTCCTCCGCGTCGTCGCCGTCGGCAACGTCGTCGTCTCGGCCGTGTTCACCCTGCTCGTCGTCCGGAGCGCCCCGACCGCACTCGTCGTCGTCCTCGCCTGGATGGCGCTGTCGGGCGTGGTCTACGTCTACCGCATCCGCGCCTACGAGAAGAAGGGCATCGACCTGAAGGAACGGATGGCGCTGCTGCACAAGCACGAACAGGTCGGTGGTGGGTCGGACGACTAGGCGAACCTTTTCATTCGTTTCGGGGACGTACGCGCCCCACCAGGACAGGCTTCGGCGCACTCGCAGACACAACGAATCCACCACGACCGGCCCACCACCTCGAAAGCCCTCGGCCGGCTGAACGCACCCACAACCGATAGCAACCCGACCGCAACTACCTCGAAAGCCCTCGGCCTTTCAGTCCACCAGGAGAGTAGTTCTCAATAGGGCGTGCGCGCGTCGACCGCCGCGAGCGCCCCGTGAGCGGCGGTCGGCCGCCATCGCGCGAGGGACGACCGAACCGAGCGTTAGCGAGGTGAGGGAGTCGGCTGGGGAGGCCTGTGGTGCAAGGCGGTGCCGTCCTGGTGGACTCGAAGGGCGAGGCCGGCTACGGGAAGCACGACCCCGCAAGCACCGCAGGCCGAAGGCCGAGGAGCACAGCGGGGTCCTCGTGAGCGACCAGAGGGAGCGAACGAGGGCTCGGAAGACGAGCGGAGCGAGTCTTCCGGTGTCGCGCGACCGTAGCCGGTCGAGGGCTTCGGATGGCTGTACGGTGCGGGTGGTTGCGTCAAGCCGGTCGAGGGCTTCGGGGTGGTTCTGTTGGGTCTCGTTTGCTCAAGCCGGTCGAGGGCTTCGGATCGTGCCTGGGGTTGCTCGTTTTCGGAGAGTCGGCCGAGGGCTTCGAAAGCGTAGTCGCGCTCCGTATCTGACGTTTACGCCTGCACCTTCTCGCGGAACTTCTCGCGGACCTTCTCGACCTTGGGCCGGGCGTGTATCCGGCAGTAGGCGTCGCCGGGGTTCTTTGCGAAGTAGTTCTGGTGTTTCTCCTCGGCGCGGTAGAACCGCTCCAGCGGCTCGAGTTCCGTGACGACGTCGTCGTCATAGCCGCCCTCCTCGTCGAGCGCCTCGATATACGATTCGGCGACGTCCCGCTGCTCGTCGTCGTGGTACAGCACGATGGAGCGGTACTGGCTGCCGACGTCGGGGCCCTGGCGGTTCAGCTGGGTCGGGTCGTGGACGGTGAAGAACACCTCCAGCAGCTCCCGGTAGGTGATGGCGTCGGGGTCGAACTCGACCTGGACGACCTCGGCGTGGCCCGTGTCGCCCGTGCAGACTTCCCGATAGGATGGGTCCTCGACGTGGCCGCCGGCGTAGCCCGAGGTCACGTCGGTGACGCCGTCGAGCTCCTCGAACGCCGCCTCGATGCACCAGAAACAGCCGCCGCCGAACGTCGCCTGGGTCATACCTACGGTAGGACCGCCGGCGGTATGTATGTGACGAGCGGCGCAGTGACCGTCGGACCCGGTGGTGGACGACGGGTGTCAGGGTCGATGGGACCGCCACTAACCATTTGTACCGCCGACGAGAGTCCCCGCCCATGTACGACCGGATCCTGCTGCCGACGGACGGGAGCGAGGCCGGCAACCGGGCGGTCGAGCAGGCCGTCGGGCTCGCCGCCGAGACCGGCGCGACGCTGCACGTGCTGTTCGTCGTCGAGGACATCCCGTACGCGCCGGAGATGATGGACGACACCGTCGAGGCCCAGCTCAGAGAGATCGGCGAGGCCGCGATCGAGGAGATTCAGGCCAAGGCCGACGAGGCCGGCGTCGAGGTCGTCGAGGCCCTCGAGGAGGGCGCCCCGCACGACGGCATCCTCCAGTACGCCGACGACGAGGGCATCGACGTCATCGTGATGGGCACCCACGGTCGGAGCGGGCTGGACCGCTACCTGCTCGGCAGCGTCACCGAGCGCGTCGTCCGGACCGCCGACGTCCCCGTCCTGACGGTCCGGATGGGCGAGGACGAGTAGCGAGCCAGACGGGGCCGACGTAGAGGGAAACCAAGAGAGAGAGGAGAGCTACGCGAGGCCGAACGAGCGGAGCGACCCGTACCCCGCGCCGAGCGACAGCGCCGCCGCGGCGACGGCGAGGACCGCGTAGGCGGGCGCGACCCGGGCCGCGTACAGCGAGGCCTGGAGCGCGCCGAAGCCGGCCATCGCGGCCAGCCACAGCAACCCGACGCCAGCGATGGCGCTCCGGACGGTGATCAGCCCGGCCGGCGGCTCCTCGCGGTCGGACCGTTCGTCCGGCTGGTCCGATTCGGCCATACCGGCCGGAGGGCCGCCGTGGCCGTAAGCCCTCGGTTACCGTGACCGCCCTCGGCGTGCGCCGACCGCACGAGTCAAGGCGCTGGCGCCGGGGAACGGGACATGAGCATCGAGACGACCCGCGACGGCGACGTCGCCACGGTGACGATCTCGAACCCCGAGCGGAAGAACGCGATGGACGCCCCGCTGTCGGCCGAGATGGCCGACCACGTCCGCGACGTCGCCCACGACGACGGCGTCCGGTGTGTCGTCGTCACCGGCGAGGGCGACGCCTTCTGTGCGGGCCTGGACCTGGCCGGCG
>CAZATR010000072.1:0-12818 GCA_964488035.1 uncultured Natronomonas sp.
GCTGGACGGCGCCGGAGATGCCGATGGCGATGTAGACGTCGGGCGTGACGACCTTCCCGGACTGGCCGACCTGGCGGTTCTTCGGCAGCCAGCCGTTGTCGACGATGGGTCGCGAGGAGGACAGCGTCGCGCCCAGGGTGTCGGCGAGCGCCTCGACGAGCGGGAGGTTCTCCTCCTCCTCGATGCCGCGGCCGATGGAGACCAGCACGTCGGCCTCGGTGATGTCGACGTCGCCGCCGCCGACCTCCTCGTAGCCGTTGACGGTGGTGCCCTGCTCGCCGCCGATGTCGGCGTCGAACGCCTCGATGGCGGCGTCGCCGGGGTCCTCGGCCTTCGGCCACTCGGCGGGCCGGATGGTGATGGCGAACCGGTCGGCGTCGACGTCGTAGGTGGTCTCGACCTTGCCGCCGTACTGCTCGCGGGTGACCTCGAGGGCGCCGTCGGCCGCGAAGTCGATGACGTCGGTCACGAGCGGGACCTCGAGCCGCTGGGCGACGGCCGGGGCGTAGTCGAGGCCGTTGACCGAGTTCGGCGCCACCACGGCGGTCGGGTCGAGTTCGGCGTAGAGCTGTTCGATGGCGGCGGTGTAGACGCCGTGGTTGAACTCCTCCCCGTCGTCGACGGTGTAGATGGTGTCGACGCCCTCCCGGTTCAGGTCGTCGGCGAAGCCGTCGACGTCCCCGCCGACGACGAGCAGGTTCAACTCGGCGCCGAGCTCGTCGGCCAGCCGGCGGCCGGCGGTGACGAGCTCGTAGGAGACGTCGCGGACCTCGCCGCGGCGGTGCTCGGTGACGGCGAGCACGCTCATGCGTCGACGACCCCCTTGTCGCGGAGGAAGTCGGCCAGCTCCGCGGCGGTCTCCTCGGGGCTGCCCTCCCAGTAGGTGGCGTCGCCCTCGGATTCGGGCTCGTACATCTCGGTCCGCTCGACCGGCGAGTCGACGACCGAGTCGTCGAGCCCGACGTCGTCCAGCGTCCGGACCTCAAGCGGCTTCCGCTGGGCCTGCCGGATACCGCGCAGGCTGGCGTACCTCGGCTCGTTGATCCCGGTCTGGATCGTGAAGACGGCCGGAAGCCGGACGTCGGTCAGCTCCTCGATGCCGCCCTCCAGCTCGCGGCGGACGTTCGCCTCGCCGGCGTCGGCGTCGAGCCCGAATCCGTTGACGACGGCCGCCCACTCGAAGCTGAGCCGTTCGGCCAGGGCGACGCCGGTCGCCCCGTTGGCGTCGTCGCCGGCCTGGACCCCGGAGAAGACGAAGTCGGGGTCCTCCGCCTCGGCGACGGCCGCCAGCAGTGCGGCCTTCGTGTCGACGTCGAGGAACTGGGCGTCGGCGAGCGCGTCGTCCCAGACGCGGATCGCCCGGTCGGCGCCCTTCGCGAGCGCCATCCGGATCGTCTCCTCGGCGCGTTCGGGGCCGATCGTTACCGTGACGACCTCCACGTCGTCGTCGGCCTCCGAGATCTGTACGGCTTCCTCAACGGCGTAGTCGTCCCACTCGTTGAGATCGTATTCGAGGCTGCCTTCGTCGATGTCGAGCCCGGAGATCCGGAACTCGTCGTCGACCTCGGCGACCTCCTTGACGGTGACGAGTATCTTCATCGCGGCTAGTCACCGGAGATGACGACCGTTCGTGGTTAAACGTTTCCGAATCGGACGGCGTTCGTCGCGACGCCGCCCCGGAGCGAACACCGTTCGTCGCCGGAGCCTCCTGGACTCCCGGTGGCGGGACGGGCGGGGCGGGACGGGCCGGTGACGGCGGACACCAGGCTGGCGTGGTGGCCGCCGGTCGCTGGCTAGGAGTCGTCGGTATCGGCCTCGAGGTCGGCGACGCCCTCGTCGGGGAGGCTGATGAGGTTCTCGCGGCCGATCCGGAGTTTGTCGACCCGGTCCTCGTCGGCCATCGTCGAGAGCAGTTGGGAGACCTTGGCGTTCGACCAGCCGGTTTCCTTGACGATGTCGGCCTGCTTCATCCGGCCGCCGTTCTCCTCGAGCAGGTACTCGACCCGCTCCTCGTCGGAGAGCAACTCGGGGTCCGGCTCGTCGTCCGACGCCGCCTCGTCGGTGCCCACGTCGGCGGTGGCGGCGGCCTCGTCGGCGTCGTCGGCCCTGGCCGCCCCGGCGGCGGGGTCCGGCGGCCGGTCCGACCGGTCGGTGCCACGGCGTCGGTACAGGAGGAAGAGGCCGAGCACGAGCGCGGCCGCGCTCAACGCGATTGCGCCCGCCAGAAGCAGCGTGGAGACCCCGAACTCGCCGGGCCCCGTCTCGGGCTCGTAGACGATATCGAAGTAGCCGGGCTCGAAGGTCCGCGGGCCCTCCCAACGGAGGTCGCCGTCCTCGGGCCCGATGGGCGAGGTGGTGGGCGAGGAGTAGCCGGGCGGCGAGCGGATGACGAGCGTCTGGTTCGGGCCCAGGCCGGAGAGCCAGGTCCCGTCGTCAGTCCGGAAGGCGTCGTCGACGTACATCGTGCCGTTGTCGTCGATGCGGGCGAAGTTCTCCCAGGTGAACGAGACCCGGAGCTCCCCGTACCGGTCCGTCGTCCCGGCCGCCGTCCCGTTGGCGGCCGCGTTCTCGATCAGTTCCGCCGACCGCGTTGCGTTCCCGATCGACATCTCCCGGTCGGTCGCGTTCGACGCCGCCGCGGCGGCCCGCCGGAAGGCGTCGACGCCGAGCCGGAAGTCCTGGTCGCCGTCCTCGAAGGCGTCGGCGAACGAGCGGAAGTTCTCGACGTCGCCCTCGTCGTCGAGGGGGACGGTGGCGACGATGGTCCAGTTGGCGTCCCCGTCGTCCTGCATCCGGACCTCGAGACTGGTCTCCTCCGCGGGTGGCTGTGCGCCCGCCGGCGCGGCGCAGACGACCAGGGCGACCACCAGAAGGGCGGCGAGCAGGAGGGGGACCCGGGACCGCATACCTGGGGCTTGCACACCCGCAGGGGAAAACGCTTTCCATCACACGATAAAACGTCTGCAGGCACGATGGCGCGTATAGACGGTTTTGAAACGGTTTCTAACCGTCGCTTCGAGACGGTCGGGTTTTTACTTGCCCGGGTCGAGGGAGTGAATATGATCGGTCTCCGGGCGGTCGCGCTCGCCCTCCTCGTCACCCTCGGGATCGTCGGCGGGGTCGCCCTCGGGGCGACCCAGGAGGCCCCGTCGATGACGGTCCAGCCCGTCGAGAACAGCGCCAACTACCTCGGGCCGAACGCCTCCGACGTCGACCGGAGCGGGCAGGCGACGGCGTCGATCGACGTCGCCGCCACCGTCGGCGCCAACGCCGGCGAGGTCCGGTCGACGTTCGCCCGGGTGTCGGTCCAGCGCGAGTACGACGCCGCCGACTCCCCCGAGGCCCGACGGCGCGTGGTCCGCAACGGGACCGACCAGCTCGAGGCCCGCGTCGACGCCCTCGAGCGGCGGGAGGGGCGGGCGATCGACCGGTATGCCAGCGGCGACATCGAGGAGGCCGACCTGTTCCGCACCCTCGCGAGCATCGACGCGGAGGCCGAGGAGCGCGGCGAGACCGCGCGCTGGCTCGAGGCGCGTGCCAACGAACTCGATATGACGGGGGCGGCCGGACGACTGGCGACGCTCCGCATCCGCCTGGTGGCGGTCCGCGGCCCGGTTCGCGACGAAATCACCGCGGGGCTCGACGGCTCGACCCCGACGCGGGTCCACGCCGAGGTCGCGGGCGGTGGCCTGGTGCTCGCCACGATGAGCCAGGACGAGGGCGGCAACTCCGTCTACGTGCGCGAGGCCTACACCCCGGCGATCAGGAACCGGCGGGCCTCGGACCGGTACGGCGGCGACTTCGCCGAGGTGTTCGCCCGCCTGCAGGAGATCTACCCCTGGGTGCACGGGGGAAGCCAAAACCTCCAGTTCGACTCCTCCCGGATAGGCACCAGCGGTGCCACACTGTACAGCATCGACTACAGCTACGACCACGGCCGGCTGACGCCCTACCTCGACGGCGGGACCGGTCGCGTGGTCAAGGAGGACCAGCGCCAGCGGGTCGAGGCCGTCCCGACCGCCCGTCGCACCGAAACGAGCGACGACGGCGACCTCCGGGTCACGATCGAGCGGACGTACGCCAGCGGTCCGATGGGCGTCAACGCCACCGACCGAGCGACCGGCCAACCGGCCAACGCCACGGTCCTCGTCGACGGCGACCGCGTCGGACACACCCGCGGCACGACCCTGTGGACGGTCCAACCGCGTGGCCGGACGAACGTCACGGTCGTCGGGCCGGAGGACACCGTCCGGCTCGAGGTCGCCGCGTCGTAGCCGAAGGCTCTTGTAGGACGACGCGGCCAGCGACCCCATGCCGGATCGAGCGGCCGCGCCGGTGCTCGGCGCGGTGCTGCTGGTCTCGCTCGCCGTCGTCACGGCCACCGGCGTGGGTGCACTGGTCGTCGTCGAGCCGCCCGACGAGACGGCCGCCACAGCATTCACCGCGTCGGCGGCCCCGGACGGCACGATCTCGGTGACCCACCGGGGCGGTGCCGCGGTCGATCCCGAGCGGCTCCGCGTCCGGATCGGCGTCGACGACCGGCGGCTCGCCGACCAGCCACCCGTGCCGTTCTTCGCGGCCGACGGGTTCGGGAGCGGCCCGACCGGCCCGTTCAACCGCGGCTACGACGGTCGATGGACCGCCGGGCGGACCGCGTCGCTCCGGGTCGCCTCGACCAACCGGCCGACGGTCCGGGCCGGCGCGACGGTGACGATTCGGCTCTACGTCGACGGCCGACGGGTCGCGGTGCTGGAGACGACCGCCTAGGCGGCCTCGACGGCCTCGCGATCGCCGTCGGACTCCGACGACGCGTCCCCGTCGGGGACGCGGGCGACCGTCGTGATGGCCCGCGGCGTGCCGGGGGCGCGCTGCTGGATGTGGTGCTCGACGTCCTCGAAGCCGGCCTCGGCGAACATCCGGTCGGCCTCGGCCTCGTCGTAGAACAGCATGATGGCGTCGGCGAGCCGCTGGAGCAGCGAGGAGTTCGGGTAGTCGGGCCCCACCACCAGGACGGGCCCGCCGGGCTTCGTGACGCGGCGGGCCTCCGCCAGCGCCGCGACCGGATTCGGCCAGTACTCGATCGACCCCGACGACCAGTAGGCGTCGAAGCTGTCGTCGGCAAAGGGGAGCCGCTCGGCGTCGCCGCGCGTGAACCGCACGGGCCCCCGCTTGCCGAACTTCCCGAACGCCTTCCCGAGCTGGTGGGCCGACTGGTCGAGACCCCAGACGTCGTCGGTGTGCTCCAGGAGCCCCTCGGTCGCGAAGCCGGTGCCGCAGCCGACGTCCAGCACCCGGTCGCCGTCCTCGACGCCGAACCACCCCAGGGCCTCGTCCCGCATCGCCTCGTTCCAGACGAACGGGTTGATGGTGTCGTACACCGTCGAGAGGTACCGGTAGAACACCCGGGCGCGAGCCTTGTCTTCGAGGAGTCCCATTGGAGGCCGTTGGGCCGGTCCGGCCATAACACCCTCGGAATCGGCGTCTCCGAGGCGGGCCCCTCCGCGTCGCCGGCTCGGGCCTGCAGGGACTGCCGATCCGCGGGGCGTCGACCAGTCGAAGACCCCGACGCGTGCGGGCCGTTCCCACGGCTGGAGCCCCGTTTCGCAACTACCAAATAGGCGTATTCCGAACTTTTGCGTGATATAACCATGGCCAGGCCAGAGGTTCTCGACCGAATCAAGGAGGCCGAGCGCGAGGCCGACGAGATCGTGGCCGACGCGGAGGACGCCCGCGAGCAACGGATCGCCGAGGCCCGCGAGGCGGCCGACCGCATCCGGGAGGAGGCCCGCGAGGCGGCCGACGAGCACGTCGAGGAGCGGCTCGCCGAGGCCCGCGAGGAGATCGAGGCCGAGCGCGAGGAGATCCTCGAGGAGGGCCGCGAGCAACGGGCGGCCCTGGAGGAGCGGGCCGAGGCGCGACGCGACGAGGCGGCCGACCACGTGGTGGACCTCTTCACGGAGGCGGTGGATGCTCAGACCTGAGCGGATGAGCCGGGTCTCGGTGACGGGATCCAAGCGCGTGATGGACGACGCCATCGAGACCATTCACGACCTGAACCTGCTGCACGTCACCGGCTACGACGACTCCTGGGCGGGCTTCGAGCCCGGCGACCCCGTCGAGGGCGCCGACGCGGTCTCCGAGAAGCTCGTCACCGTCCGGGCCCTCGAGAGCACCCTGGGCGTGACCGAGGACGACGCCGGCCGCGTCCGCATCCTCGACGACGACGAGCTCGACGAGGAACTCGAGCGGACCCGCGAGCGGGTCAACGAGCTCGACGACCGGCGGTCGGACCTCCGGGACGAACGCCGGGAGATCGACGAGTCGGTCGAGACCGCCCGACCCTTCGCCGAACTCGGTATCGACCTCGATCTCCTGTCCGGCTACGACTCGCTGTCGGCCACCGTCGGCGAGGGCGACCCGGAGGAACTCCGGGCTGCGCTCGCCGACGCGGGGGCCGTCGAGGAGTTCGAGACGTTCGCCGAGGGCGGGTACGTCGCGCTGTTCGTCTACCCCGACGTGGACCTCGAGGACGCCCTCGTCGGCACGCCCTTCACGCGGTACGAGTTCCCGTCGCTGGAGGACGTCGAGGCGACGAGCCCCGAGGCCTACATCGACGAGCTCCGGTCCCGCCGCGCCCGGGTCGAGTCGAAGCTCGAGACCGTCGAGAACGAGCTCGAGGACCTGAAACACGAGGTGGCGGACTTCCTGCTCGCGGCCGAGGAGCAGCTGTCCATCGAGGCCCAGAAGCGCGAGGCGCCGCTGAACTTCGCGACGACTGACAACGCCTTCGTCTCCGAGGGCTGGATCCCCTCCGAGCGCTACACCGACCTCGCCGAGGCGCTGCAGTCCGAGCTCGGCGACCACGTCGACGTCGAGGAGCTGGAACGGGCCGACTACCGCGACCGCGACTTCGTCGGCGACCACGGCGAAGACGACCACGACGACACCACCGAGCCCGGGGTCGGCGAGCCCGTCGCGGCCGACGGAGGGGATTCGACCGCCGCCGCGGCCGCTGCCGGAACCGAGGCCACCGTCGCCGACACCGGGGACGACGAGGTCCGGGCCGACGGCGGCCACGGCGACGTCGCGATGAGCGACGGCGAGCCGCCGATCGAACAGGACAACCCATCGGGCGTCCGGCCGTTCGAGCTGTTGACCCGGGCCGTCGGGAAGCCGAAGTACACCGAGTTCGACCCGACGGTCGTGCTGTTCCTGACGTTCCCGCTCATGTTCGGGTTCATGATCGGGGACATCGGGTACGGCCTCATCTACACGGGGATCGGCTACTGGATGATCCGGAACTTCGACGCCGAGACGTTCCAGGACTTCGGCAAGGTCGCGGCCGCCGCCGGCGTCTCGACGTTCGTCTTCGGCATCCTGTACGGCGAGGTGTTCGGCCTCCACATGGACGCGCTCCCGGTCGTCAGCTCGGTGTACGGCCACGCCATCATCGAGAAGGGGCTCTCGCCGGCGACCGCCTACTGGGCGGAGGCCTGGTTCGTCATCACCGCGCTGTTCGGCGTCTTCCACCTGAACCTCGCCTGGACCTTCGAGTTCGTCGAGGAGTACACCTTCCACGGCCTCCGGGCCGCGGTCGAGGAGGTCGGCTCCTGGCTGCTCGCGCTGAACGGCCTCTGGCTGTTCGTGTTCAGCCGCATCGGCGCCGGGACGAAGCCCGAACTCCTGTTCGACGTGTTCAACGAGGGCGAGGCGGCGGCGTTCGAACTCGGCTTCGCCGGCTTCCCCCCGATCGTCGGCTGGGTCGGGGTCGCCATGGCCGCCCTCGGGCTCGTGCTGCTCGCCGTCGGGCCGACCCACGAGCTCGTCGAGGCCCACCAGGTGCTCGCGCACGTCCTCTCGTACCTGCGGATCGCGGCCGTGCTGCTCGCCAAGGCGGGGATGGCCTTCGCGGTCAACCTCCTGTTCTTCGGCGCCTACGAGACCCACGGCGAGTTCCACTACCTGATCACGCACGGCCCCGGGTACGTCGAGGCGGAGTACGGCGCCGAGGCATCGGTGATGTTCCCCGGCCTGCTGCACGGCGGCGCCGGCGCCCTGCTCGCCGGCATCGTCGTGCTGCTGGTCGGCCACCTCGTGGTGCTGTTGCTCGGCATCACGTCGGCCGGCATCCAGAGCGTCCGGCTGGAGTACTTCGAGTTCTTCTCGAAGTTCTACGAGGACGGCGGCGAGGACTACTCGCCGTTCGGCTACACCCGCAAGTTCACGGCCGAGGAGTAGCCGCTCTCCGCCCCCGCGACGCCGCGGTTCGACCGCCGATGCGACGCGAGCGAGGACGGCCAGTCGAGGGTCCGTACTCCCCGTAATCACCGGATTCCGTCGGTGTATTTGGGAAGCTTTATGAACTCGAAGAGAGCATTTCCAACCGTCCGAAACGCAGTAATCGGGACCTACAAACTATGCTCGAAGCAACCGAACTCGCCAACGTAGCACTGCAGAACGGTGGACCGGCACTGACGGAGAACGGGGCGGCGGCCATCGCCGTCGGCCTCGGCGCGCTCGGCACCGGGTACGCCCAGCGCGGCATCGGGTCGGCCGCGGTCGGCGCCGTCGCCGAGGACGACGACATGTTCGTCCCCGGCCTCATCTTCACGGCGCTGCCCGAGACGCTGATCATCATCGCGTTCGTCACCATCTTCCTGGTCGGGTAACCCCCGTCTCCTTTCCACACAATGAGCCTTGATACGGTCGTAGAGGACATCCGAGACGAAGCCCGCGCGCGTGCGGAGGAGATACGCACGGAGGGCGAGCGACGCGCCGACGAGATCACCGAGGAGGCCGAGCGCGACGCCGAGCGGATCCGCGAGGAGGCCGAGCGCGAGGCCGACCGGAAGATCTCCCAGGAGCGCGAGCAGAAGCTCTCCAGCGCGAAGCTCGAGGCCAAACAGGAGCGCCTGGAGGCGCGTCGGGAGGTGCTGGAGGACGTCCGGGACGACGTGGAAGCTCGCATCGCCGACGTCGACGGCGACGAGCGCGAACGGCTCACCCGGGCGCTCTTCGAGGCCGCCGCCGAGGAGTTCGACGACGGCGAGTCGGTCCGCGTCCACGGCCGCGAGGCCGACGCGGCGCTGCTGGAGTCCGTCGTCGACGACCACGACGGCGTCTCGGTCGGCGAGCCCGTCGACTGTCTCGGCGGCGTCGTGGTCGAGTCCGACGCGTCACGGGTCCGGGTCGACAACACCTTCGACTCCGTCCTGGAGGAGGTCTGGGAGGACAACCTGCGCGAGATCGGCGAACGCCTCTTCGACCAATGAGCGTCAGAACCGAAGGGAGCTCGAACTACGAATACGTCACCGCCCGCGTCCGGTCGCGGAAGTCCAAGCTGTTCGACGAGGACGACTACCGGAAGCTGGTCCGGATGGGCCCCGGCGAGATCGCCCGGTTCATGGAGGAGACCGAGTACGAGACCGAGATGAACGCCCTGGGCGCGCGGCACTCGGGCGTCGACCTCGTCGAGTACGCCTTGAACCGGAACCTCGCCAAGCACTTCGACGACCTGCTCCGGTACGCCGAGGGGTCGCTGTACGGCTACATCGCCAACTACCTCCGGAAGTTCGACGCCTGGAACGTCAAGACGGTCGTCCGGGGCGTCTACACCGACGCCGCGAGCGAGGACGTCGAGGACGACCTCATCCGGACGGGCGAGTTCTCCGACGACTTCCTCGACCGGCTCGTCGAGTCGACGCGGATCGAGGAGGTCGTCGAGGCGCTGTCGCCGACCATCTTCGGCGGCCCGCTCGCCGAGGCCATGCCGGACTTCGAGAGCGAGGGCGTCCTGGTGCCGCTGGAGAACGCCGTCGACCGCGCGTTCTACGCCCACCTGATGGACGACATCGGCACGCCCGAGGCGGACTCCCCGCGGGCGCTGTACCGGGAGTTCCTCGAGGCCGAGATCGACTTCCGGAACGTCCGGAACGCCCTCCGGATCGCCCGCAGCGGCGCCGACATCGACCCCGCCGAGTACTTCATCGAGGGCGGCCAGCTGTTCCGGCCGGAGGAGCTCCGGCAGCTGGCGACGAACGTCGACGAGCTCGTCGAGCGGATCCGCGAGAGCACCTACGTCGACGAGCTCTCGGCGGCGCTGGACGAGCTGGCCGACGCGAACGCCCTGATCCAGTTCGAGCAGGCGCTGGACGCGGCGCTGTTGGAGTACTCCGACACGCTGTCGAACCGCTACCCGCTGTCGATCTGTCCGGTGCTGTCGTACGTCCTCGCCAAGGAGCGCGAGGTCGAGAACGTCCGGGCGATCGCCCGCGGCCGCGAGGCGGGGCTCTCCGTCGAGGAGATCGAGGAGGAGCTGGTGATCACATGAGCCAGGAGATCGCCGTCGTCGGCAGCCCCGACTTCACGACCGGCTTCCGGCTGGCCGGCGTCCGACGGTTCGAGAACGTCCCGGCCGACGCCTCGGAGGACCGGCTGGACGACGCCGTCGAGGCCGTCCTGGACGACGAGGAGGTCGGCATCGTCGTGATGCACGACGAGGACGTCGCCGACCTGTCACGCACCGTGCGACAGCGCGTCGAAACGAGCGTCGAACCGGTCGTCGTCACGCTGGGTGGCGGCACCGGGTCCGGCAACCTGCGCGAGCAGATCAAACGCGCCATCGGCATCGACCTGATGGACGAGTAACCATGAGTCAAGCAACAGAATCCGAGACAACGAGTGAGGGCGTCATCGAGAGCGTCAGCGGTCCCGTCGTGACCGCCGTCGACCTCGACGCCCGCATGAACGACGTCGTCTACGTCGGCGAGGAGGGCCTCATGGGCGAGGTCATCGAGATCGAGGGCAACGTCACCACCATCCAGGTGTACGAGGAGACCTCCGACGTCGCCCCCGGCGAACCGGTCGAGAACACCGGCGAGCCCCTGACGGTCGACCTCGGCCCCGGCATGATGGACAGCATCTACGACGGCGTCCAGCGCCCGCTGGACGTCCTCGAGGAGCAGATGGGCGCCTTCCTCGACCGCGGCGTCGACGCGCCCGGCATCGACCTCGAGAAGACCTGGGCGTTCACCCCCGAGGTCGCGGAAGGCGACGAGGTCGCCTCCGGCGACGTCGTCGGCGTCGTGCCCGAGACCGAGAGCATCGAGCACAAGGTACTGGTCCCGCCGGACTACGAGGGCGGCGAGGTGACAGCCGTCGAGTCGGGCAACTTCACCGTCGAGGAGACGGTCGTCGAGCTCGACAGCGGCGAGGCGATCACCATGCGCCAGGAGTGGCCGGTCCGCGAACCCCGGCCGACCGTCGAGAAGGAGACGCCGACGACGCCGCTGGTCTCCGGCCAGCGCATCCTCGACGGCCTCTTCCCGATCGCGAAGGGCGGGACGGCCGCCATCCCGGGCCCGTTCGGCTCCGGGAAGACGGTCACCCAGCACCAGCTCGCCAAGTGGGCCGACGCGGACATCGTCGTCTACGTCGGCTGCGGCGAGCGCGGCAACGAGATGACCGAGGTCATCGAGGACTTCCCGGAGCTGGAGGACCCCAAGACCGGCAAGCCGCTGATGTCCCGGACGTGCCTCATCGCGAACACGTCCAACATGCCGGTCGCGGCGCGGGAGTCCTGCGTGTACACCGGCATCACCATCGCCGAGTACTACCGCGACATGGGCTACGACGTCGCGCTGATGGCCGACTCCACCTCGCGGTGGGCCGAGGCGATGCGCGAGATCTCCTCGCGGCTCGAGGAGATGCCCGGCGAGGAGGGCTACCCCGCCTACCTCGCGGCGCGACTCAGCGAGTTCTACGAGCGCGCCGGCAAGTTCCAGAACATCAACGGCACCGAGGGCTCCATCAGCGTCATCGGCGCCGTCTCGCCGCCGGGCGGTGACTTCTCCGAGCCGGTCACCCAGAACACGCTCCGCATCGTGAAGTGCTTCTGGGCGCTGGACGCCGACCTCGCCGAGCGCCGCCACTTCCCGTCGATCAACTGGAACGAGTCCTACTCGCTGTACACCGAGCAGCTCGACCCCTGGTGGCGCGAGAACGTCGCCGAGGAGTACCCCGAGGTCCGACAGTGGGCCATCGACGTCCTCGACGAGGAGACGGAGCTGCAGGAGATCGTCCAGCTCGTCGGGAAGGACGCGCTGCCGGAGGACCAGCAACTCACGCTGGAGGTCGCCCGGTACATCCGCGAGGGCTGGCTCCAGCAGAACGCGTTCCACGACGTCGACACCTACTGCGAGCCCGAGAAGACCTACCGGATGCTGACCGCGATCCAGCACTTCAACGACGAGGCCTTCGAGGCGCTGGAGGCCGGCGTGCCGGTCGAGGAGATCATCGAGGTCGACGCCGTCGCGCGCCTCAACCGGATGAACACCCAGGAGGACTGGGAGGACTACATCGACGAGCTGCATGAAGACATCACCGAGCAGCTCAGGGAGCTGTACTAACCATGCAGAAGGAATACCAGACCATCACCGAGATCAGCGGCCCGCTGGTGTTCGCCGAGATCGACGAGCCCGTCGGCTACGACGAGATCGTCGAGATCGAGACGCCGAACGGCGACGTCCGCCGCGGCCAGGTCCTGGAGACGACCTCCGAGTACGTCGCCATCCAGGTGTTCGAGGGCACGTCCGGGATCGACCGGAACTCCTCCGTGCGGTTCCTCGGGGAGACCCTGCAGATGCCGCTGACCGAGGAGCTGCTCGGTCGCGTGCTGTCGGGCTCCGGCGAACCGATCGACGGCGGCCCGCGGATCGAGCCGGACGAGGAGCGGGAGATCGTCGGCGCGGCGATCAACCCGACCGCCCGCGAGTACCCCGAGGAGTTCATCCAGACCGGCGTCTCCGCCATCGACGGGA
>CAZATR010000073.1:0-12771 GCA_964488035.1 uncultured Natronomonas sp.
CCGAACGTCGGCCGGTTAACCGGTCTACGCCCTGGTGGAATCGAAGGGCGAGGCCTGCGAGGCGCGACCGGAGGGAGCGCCTCGAATGCGAACGGCGAACGAAGTGAGCCGTGAGCAGGGTCGATCCCGCCCGGACGACGCAAGCACCGCAGGAGCGACCGACGGGAGCGACGAGGAGCGCAGCGAGGCCCGGCGGGTCGAGCCGGCCGAGGGCTTCGGAAGTCGTCCTTTTGTTCCAAGGCCCAATAGCCGAACCACCCACAAAGTCCACCCC
The DNA here is from genome assembly GCA_964488035.1 of uncultured Natronomonas sp. Classification (GTDB taxonomy): domain Archaea; phylum Halobacteriota; class Halobacteria; order Halobacteriales; family Haloarculaceae; genus Natronomonas. Next base: position 275 of record CAZATR010000073.1, read on the forward strand.
CTACCCCGACCGATCCCGAATCAGTTCACCGCGGTGCCGGGGAGACCTACCGGGTACATCAACCACCCTTATGCCACCGGCGTCCAACCACCGACCGTGACCGAGTTCGTGTTGTACGGCGGGAAGGGCGGCGTCGGGAAGACGACCTGCGCCGCGGCGACGGCGCTCAAGCGGGCCCGCGAGGACGGCTCCACGCTGGTCGTGTCGACGGATCCCGCCCACTCGCTGTCGGACGTCTTCGACGCCGGCGTCGGCGCGGAGCCGACGCGCGTCCTGGAGGACGCGCCGCTGTGGGCGGTCGAGGTCGATCCCGGCGAGCGCATCGGCCAGTACCGCGGCCAGGTCAGCGCGGCGCTGGAGGAACTCGAGGACCTCGGCATCTCGCTGGACGAGGGCGACGTCGACGACGTCCTCGAGGCCGGCGTGGCGCCGGGGACCGACGAGGCCGCCGCGATGGACCTGTTTCTCGACTACATGGACGACCCGCGGTTCGACTACATCGTCTTCGACACCGCGCCGACCGGCCACACGCTCCGGCTGTTGAAGCTGCCGGACGTGATGAGCTCGGCGATGGGGAAGCTCATCTCGGTCCGCTCGCAGGTCTCCTCCATCGCGGACTCCGTCCGGAGCTTCATGGGCGGCGCGGACGGGGACGACGAGGGCGGTGCTGAGGACGAGCCCGCCGTCGACGTCGACCTCGACGAGCTGAAGGCCCGGATGGAGCGGGTCGCCGCCGCCCTCCGGGACCCCGAGCGGACGGAGTTCCGCCCCGTCCTCATTCCGGAGACGATGGCGGTCCTGGAGACCGAACGCCTCCTTGCGGAACTGGACGCCTACGACGTGCCCGCGGGCCGTGCGGTGATCAACAAGGTCATCGAGGACCCGGAGCCCGAATGCGACCTCTGTCAGGCACGACACGCGAGCCAGCAGGACCGGATCGTGGAGGCCCGCGAGCGGTTCGACCTCCCGATCACCATCGTCCCGCAGCTCCACGGCGAGGTTCACGGGCTCGAAGCCGTCGAGCGGGTCGCCGCGCGGCTCTAACCGCGACGACCCCGCGCCCTCCGGCTCGCCCCGGAAGCCAATCCTTAGGACGCCGCCCCTCGAACTCGGGGCGTGGATACCGTCGAGGTCTCGACCGTCGTCTACCTGCCGCCCGAGGCGGTCCACGAGTTCCTCCTGGACTTCCCCGGGTACGCCGAGTACTCCGAGCACCTCACCGAGGTCCGCCAGCACGGCGACGGCTCGCCCGGAACCGAGTACGAACTCGACTTCGCGTGGTGGAAGCTCACCTACACGGCCCGCTCGAGGGTGACCGGCGTCGAGGCGCCCGAACGGATCGACTGGCGGGTCGTCAAGGACGTCGACGCCGACGGCCGCTGGGAGGTCGAGCGGCTGGACGACGAGGCGACCCGCGTGACCCTGGTCGTCGAGTACGCACCGGACTCCGCCGACGAGGACGGCATCGACCTCCCGCGGTTCGTCTCGCTGGCGTGGGTCGTCGAGACGGTCAAACCGAAGGTGCGGGCGGAGGCCGAGCGCGTGGTGCGCCGCATCGTCGCCGACCTGGAGGGCGAACCGCGGGACGTCGACGTCGAGATCGAGACGTCGTGACCGAGGGGCTCCACGGGACCGTCCGTGGGAGCCCCGGCGATCCGGACGAACGCGACGTCCCGCGTGCTCTCGCCTTGTGGTCCTCCCGGACCGCGGGTCAGGGGCGGTGCGTTTTTCCGCTCCAGCGACCAACCCGGGAACCGTCATGGGTGTCCTCGGCCGCCTCAAGATCGGGTTCGGGATGGTACGGCGGAGCGGTCGCGTGCTCCGGGCGCATCCGAAGCTTCTCGTGTTCCCGCTCGTCGGCGGACTATCGGGTATCGCGTTCGTCCTCACGCTGTTCGGCAGCCTGTACCTCGGGGCGTCGATCCTCCAGGACCCGGGCCTCGCGGTGTACGCGGTGCTGTTCGTCGCCTACCTCGTCGAGACGTTCATCGCGTCGTTCTTCACCGCGGCGCTGGTCTCGGCGACCAGGACGGTGTTCGACGGCGGCGAGATATCGGTCCGCGACGCGCTGGGCGCGGCCTGGAACAGAAAGGTACCCCTTCTGGCCTGGTCGGTCGTCGCGGCCGTCGTCGGCGTGCTCATCCGCGCGATCGAGAGCCAGGACAACCTGGTCGCACAGCTCCTCGCGGGGGTGTTCGCGGTCGCCTGGAGCGTGATGACGTACTTCGTCGTCCCCGTCATCGTCTTCCGCGATCCCTCCGTGACGGAGATGTTCGCGGAGAGCGCCCGGACGTTCAAGGACACCTGGGGCGAGTCGATCGGGGCGATGGGCACGATCGACGTCGTGACCGTCCTCCTGGTGCTCGGTGGCGTCGTCCTCGGGGGCCTCACCTTCGTGGTGACCGCCGGCCTCGGAACGGTCGGGCTGCTCGTCGCCCTCCTCGTCGGCGGGTCGGCCGTCGTCCTCGCGTTGCTCGTCGGGAAGGCGCTCACCGGCGTCGCCAAGACCGCGCTGTACCTCTACGCGACGGAGGCCGCCGCGCCCGAGTACTTCGAGGACCTGGACTTCGACGATCTCGGGGACGACGACGCCGCCACGGCCCGGTGACGGGGCCTCCGGGCGCTAACGCGAGGGCGCCCCTTGTCAGTCCGCCCGGACCTCGATCTTGTTCGTGGTGACGTGGAGGTAGTTGATCGTGTCGATCGGCGAGAACTCGATGGCGATGTCGCCGGGGTCGCCGTAGACGAGCTTCCCGGTCCCTGTCGCCTCCGCGCTCTTGACGACCACACCCCCGACGATGTTATCCACTTTGGGTCCGCCCCCGCCCTTTATGCTCAAGGAAGCGTTCGGCGCGTAGATGAAACCCGTAAACTGCGGTGTTCCCTTGGCCGTCGAGATTTCACCGCCATCCGAGTGCATCAGTACCACCAGTTGGGACGGCTGGCCGCCGGTGTTGACTTCCGTGTTCCCCCGCACGGTCAGGCTGCCGTTCAGATAGAACGTGACTCGCCCCTGTCCCGTTATCTCGTGGTTTGGGGAGTCCTCCCCGCCGTTGCCCTTGCCACCGCTGCCCACGAACTCGAGGTCACCGTCGACCACCACGTCGATGTCGCCGCTGCTGGTGTTGTAGGTCGTCTCGCCGATGTCCACGTCGCCGTCGGCGTAGTAGGTGCCGTTCTCGAGGACGCCGTCGTCGAGTCCCTCGTCGAGATCGGTGCAGTTGCCGCCCTCGCAGCCGTCGATCTCCGCCTCGACCTTCGGGCTCGCGGAGGGCCGTTCGGCGCCGACCTCCTGCGGGCTGCCGAATCCGCCGTGGTGGCTCCCCTGATGGTCGATGGCGTCGGAACCGTCCTCCGTCGCGACGACCGCCTTGTCGAACTCCGCCGTGAACGGGACGGTGAGGTTGACCGTCGCCGTGCGGTTCTCCGGGTCGTGGCTGACGGTGCCCTCCGTCCGCGTCTCGAAGAACGACGCCCAGCCGCGGTGGTAGTCGCTGGTGACCCGGACGTGGACGTGGCCGTCCCTGAGCGGGTTGCCGTCGGAGGCGGTCGGGAACTCCCGGGACGTTCCCTCGCGAGCGACGGCCAGCCGCCGGGTGGGGGAGCCCGCCCAGTCGCCGGCCACCTGCACGATGGGGAAGGTCAGGGTCCGCTCGCGGTAGTGGTACTGCGGCGGCGACACCATCGTGCTCCCGCCCTCGTCGCGGCGCCAGACGCCGCCCGCCTGGTAGGCGACGGCGGTGTCCCCGAGATCGTACTCCACCCGCCCGAGCGGGACGTCGACGAGGGTCTCGGTGGCGGTGCCGTTGAACCACAGGACCTCGATGTGGCCGGCGTCGGCGTCGACGGCCGCGCTGCCCTGGCTCGTGTCGCTGAGCCGGAGCCGCTGGGCGCCGGCGTCGCCGAGCGCGACCAGGCTCCCGCGCGCGGCGAGCTGGGACATCGCCTGTTCGGCCTGCCCGGCCTGGGCGGCGTTCCTGGTGTCGGCCACCGTGACGGCGCCGATGACGACGATGCTCGACGCCATCGCGAGCGTGAATCCGACGATGAGCGCGTACCCCACGATGCTGGACTGGCCGCGACCGTCCCCGGTGTGCGTCGTCATCCCCTGGATCACCAGTTGAACCGTGTCGTGGGTCCACCAGGTCGGATGTGGGTATTAAGACCGGGTATAGGTTCCAGGTTTTGCAGAACCGCTCGCCCCGCCGCCGGCCGTCGACCGGCGATGTGATAGGTGCCCCGGCCGTCGGTGTTCCGGGAAACCGGTGATCGGCGGTTAAGTGGGTGTTACTGGACGTTCTCGGCGTTCCCACCTGAATATTTCATGAAGAAGTACCCCAGCGCGAGCGTCGTCGTCATCGCGATGAACGTGGCGAGGGTCAGCGCCAGCGCCTGATCCGGGATGGTGATCGAGGGGCCGGCGTCGCCGCCGGTCTCGATGGTCGTCGTCTCGACGTCGTCGCCGACGGCGACGCCGCCCTTCATCCCCTGGGTCTCGTGGGGGACGCACTTGTACGTCGTGATGCCGGCGTCCTCCTCGGTCACCTCGTACTCGTAGGTAGCGCTGCTGGAGTCCACCGGACTGCCGCTGTCGAGGCCGGCCGGCCCCGACTCGGCGACCACGTTGTGGGTGCCGCCCTCGCCGGTCCACTCCCACGTGATCGTGGTGCCGGGGGAGACCCAGACGGTCGGCGGGTCGAACGCGAGGCCGTCGCCCGCGCCGACCGAGACGGTGATCGAATCCTGCTCGCGGGCGTCGACCGTGGCCGCCTGTTCGTAGAGGTTCGCATCGCTCAGGTACGACCCGAAGACGGGGACGGTCCGCCCGCTCCCGCCCCCGCCGCCCCCGCCGCCGTCGGTCGCGTTGCCCTCGGCCGCGGTCCCGTTCCCGGCGGGTGTCGATCCGGTGCCGGTCGACGTCCCCGTCGGGCTCTCCTGTGCCGCGGCCGCCCCGGTTGCGGCGGCCGACGTGGCGACGCCGGCCGCCGCCATGAACCCGCGCCGACTCACCTCGTTCGTGGTCATGTCGCCGGCTTCGTCCCTCCCCGTACTGAATCTGTCCATTCACAACGACCTTTTTCTGTCGTTCGAGAGAGCGGAGCTCTCTCGTCATCACGAAAGGCGCGTAGCGCCTTTCGAACGACCACGGCACTCGGTTGCGGGCCGGCGGCCCGCAACCCGCTCCTCGAAAAACGTCGGTGAAAAAGTGCCGCCGTCTCACGGCTCCGCCGTCTCACGGCTCGCTACGCTCCCCGTTCGACGGTTCGGGACGATCGCTCGGCTCGCGTCCCGCGCGTCTCGTCGCCGGTGAACCGCTCGGCGCCCACAGCGCGCCTCGCGGATGCTCGCTCCACCACCGCCTCCTTCGACATTACAGCCTACCAGAAAATCCACAGCGACCGGCCTGAATCGACGTATTGCGCCCGATCAGCGGGTTACAGCGTGTAGTCGTGCTCGCCGTCCTCCGTCTCGAGGAACCCGACGAGCAGCTCGACGGCGGCGGCGACGTCGTCGCCGTGGACGCTCTCGGTCGGCGTGTGGAGGTACCGCGTCGGCACGGAGATGGCGCCGGCCGGCGTCGCCCCGGAGACGCGCTGCAGGCTGCCGGTGTCGGTCCCGCCCGACGGGAGCACCTCGAGCTGGTGGGCGATGCCGGCGTCCTCGGCGACCGCGCGGAGTCGTCGGTGGACCTTGTGGCTCGTGATGACGCTCGAATCCTTCAGCTTGATCCCGGCGCCGTCACCGAGCTCTGTGACGTGCTCGCCGGGCTCGAACTCCGGGACGTCGTTGGCGACCGTCGTGTCGACGGCGAGGACGAGGTCGGGGTCGAGGTCGACGCCGAGCGCCTCGGCGCCGCGGAGCCCGACCTCCTCCTGCGTCGTGGCCGCGAAGTGGACGGTGACGTCCGGGGACTCGAGCCGGCGGGCGGCCTCCAGCATCGCGAACACGGAGACGCGGTTGTCCAGCGACTTCCCGGTGATCAGCTCGCCGACGCGGGCGGTCGACTGGTCCATCGTGACCAGGTCGCCGACGGCGACGCGCCCCCCGGCGGTCTCGGCGTCCAGCCCCAGGTCCACGTGGACGTCCTCGACCTCGGGTGCGTCGGCCCCCTCGTCCTCGTCGAGGGTGTGTTGCGGTACGGACCCGATGACGCCGGGGAGGTCGCCCTCGTCGGTGTGGACGGTGACGCGCTGGGCGCGCAGGACGCGCGGGTCCCAGCCGCCGAGCGGGTCGAGTTCGAGGAAGCCGTCCTCGTCGACGTGCCGGACCATGAACCCGATCTCGTCCATGTGGGCGGCGACGACCACCTCGTAGTCGGCTCCGCCCGCTCGGGTCCCGACCAGGTTCCCCATCGCGTCCGACCGGAGGCGGTCGACGTGGGGCGTCAGCGCCTCGCGGACCTGCTCGCGCACCCGGTCCTCGTACCCCGGCACCCCCCGTTCCTCCGTCAGCGAGACCAACAGCTCGTAGTCCAGTCCCTCGTGCATGCCCCACGTTCGTGGGGCGAACGTGATAAATCGTGAGTGTCATTCGAAGAACGGCCGGCTCTCCGGCACCACGAGGACCTCGAGGCCGTCGGCCGGCGACAGCGCGACGGGGTCGCCGGGCGAGACCGCACGCTCGATCCGGCCGTCGAGCAACAGCTCGACGGGCGTCTCGTCCCGCTCGACGGCGAGGGTGGCCTCGCCGGGCGGCAGCACCCACCGGTCGGCGTCCGTGGCGAACGGCGCGATGGGGACGACCGCGACGACGCCGGTCCCGGGGGCGACGAGCGGCCCGTCTGCGGCCCGGTTGTAGCCGACGCTGCCGGCCGGCGTCGAGGCGACGACGCCGTCGGCCCGGAAGCCGGCCACCCGGTCGTCGCCGTACCGGATCGAGAACTCGGAGATCCGGGCCGGTTCGGCGGCCATCAGGGCGACGTCGAACAGCGCGACCTCGCCGGTGCCGAGCCGCACGGTCGGTCGTCGCTCGGTCCCCGCGTCGCCGGCCAGTACGCGCTCGACGGCGACTGCCACGTCCGCGCCGGGGACGGACCGGGTGCCGGCGCCGGCGTCGACCGGTAGCACCGGTGCCTCGACGCCACGGCGGGCCAGGTCCACGAGCGCCGTCTCGCCGCCGGCGACGACGACCGACGCCTCGGTCGCGTCCTCGGCGTCGACGAGGCGACCGCCCGCGTCAGCCACGGCCGACTCGACGGCCGTCGCGAGGTCGTCGTCGCCGACCACGGCCACGCGCTGTCCGGTCATCGACCGTTCGAACGGTCGGGGCCCTCAAAAGTTCCCCGTCGTCGCCCGAATTCGCCACGGGAGGGTTTTTACTCCCGCACCGCGAGGGCCGACACATGCGCAGCGTGCTCGAGGAGTGGCGACCGGTGGTCGACGAGACCATCGAGTCGCTGCTCCCGCGGACGGTCGACGACGCCTATCTCACGGAGTTTTTCGGCGAGGCGACCTACGAGTACGACCCGACGGCCATCCAGCGAGCGCTCGCCGACCCGATCTGGGACCTGCTCGACCGCGGCGGCAAGCGGTGGCGGGCGGTCCTGTTCCTCAAGCTCGTCGAGGCGTTCGGCGAGGACCCGGAGGCGTTCCTCGAGTACGCCGCCATCCCGGAGGTGCTCCACAACGGGACCATCATCGTGGACGACGTCGAGGACGGCGCCACCCACCGACGCGGCGAGTCCGCCCTCCACCACGTCCACGGGACCGACGTCGCGCTGAACGCCGGCAACGCCATGTACTTCCTCCCGTTGAAGGTCATCACCCGCGACCCGGCCGACCTCCCGGCCGAGACGCGGCTGGCCGCCTACGAGATGCTCACCCACGAGCTGAACCGGACCCACCTCGGCCAGGGCATGGACATCTGCTGGCACAACGAGAAGGCGGTCACCGTCTCGGAGCCGGAGTACCTCGAGATGTGCGCCTGCAAGACCGGGTGTCTCGGCCGCATCGTGGCCCGCCTGGCCGCGATCGTGACGGAGAACCGGGCGGCCGAGCCGGCCGTCGCCCGCTACGCCGAGGAGATGGCGGTCGCGTTCCAGATCGCCGACGACGTCCTTGACGTCGAGCACGCCATGGAGGAGGGCGGCACGTTCGGCAAGGGCGTCGGGAACGACGTCCGCGAGGGCAAGAAGACGCTGCTGGTGATCCACGCGGCCGACACCGCCCCGCCCGAGGACGTCGCCCGCCTGGAGGAGCTGCTCTGGGCCGAGGACAACACCGACGCGGAGGTCCGGGAGGCCATCGGCATCCTCCAGGATGCCGGTAGCGTCGAGTACGCCCGCGGCATCGCCGAGGACCTGGCCGACAGCGCCAAGACCCACCTCGAGGACGTCGGGCTGGAGCCGGAGCCGGCCGCGACGCTCGCGGGCTTTGCCGACTTCGTCGTCCGCCGCGAGGTCTGAGGGGTCCCCGGGCCGGGCGGTCCGATCCCCGACCGGGCCGGCCGCCGGCGCTACCCCGCGGCCCGCTCGAGCTCGACCGTCGCGGTCGTCCCCCGCGGGTCGTTCTCGCCCAGCCGGACGTCGCCGCCGTAGCGCGCCACGAGGGTGTCGACCAGGTAGAGGCCCAGCCCCTGGCCGACGCTCGTATCGTCCTGCCGGCCGGCCTCGAAGTACGCCTCGCGCTCGCCCGCCGGGATCCCCGGCCCGTTGTCCGAGACCCGGAGCCGGACGGTCTCGCCGTCGGCCGTGGCCTCGACCTCGACCCGCGGGGTGTCGGCGTCGTTGTGGTCGACGGCGTTCGACAGCAGGTTCTCCAGCACGGCCCCGAGGAGGTCGTCCGCCATGACAGCGATGTCCCCCGGGACGTCGACGACGAACTCGGCCTCGGGGTAGGCCCCGCGGGCCTCCGAGACCGACCGGCCCACCGCCGTCTCCAGGTCGACGGGCCGGAGCGACATCTCCCGGGAGACGGAGTCGACGAGCACGCGGACGTTCCGGACGAGCTCGACGATCCGCTCGGCGCGCTCGTGCGTCGTCTCGAGCAGCGGCTCGCCCTCCGCGTCGACGTGGTCCTCGAGCAGATCGGCGTTGCCCTTGACGACCTGCATCCCGTTGAGGACGTTGTGCCGGAGCAGCTCGTTCACGAACACCAGGGTGTCCCGCTGCCGTTCGGCCCGCCGGGACTCGACGGTCTCCCGGACCGTCGAGACGCCGATCAGCAGCCCCGCGACCGCGCCGCCGCCGGCCGCCAGCAGGATGGTCTGGATGAACGTCGACTCCGAGAGCCGCTCGCCCGAGACGAACTGCATCGAGTTCACGAGGACGACGATGGCGAGGATGCCCGTGAGCCCGATCAGCGTCCAGAGGCCGGCCCACCAAATCCGCCGGCGGTCGAACTGCGAGCTGGCGAGCCAGTAGCCCGCGTACACCAGCACGAAGGAGAACCCGCCGAGGAGCGCGATCTCGATGACCGTCAACACCGCGGCCGGCGACGGATCCAGGAGGCTCCCGCCGGCGTAGTAGGCGCGGATGACGATGAGGTACCACAGGGACAACCCAGTGAGGACCAGGCCGATCCCGCTGACGACCCAGGCCGGCACGTTGAACCAGCCGTCGCCGACCGTCGGAAGGCCGGGTTCCTCGCTCATGACGGACCGCTACGGGCCCCCGAGGAAAACGGTTCCGGCGGTATCGGTCGCCGAGCCGGGGATTTGGAAACACATTAATGGTCGCCGCATACACTGGTAGGTATGGACCCATCGGTGACGCTGTTCGGCCCGGTCGACACCTATCTGGCACCGGTGATCGGGTACGTCATGCTCGTCCTCATCCTCCTCAACATGGTGGGCCGCGGCATCGAGTACAACCGCATCGCGGACCGAGCCGAGGAGGGCCCCGAGGCGGTCACCCGCCACCCGCTCCGCGTCGCCACGAACTTCCTCCTCGTCGTGGGCGCGTTCTACTACCTGACGGTGGCGCGGCACGCGGGCATGATCGTCTCGCTGCTCGTCGTGGGCCTGTTCCTGACGGACTTCTTCGAGTTCGAGGCCCGGAAGGTCGAGGCCCGCCAGGGCCTGGACGTCGAGCGCCCGTGGGGCGCCATCGGCGCCTCCGCCGTCGCGCTGCTGTACATCGCCTACCAGACGCTGTTCTTCCTCGTGAAGCCGTACTGGAGCGCGGTCGTCTGACCGCCCCGTCCGTCTCGCCGGGCCGGCGTCACCCGCGTCTGCCCCCATCATCGCCAGTCGCCGCGTCTGCCCGCGCCCGGGGTTGACGGTCGGTACGACCCGCTCGAACCTGCCGGGCCGTCGATAGGAGAATCGGGGCCGTCGAGAGAAGAAACCGGGGCCGTCCCGGCGTCGTCGGACGAGGTCCGCGTGTCAGGAGCCCTCGGCGTCCTCGTCGAGGTACGCGCGGAGTTCGCGGGCGGCCGGGATGGCGACCCAGAAAGCGAAGACGCCGAAGACGATGAACCAGGTCGTCACGTCGCGCAACAGCAGCGCGAGTTCGGCGTACGTGCCGGGGTCCTCCGGCGGTTGGGCGATGAGCTGGGTGCCCTCGAAGCTCTCCGTGGTCAGCCACGCCGAGACGGCCATCCACAGCAACCCGCCGCCGGTGAGGATGGCGAGTCCCTTCGCGAATTCGTCAGCCATCGTTCGAGTCTTCGCCGGTGTCGTCTTTAGGCTTTCCCATTCCCGCGGTCCGGAACCGCGTCGAGAAGGCGTAGACGGCGCTGCCGCCGACGATGCACGCCAGTCCGAGCGCGACGACCGGGAGGCTCACCTCCTCGGGGCTTGCCGTCGCCCGCTGGGTCCCGCGGTCCAGGAGGACGAAGCCGGTGAGGATGGCGGCGACGGCGAACAGCGTCGAGAAGACGGTGACCGTCTTGTACAGCCGCAGGGGCACCACGACGTCCCGGCCGCCGGGCGTCCCGTCGCCGGCCGTGCCGGACGGCCCGTCGCCCTCCGGGGTGGCGTCGCCGGCGTCGCCGGCGTCGGTCGTGACCGTGCCGCCGTCCTCGGGCGGGCTGGCCGGCTGCCCGGTCGTCTCCTCGGTCATCGACGGTGGCTACGGACGCGGCGGGAGTAAAGGTGCCGAAGGCCGGTTACTTCGGCGGGCGGAGCCGGTAGTACCGGCGGTTCAGCTCGAACATGTAGCCCTCCCGCATCGTCTTCAACACCGCGTACGAGAGGAACGTGGCCACGAGCGGGAGCAGGAACGTCAAATCGAACAGCTCGTGGGGGCCGAGCGGGAACGTCGAGGTCATCAGGTTCTTCACCGCCAGCACGGCGATGGTGAACGCGAACACGACGCCGCCGACGCCGATCGAGGCCCAGAACGGCTCCTCGACCGGGCGACGGGCGCTGCCCTTGTTCAGGAACGGGACGGTGGCGATGATGCCGACGACGACGAGGTTCGCGACGACGCCGTACACGCGGTCGCTGACGAGCTTCTCGCCGCCGAGCAGCGCCAGCTCCGGGTTGATCGGCGTGAGCTTCAGTAGGCCGAACGACCAGTAGAGGTACCAGTCCGGCAGGATCACGGCGGGCGTCGAGTTCGCGTTCGCCGGCCCCGGGAGATGCGGCGGCACCGCCGCCGAGACGAAGAACATCACGCCGACGAAGAAGGACGTCAGCGCAAGGTTCCGGATCATCTCGTGGGGCCAGGTCGGGAACGCGAGCACGTCCCGCTCGACGTAGTCGGACGCCTGCCGGAGGTCCTCGTCCTCCCGCCGGGAGCGCTCGAAGTACTCGTAGGTCAACCGCGCCAGCCCCTGGGAGCGCTCCTTCCGCTCGGACCACGTCGGCGCCTGGTCGTCCTGCGGGACGATGCCGGTCCCGCCGTCGGACCGTACATCACTCCCGCCGTCGGTGCGAGCGTTCGCGTCGTCGTGGGTGGATTCCTCGGTCATTGTCTCAGTGGGGTTCCGCGATGCCCTGCATCCACACGATGCCGATGTGGACGGCGATCAGGCCCGTGACCACGAACGGCAGGACGAACACGTGCAGGATGTACATCCGCTGCAGCGTCGCCTCCCCGAGCGTGAAGCCGCCGAAGACGAGCTGGGCGACCCACTCGCCGATCAGCGGGATCGACAGCGCCATCTCGACGCCGATCTGGCCGGCCCAGTAGGACAGCTGGCTCCACGGCAGCAGGTAGCCGGTGTACCCGAACACCATCGTCAGCGAGATGAGGACGATGCCGATGATCCAGTTCAGCTCCCGCGGCTCCTTGTAGGCGCCCGTGAAGTACACCCGGAGCATGTGCAGGAAGACGGCGGCGGTCATCACCTGGGCGGACCACCGGTGGAGGCTCCGGAGGAACAGCCCGAAGTTCAGATCGCCCATGATGAACAGGACGTTCGAGTACGCGACCGTCCGGAGGGTCTCCTGCCCGATGGCCTGCGTCGACGGCGCGTAGTAGAACCCGAGCAGCGCACCGCTGATGGCGGCGACGACGTACGCGATGGTGCTGAACGACCCCAGCGCGTACAGCGGGTACCAGTACCAGAACTTGTTGTCGAGGTTGTACTGTTCCGTGTGGCTCTTCGGCA
>CAZATR010000074.1:0-12690 GCA_964488035.1 uncultured Natronomonas sp.
GCCCTCGGCCGGCTCGACTTCCGGCAGACGGTCCTGCGCGGCTCGCTGTGCTCGCTGGCGCGGGCTGCGACTGCCGACGTCACGCTCGCGTGCTCACGGCTCGTTGCGCTCGCCGTTCGCGCATTCGGCGGCGCTCCCTCCGGTCGCGCCGCCCGCCGCTCGCGTGACCGGCCGCGGCTCGCTGCGCGCGGCTCCCTCCGGTCGGCGTGCTTGTTCCGGACGACTCCCTTCGGTCGTCGTCCGGCGTTCGCCTCACTCTGTTCGGCTCACCGTCGGCCGGGCGGGATCGACCCTGCTCGCGGCTCTCTTCGGTCGCCGTTCGCGTTCGAGGCGTCTCGCGTCGCTCGACGCCTCGCGGGCCTCGCCCTTCGAGTGCACCAGGCCAGCAGCCGCACCGCGCCTCGGTCCTCCCCAGCCGACGCCCGCCCGTCGCTGTGCTCACGGCTCCCGTTGGTCTCCGTTCGCTCGTTCGGCGGCGCTCCCGTGGGTCGCGCCGCCCGCCGCTCGGGCGGGCGTCCCTCGCGCGCAGCTTGTCGACCGCCGCTCGCCGGGTGCTCGCGGCGGTCGACGCGCGCACGCCAGACCTGAATTTCGGTCTCCTGGTGGACTGAAAGGGCGAGGCGGGCTGGCGGCGGAGCGGAGTTGCTGAGCGGGCCCTATCCGAGCGGCCGGAGGCCGCGAGGATATCCCGCTCAGCAACCGCGAGCCCGCCGAGGGCTTTCTACGCGGTTGATGTGGCCCCGTCGTCGCTACCACCCGGAATCGCTCGATAAACAATCTAACAGAGCGGGTGGTTCGGCCGGTTCGGCGTGCCCGAATTCCCAGCCGGAGGTTGTGGACGGAACCCGGTGGGAAGGTAGTGTCGAACCACTGCGTGGGAGCACCTCAGAGCTCGACCTTCGTCGTCGGGTCGTCGAGTTCCCACAGCAGCTCCGGGAGGAACGCATCCAGGTGGTCGACGACGCGGCGCTCGCTGACGTCGAGGCCGTCGCAGTGCTCGTGGGCCTCCTCCCGGACCGTGACGTGGATGTCGCCGGTCTCGACCGACACCTCGAGCGGGAACACCGAGCAGCGGGCGGGCTTCCAGTCGTGCTCGGCGTGCAGCGCACAGAGCCCGTCGTCCCGGAGGAAGAAGCAGGCCTGGCCGTCGCTGGCGGCGTGTGGGTGGTCGTCGGGTTTCGGTTCCCGGCGGACGAAGTCCCGGCCGCGGAACTCGGCGACGGCCTCGGCCACCGACTCCCGCTGGGCGAGTTCGAGGAGGTCCTTCTCGTAGAGGAGGACGCCGTGGCGGCAGCACCACGTGCAGTCGTCGACGCACTCGAACGTGAGCGCGGGGTCGAAGTCGACGACGGCCTCCCTGCCGGGGTACACCTCGACGCGCACACCGGCGGTCGGGGAGCCAGCGGGAAAGGGGTGTCGGGCCCACCGGCGGCACGGCCGGGTTCCTGCCGGCGTCAGGTCCGGATGGCGGCCAGCATCGTGCCGAGCTGTTTCCGGCCGTTCGCCACGAGCGCGCGGGGGAACCGACGCCGGGAGTACCGCAGGGCCTCGTCGAGCGCCGCGTCGGCGTCCTCGTGGACGCCCGGCCCGTGGCCGGCGACGACCCGCTCGGGCGAGAGATCGCCGAAGGCGTCCCGCGGCGGTGTGAGCCGCCGTAGCGTCATCACGCCGAGGCGTTCGTCGCCGACGCGCTGGTAGTCGGCCGACCCGACGGACTCCGAGGCGACCAGGGTCTCGCCGTCGTAGAGCGCGTACTCCTGCCAGGTCCCGCCGCCGTGGGCGACCTCGAGCAGCTCGTAGTCGCCGACCGTGCCGCCGACCGGGAGTCGCCGGACGTCGGCCCCGAGCGTGTCCGCGACCCCCGTCATCGGCTCCGGCAGCGTCACGGCAACGTCGTGCCGGGCCGCGAACGCGTCCGCCTCGCGGGCGTGGTGGTTCGAGAGCACGACCACGCCCGCGACGTCGCCGTACTCGTCGATCAGGTCCCCGACGCCGTCGGCCTCGAGCGGGTCGACGAGCCACACCCCGTCGTCGGTCGCCAGCGCGTGGCTCGCCCGCTCCATCGTCTCCTCGGGGTGGGCGATCCAGCCGACGCCCCCGTCCCAGCGGTCGACCACCCGCGGTTCGCCCGCGCGCTCGGTCACCTTCGCCGGCATGGGGACACCAACCGCCGAGAGCGTCAAAAACGTTGCCGGGGCTGGGCCGATGGGACCGCAGCCGTCGTCGTCCGTCCCGGCGACCGCTCGGCGCTCAACTGTAGCCCCGCCAGCGGTTCCCGCACTCGGTGCACTTGAAAAAGCGCGTCGGCGGCTCGTCGGCCGAGCCGGTCTGCTTGATGGTGTACCAGGCTTCGCCGTTGCCGCACTCGTCGCACGTCACGTCGTCGGCGGTGGGTTTGCCCTCGAAGTCGGCGTCGGGCGAGGACTCGATGACGTCGTCGTCGGTCTGGGCCTCCGTGGAGACGAACTCGTCGGCGCGGTCGGCGTCCTTCGACTGCGTCGAGCCACAGGATTTGCAGACCATCTCGCCGTCCCGGGCGTGCATCATCGAGCCGCAGTCGTCGCAGAACTGCATGCGTGCTCGGAGGGGCGGCGCGGCCTAAAGGCGTGGGGTTCGCGGGCCCCGGGCCGGACCGGGCCGGTCGCCGCTACTCGACGTCGAGGACGTCGGAGGTACCGTGTCGCTCGGCGACCACGGGGCAGTTCTCGACGCGGAAGCTGTCGGCGTCGACGACCTCCGCGATGGTGGTGCCGGGGTGGCCGCAGCTCACCTCCGGCGGCGCCGAGAAGTACTCGCAGCGCTGGCAGTACTTCGACTTGGGGACGACGGCCGACTCGCCGTCCAACTGGACCTCCGGTTCGACCTGCCGGGTCGGGTTCTCCTCGGCGAGCCGCTCGAAGAGGTCGCCGCCGACCTCGCCGTCGTCGCCCGCGTCGAGCTCGGCCCAGGGGTCCGCATCGTCGAGGTCCTCGAGGTCGAAGTCGGCGAACGGGTCCCGGACGGCGTCCGTGTCGTCGGTCCCCTCGCCACCGTCGTCGGGGTCGTCCACCGGCGGGCCCTCACTCATCGGTCCCCTCCCCGGTGTCGGCGTCGGACTCGCCCCGGTCCGCATCCACGGCGTCCACGGCCGGTTCGGGACCGGTCAGCGTCGCGCGGGTGAAGAGGATGCCGGTGGTCGTGACGTCGCGGAGCTCGGCGTCACAGTGCGGACACGAGGGATCGGAGAGCAGCGGGATCGAGATCGGGTCCCCGCAGGCGTGGCAGCTCGCGTCGGTGACGCCGCGCCGGTTCGCGGTGGCGCGCAGCTGGTCGAGGGCGCGGCGTCGGTCGGCGGCCGGGTCGACGCCGTCGCCCTTCAGCTCCAGGACGACCCGGGCGAGGGTGTCGAGCTTGGTCCGGGCGTCCGCCACCTCGGTCTCGAGATCGGTGACGGCGTCGGAGAGGTCGGCAACGTCGGTCGCCACGGCGTCGAGCCGGTCGGCGAACCGGCCGAACTCCTCGTGGGTGTGGTCCGTCCTCGCGCGGTTGCGGACGGCGTCCCGGAGCTGGAGGACGCGGTTCCGGAGCGACTCCAGGTCGGTCTCGAGGTCGGCCTCGAGACCGTCGATCCGGTCATCGATAGCGGCGAGGTCCCTCTCGCGGTCCCGGAGCTGGGCGCGGACCTCGGTCTCGATGCGCTCGTCGACGTCGGCGCCGTCGCCGACGGGGGCGTCGACGTCGCCGTCATCCAGGTCGGCCGCGGCCCGGTAGGCGCTCACTACCTGGACGAGCAGCTCCTCGCGGTCCACCCCGGCCGAGGCCGCGCGCTCGTCGATCCACTCGTCGAGCGGCGGGGGCAACTCCACGGAGACGTCGGCGCCGTCGGCCGACCCGGTAGCCATGTGGGTCGCTTACGGCCGTTGCCAAGTTAAGGGTTCGCACACGTTCGGGGGCGGTACCGGGTGTCGCGGCCGGTACGGGCGTCGAAACCGGCGTCACCGGAACCGTCGGCCGCGGGTGCGGGCGGACCCGACGCTACCGGTTCCGCCGGCCGCAGGTGGGCTCGACCCCGACGTCACCGGATCTTCCGGACGTCGCTGATGTCGAAGCCGGCGTCGCCGATCTCCGTCTCGAACCGGACGATGTTCTCGTCCTCGATCCGGGAGAGGACGCCGCGGAACTGCTTGACGATCATCGTGCGGGCGCGGCTCGAGCCGCCGCTCTCCCACTCGAACAGCAGCGTGCCGTCGGCCGCGTCGACCAGCTGGCCGTGCTGCTGGGCGTCGAGCGTCTCGTTGTTGACGTGGGCGAGGATGAGCCCGCCCCACTCGTGGGCCGCCCGCGAGAGGCCCTTCAGCAGCACGGGGATGTCGTCGAACGCGAGGTCGGCGTTGCGGGCGCCGACGAGGTCGGCCAGCGAGTCGATGACGACCACGTTGCTCGCGCCGTGCTCGGTGAGCCGGTCGCCCAGCGCCTCCGGGACGCCCTTCCGGTCCTGGGACTGGCCGAGTTCGGAGACGCTCCGGGTCTCGGCGGCATACCACTCCCGCGGGACCGGGCTCAGCCGGAAGAACTCCGGCGAGAGGTCGTGGAACTCGACGTTCCCGATGCTCTCCTCGACGACCTCCTCGTCCATCGCGAGCGTCATCTCCCGTTCGACCTGCCGGGCCTCCGAGGTGAAGGAGATGTAGTGGACCTCCTCCGGGGGCGTCGCGCGGTCGTCGAGGCCGCCGTAGTAGAGGTCGAACAGCTCGGGGTCGCCCTCCGCGAGGCCGTTCATCACCGCCGCGGTGTACATGAACTCCCGCGCCCCGGCCCCGGCGTCGCCGGAGAGGAGGACGACGCTCCCCGGCGGCGCCCCGCCGCCGATGGTCGTATCGAGCCGTCTGATCCCGAACGGGATGCGGTCCATACCACCCAGTTCGCCCGGGGACCCTTAAATCGTTGAGGCTCCCTCGCCGCGGGCCGTCCGCGCACCCGCCGCGACTCGACGCGGGGAACGTCCCCCGGCTCACCGCGACGCGACGCGGGCGCCGTCGTTGTCGGGCCGGACGACACGGACGGTTCCGTCGACCCCCGCCTCGTCCAGGGCGTCCCCGGCGGCTGCTCGCGCCCGGTCGGCCCGTGCGGCGTCGGTGACCCCGTAGACGGTCGGGCCCCAGGAGGACTGGCCGACGCCCCGGACGGCCGGGCGCTCGGAGAGGGCGTCGATGACGCGGCCGGCCGGCGGCCGGTACACGCCGCCCTGCTCGTCGGCATACCAGGCGCCGTTGAGCCGGCCGAACGCGGCGACGGCGTCGCCGAACGCCGCCAGCCGGCCCTCGGCGACGGCGGGCAGCAGCCGGCGGACGAGGACCGTCGAGAGCTCGTCGGCGACCGAGGGGGCGGCGTTCTCGACGACGGCGCGCATGCTCTCGGTTTCCTCGTCACCGCACCGGCCAGGGTCGGCGTCCGGGACCACGAGCAGGAACCGCCACGAGTCGGGGACGTCGTGGCGGGCCGCGACCGCCGGCACCGTCCACTCGCCGGCGGCGGGCGGGTCGGTCGTGAACCGCTCGGTCGGGTGGCCGGCGTCGGTGACGAAGCCGCCGTCCTCGAAGGCGGCGACGCCGACCCCGCTCCGGCCGCCCCGGTCCATCGCCGGCGCCCGCTCGCGGACCGTCGGCTCGCGGCCGTGAGCCGCCGCGACGGCGGCCAGCGTCGCCAGCGCGACCTGCGTCCCGCTCCCGAGGCCGACGTGCCGGGGCAGCGTCGACGCCACTGTCACGTCGGCCCCTGGAACCTCCAGGACGTCACACGCCGTCCGGGCACACTCCGCGACGAACGGGTCGGCGCAGTCGACGACGTCGCTCGGCTCGACGGCGAGGCTGACCCGGGGCTCCTGGAGGGCGACGCCGACCCCGCCGTAGAGCCGCTCGTGGGCAAGCGAGAGGTTACAGAAGCCCACGTGGAGCCTCGCTCCCGCCTCGACGCGGACCGTCATCGGCGGGGCTTCGTCCCGCAGCTGGTTGTGGGTTTCGACCCCGACAACCGGCCACCGCGGACCGGTCGAGTCGGACCGTCCCGGGCCGACCCCGGCTCAGAGGTCGCGGGACCGCCCGATGTGCTGGAGGGCCCCGCCGCAGGCGGTACACGTGTCGGCCGCCGCGTCCTCGAACCTCGCACCACACGTGAAACATTCGTACACTTTTTCGGACTCAGGGTTGGTTTTCGGCCTCATATTACCGCAGAATTAACGACGAGTATTACGATTTACCCTCAAACACCTTAAACAATGAATACACCGGGGCGCACGGCGGCAGCAAAACTGGTCCGGACACGGGTGGTTAAGTCGCTGGACGGCGATTGGCCCCCATGAGCCGCCAGGAGCCGCCCGACCGCGCGTCGGGCACCGAGAAACCCGACGGCCTCCGGAGCCGCGAGGTCACGGAGGGCGTCGATCGGGCACCCCACCGGGCGATGTTCCGTGCGATGGGGTTCGACGACGAGGACCTCGCCGCCCCGATGGTCGGCGTCGCCAACCCCGCCGCCGACGTCACGCCGTGTAACGTCCACCTCGACGACGTCGCCGACGCCGCCATCGACGGCGTCGACGACGGCGGCGGGATGCCCATCGAGTTCGGCACCATCACAATCTCCGACGCCATCTCGATGGGCACCGAGGGCATGAAGGCCTCGCTGATCTCCCGGGAGGTCATCGCCGACTCCGTCGAACTCGTCTCGTTCGGCGAGCGGATGGACGCCCTCGTCACGATCGGCGGCTGCGACAAGAACATGCCGGGGATGATGATGGCCGCGATCCGCACCGACCTCCCGTCGGTGTTCCTGTACGGCGGCTCCATCATGCCCGGCGAACACGAGGGCCGCGCCATCACGATCCAGAACGTCTTCGAGGCCCGCGGCGCCGTCGCCACCGGGGAGATGAGCGAGGCCGAACTCGACGAGATGGAGCGCAACGCCTGTCCCGGGGCGGGCTCCTGCGGCGGGATGTTCACGGCAAACACGATGGCCGCCATCAGCGAGGCCATCGGGTTCGCGCCGCTCGGCAGCGCCGGCCCGCCGGCCGAAGACGACGCCCGCTACGACGTTGCCCGGGAGGCCGGCGAGGTGGTGCTGGACGCCGTCGAAGCGGACCGCCGCCCGTCGGACTTCCTGACCAGGGAATCCTTCGAGAACGCCATCGCGCTCCAGGTCGCCATCGGCGGCTCGACCAACGGCGTCCTCCACCTCCTCGCGATGGCCGCCGAGGCCGGCGTCGACCTCTCCATCGAGGCGTTCGACGAGATCAGTGTCCGGACCCCCAAGATCGCCGACCTCCAGCCCGGCGGCGAGCGCGTGATGAACGACCTCCACGAGGTCGGCGGCGTCCCCGTGGTCCTGCGGGAACTCCACGACGCCGGGCTGCTGTACGGCGACGCGTTGACCGTCACCGGCGAGACGCTCGGCGAGGCCATAGCGCGCGTCGACCCGCCCGCCATCGCGGAGCTGGACGCCGACTTCCTCTACACCGTCGACGAGCCGAAGAACGAGCAGGGCGCCATCCGCATCCTCACGGGCAACCTCGCGCCCGACGGCAGCGTCCTGAAGGTCACCGACACGGAGGACCTCCACCACGAGGGGCCCGTCCGGGTGTTCGAGGACGAGGAGGCCGCCACCGAGTACGTCCAGGGCGGCCACATCGAGACCGGCGACGTAATCGTCATCCGCAACGAGGGCCCGCGGGGCGGCCCGGGCATGCGCGAGATGCTCGGCGTCACCGCCGCCCGCGACGGCCAGGGTCACGCCGAGGACGTCGCGCTCATCACCGACGGCCGGTTCTCCGGCGCCACGCGCGGGCTCTCGATCGGCCACGTCGCCCCGGAGGCGTTCGACGGCGGCCCGATCGCCGCGCTGGAGGACGGCGATGTCGTCACCATCGACGTCCCCGACCGGACGCTCGCCGTCGACCTCACCGACGACGAACTCGAGGCCCGCCTCGAGGCCCGGGACCGACCCGACCCCGCCTACGAGGGCGGCGTCCTGGCGAAGTACGGCCGCGCGTTCGCGTCGGCCGCCGACGGCGCCGTCACCAACCCCGGCGTCGCCCGCCGGGACTGACCGCCGCCTCCGTCTCGACCGGCCTTACTAAAATCGCCGTTTCACCCTCCGGGAGGCACTTATCCGACACGTCCGAACCCCAACCATGCCGACGAGACGCGCGGTCCTGGCGACCGTCGGGAGCCTCGCGGTGGCCGGCTGTGCCACCCGCGGGGACGACGGCCCGGCCTCGCCGACCGCGACGCCGACGAACGCGTCGAACTCGCCGACCGACGCAACGCCGACCGGAACCGGGACCGCCGTGTCGTACGTCCTCCGGGCCGGCCCGATTCCGGACGCCTTCGCGTCCGCCACCGCGACGGTGCGGGCCGTGGTCGTTGAGGACGAGCGGGACCTCGGCCCGTGTTACCCCGGGGTCTACGAGGGCCCGTACAAGCCGACCATCACCCCGATTCCCACGCCGCGCGGGGCCTGTCACGCCGGCGACGCCGTCGGTGTCGACCTCGTCGCGACCGACGAGCGGACCGTCGAGGCGACCGCGCCGCCGAGGGTCAGCGGCCACGCCCTCGTGGCCACCCGGGTCGTCGGCACCGACCGGAACGGCGACGACCTCACCGCGATCAAGGGCACCGGCGGCGTCAAGCTGCTGGAGGACGCCTCGCGGCCCTCGGGCGCCTACGGGGTCGAGATGGGTGTCGAGCACGCTCCCGACAACGCCGACTACGACTACCTGGTGACGACCGAGCGGGTCGACCCGAACGCCTGACCTCAACGCACGGGTGCAGTACCGGGAAGCCCGACCCGGAGGGCCGTTCCGGAGGACTGCCGCGGTCGTGGACGTCCCTAGAACAGTCCTTCGTCGTCGCCGACGCCGATGCGTTCGCCGATATCGTCGAGCTCGTCGTTGATGTCGCGGGCGGAGGACTCGCCGGGCAGGATGTCGCCGATGGCGGCGCCGAACGTGGCGACGGTCCAGACGACGGAGATCCGCGAGAGCGCGACGGCGGGGTCGCTCCAGCCGTCGAGTCGACCCCACAGCGTCATCGTGAACGCCGCCGTGAGGAACGACACGAGGAGGACGCCCAGGAGCCGCCGGGGGACGAGCCCGAAGATCGGTCGCGTGATGGTTATCTCGCGGAAGTCGGCGACGTACAGCAGCCCGACGGTCATCGCGAGGAGGAACGCGACGTTGAGCGTCCACAGCCAGGGGGCGGCCCGGAGGGTGGCGGCGATGGCGAAGACGCCGTCCTCGACGAGCAGCGGGAGCGAGACGAGGATGGCGCCGACGAACGCCTCCGCGATGTCGCGGCGCGTGAACTTCCGGATGGTCTCGTCGGTCTCGTCGGGCTCGTCGTCGCCGAACTCGTCGACGAGCCGCCGCGCCCGCTCGACGGCGCGGCGTTCCGACGGGTCGTCGACGGTGTCCTCCAGGTCCTCGAGGCCCCGCCGCAGTGCGTCGACGGTCGCCGCCCCGGCGGCCGACCCGTCGGTGGCGTCCGGCTCGCCGGCGGCCGGTTGGCTCGGGTCCTCACCGGCCGCTGCGTCCCGGCGATCCGGATCCGCGGACGTGCCGGCGTCCATGCACCGTCGTCGGCGGGTCGGTCGAAAAAGATTCCGCCGCCGGGGTCAGCCGTCCTCCGGCTCGACCAGCGAGGGCTCGTCCGCGTCGCCGTGCTGCAGGGCGATGGTGTGGCGGGTGTGTCGGGCGTGGGCCTCCGCCCAGCGGCGGGCGGGCCGCTCGGAGAGGAACGCCTCCCCGTCCGGACACCGCCGGCAGTCCGCCAGCCACGCCGTCACCTCGTCCGGGAAGTGGCCCGTGTGCTGTCTGTGGTCGAGGGCGAACTTCTCGAGGGCCTGGTTGCCGACCCGGAGCTCGTCGAGCTCGTAGGAGAGGTCCCATGACCGGTCGCACCGCGAGCAGGTGACCGTCGGGAGGTCGTCGACGTCCGGCGACGCCGCGGAGTCGCTGTGGTCGGACACGTCCGGTGGTCGGGCCCGCCGGTATTTATGCCCCCGGGGATGCGCCCGTTCGTTCGCGGGGCGACGAGCCGGGGGCACGCGCGCGGCCGCCGGGAGGGGAGCTCATGGAGTGTCACTCGGTACGAGAGGATCGCCGCCGGCGGTCGGGAGCCGGTCCCGGTCGTGGGGCGCCTCGAAGTCGAGGTCCGGCCCGACCGGCGTGATCTCGCCCTGGTAGTAGCCCTGGTCCTTGATGTGCCCCATCACAACGGTTTCCGCGACTCCCGGGGTCCGGTAGAGGTCCCGGAGGTACGGCCAGAGGTTGTCGTACTGGTGGACGTACTGACGGTCGCACTTGAACGCCGTGTGGTAGCACTCGTCGAACCGGATCAGCGTCGGGAACAGCCGCACGTCCGCGAGCGTCAGGCGGTCGCCGGCGAGGTATCGCTGGTCGGCCAGCACGTCGTCCCAGTGGTCCAGTGCGTCGAAGACGTCCGTCACGGCTTCGTCGTAGGCTGTCTGGGAGTCGGCGAAGCCGGCGCGATACACGCCGTTGTTGATGGAGTCGTAGATCGAGTCGACGATCCGGTCGACCTCCTCCCGGTAGCCCTCCGGGTAGAGGTCGAGGCCCGCCTCGTCGTAGTCGTCGAACCCGGTGGCGAACATCCGCATGATCTCTATCGACTCGTTGTTGACGATCGTCTCCTCGCGTCGGTCCCACAAGACCGGCACCGTCACGCGCCCGGTGTAATCGGCGTCGGCAGCCGCGTAGACGTCCCGGAGGTACTCCGTGCCGTTGACCGTGTCCGGCGTGCAGCCGTCCTTCTCGTGCGTGAACTCCCAGCCGTCGTCCTCCCGCCAGGGGTCGACGACGTCCATCGAGACGACGTCCGTCAACCCCGCCAGTCGCCGGACGAGCGCCGCCCCGTGGGCCCACGGACAGTTCCGGGCGACGTAGAGGTGGTACCGGTCCGCCGCCGGTTGGAACCGGGCGTCCGGGTCGTCCCGGATCCGGTCGCGGAACGTGGTTTCGACGCGGTCGAACGCGCCGCTGTCGTCGGTGTACGGTTCGGTGTCGATCTTCCACTCCCCCTCGACGAGCATGTTCCGTCCCATGGTCACCTCGAGGGTCCGCCCGCATACAGGCCTGACGCCGAAATGTGTGCGGCCCGTCGACCCGCTGGCTGGCCCTCCGGGACCTCTCCCACCATCGACCCCGCGACCCACCGACCGGTTTCCGTCCCACAGTCCCGACAGAACGCCCCGACGGCCGTCTCGACCCTCGACGTGCCCTGGTGGACGTAGAACACCGTCGCCTGGACCTCGTGGTCGTGTTACGCGAACGCGAAACTGTCGTCCGGTTCGAGTTCGTAGTCGTTCAGCGTCAGGGCCGACGTTCCGAGGGCATCCGTGAGGGGTCGCACCACCGCGGCCGGCCGGATGGAGTTGTCGACGCCGTCGATCCGGACAGTCCCCATGGACGGCGTATCGCGGTCGGGCTGGATAGGACAACCCGGGCCTGGAGGGGGTGGGTCGGGGTCGCGAACTCCCATCCCCGACCGACCGGATGGAGTAATTTTTGCCGCTATTGAGGGGGCCTTCGGCGCGGATCCCCGGCCGCCACCCGTCGCCTTCGCGGCCGGAACCGACCGGGGAAGCGCTTGTGGACTGTTGTCATCGGTCACGGCACTCCTTGCTGGTAGGGGTGACCTGACCTGGGAGCCACGTGAGGCTGAACGTATGAGCGACGCCGAAACACCGAGCGAACCCCACCACGACCACGACCACGACCACGACCACGACGTCGAGGGGCCCGGCTACGCGACGCCGCAGGCAGCGATCGAGGACGCCGAGCGCGAGCAACTGGCGTACGTGATGGGCCTCTACGTCGGGACCGATATCGACGCCCCGGACTTCCTCGCGGTCGTCGACCTCGACCCGGACTCGGATACCTACGCGGAGATCGTCGACCGCGTCGAGATGCCCAACCGCGGCGACGAACTCCACCACTTCGGCTGGAACGCCTGCTCGTCGTCGTGTCACGTCGGCGGCCTGGAGCGCCGCCACCTGATCGTTCCCGGCCAGCGCTCGTCCCGCATCCACGTCCTCGACGCCGTGGACCGTCGAAACCCCGAGCTGGAGACGGTCATCGAACCCGAGGAGGTCTTCGAGTACGACCTCTCGGCCCCACACACCGTCCACTGTATCCCCGACGGCGAGATCCTCATCAGCATGCTCGGCGACGCCGACGGCGAGACGCCCGGCGGGTTCCTCGAGCTGAACGAGGACTTCGAGATCGTCGGCCGGTGGGAGCCGCCGGGCGAGATCGAGTTCAACTACGACTTCTGGTACCAGCCCCGCCACAACGTCATGGTCTCCTCGGAGTGGGCCGCACCGAAGACCTACTACCCCGGCTTCGACCTCGAGGACGTCGAAGCGGGCAAGTACGGTCGAAAGCTCCACTTCTGGAACTGGCAGGACCGCGAGGTCGTCCAGACCATCGACCTCGGCGAGGAGGGGTTGATTCCGCTGGAGGTCCGGTTCCTCCACAGCCCCGAGGGCACCCACGGCTACGTCGGTGCCGCGCTCTCCTCGAACGTCTTCCACTTCCACGAGGCCGACGGCTCCTGGCGCGCCGAGAAGGTCATCGACTTCGAGGACCGCGAGCACGAGGACTGGGACATGCCCGTCCCCGCGCTGCCGACGGACATCCTC
>CAZATR010000075.1:0-12536 GCA_964488035.1 uncultured Natronomonas sp.
CGAGCTTCGAGCGGTTCACCCCGGCGGCGAACGTCGATCTGGTGGAGCTCACGCTATCGCTGTCGCCCGAAGGTCAGTGGGTCCGGATGCGCGTCTACGAGAACCAGGGCGAGGAGTGGGTCGAGGTCGCCCAGCTCCGCGAGGAGGTCTTCAAGCAACACGACACCCTGACGGTCGACGTCGACGGTGGGAGCGACTACCTCATCGAGATGGAACCCGAGGACTCGGTGACCACCGACTACACCATCGAGTACACGTCCTACTCGAAGCCGGACGGCGACCTCAACGACGCCCGCCCGGTCACTCTCTACCGGCCCGGCGTCAGCGCCCACGGCGACATGGTCATGAGCACCCAGGACAAGTACGACGTGCTCGGACCGCTCGGCGAGTTCGGCGCCGGCGAGCCGTTCTACGGTCGGCTCTCCGGGACGTCGATGGCCTGTCCCGGCGCGGCCGGCGTCGCGATGTTGGTCCGGCAGGCCTACCGCGAGACGAGCCCCTCCGACGAGGAACTCTCGCCGATCGACGTCATCCGCGTCATCGAACACACCGCGGCCAACCACAATCCGAACTACACCACCATCAACACGGGGGCGGGATTCATCGACGCCGCAACTGCCGTCGAGACGGCCGAGGATCTCGCGAGCGGCGAACGGTCCATCGCCGACCTCGAAACCGGCACGGAGGCCCTCGTCGAACCCCCGACGAAGGTCACGCCGGACACGCCTGTCTCCCTCACCGCGACCGGCAGCCGGAGCACCGACTCGACGGTCAACCAGGACCAGCGGACCCAGCGGGTCGACGTCACCCTCTCCTCGTTCAACACCGATGCGGCCAACGACGTCGAGGTCTACGACGATATCCCGAGCTCGTGGAAGCTCATCGAGGGCTTCAACGACCAGGCCGAGGTCGTCGAGGAGGGAGACTCCAGGACCCGCCTGAAGCTCTACCGAAACGTCGACGACCAGACGGTGTCGGAGAACGACGTTCCCATCACGTTCACCTACTTCGTCCGCACCCCCGACGACGGCCCGCAGAGCACCGGCCAGTACACGCTCGGACCCGCCGAGGCCGTCGTGTCGGACTGGGCGGAGCTCGACGAAGGTGAGAAGCGGGGCACCGGCTCCTCCACCTTCGGCGGGACCAGCACGGTCCTCATCGCCGGCACCCCGCTGTAGCGGCCCCGGACAGTTTCTTCCGTGCGGTTTCACTGCCCTCCGAGCTCGGCGTGCCGACGGCGGGTTGACGGCGTCGGTGGCGCGTGCTGCCTCGTTGGCGAGCAAGGGTCGAGTCCGTGGGTGGAGCAGCGCCCCCGTTGGGGCGGTGACGACGGCACCCTCCGGGTGGTCCAGGGATACGATCGGGAGCAGCGCTGCCCAGGGCTCCACCGGCGACGCGGCACCGATGACCTTCCGCCGAGGGGGCCACGGATTCGAATCCGGAAGAGGCGCTATCCGTACATCCGCACGAAAAACTGTGCTTCGGGGGTCGCGACACGCGTCGTCAGTCCAGCCCGAACCCGGCGCCGAGCAGCGCGACGGCGAGCACGAGGTGGAGCACGTTGTCGGCCGTGTTCAGCCCGATCAGGCTCTCGAAGACGCCAGGCAGCGCGAAGCCGGCGACGGTGACGACCAGGTAGATCGCCCCGAAGCCCTTCAGGTACTCGCCGGCGAACTTCCCGCCGGCGTAGGCGCCCGCCCCGAGGCCCGCGAGCCCGCTCGCGAGGTGAATCACGTCGTGCAGGTAGTTCCGCCCGAAGATGATCAGGTTGCCGTCGGCCCCGCCGAGGATCGGACCGAGGATCCCGACGAGGGTGAAGACGGCCCCGAACACGAGGGCGATGGTCTTCTGCTGGCCGCTGCCGGTCTGTACGTCCGTTCGCGTCGTTGTGGCACCTGCCATGGGTGCGACTTCCGGGTAGCAATTGATAGGGATTTACCCAATTTCGTTCATGCACCGACCCAAACCGAGGTGTCAGCCGTCCTCTCCGGTGGCTCCGGCGTCGACCGGGTCCGGGGCGTGGGCCGCGTCGGGGACCCACAATCGTCTTATCCGGCGGCCACGTCGTCGGCGCCATGAGCGTCTCCCGCGTCGTCGAACTGGAGGGCCACATCATCGACTCGGGGATGATGCAGGCGGCCTTCGGCATCGTCATGGACCACGGCGGCTCCTTCGACGTCGAGGAGTTCTCCATCGGTCGCCGGAAGGACGAGGAGTCGTACGCCCGCCTGCTGGTGACCGCCGACACCGAGGAGGACCTCCAGGGGATCGTCCACGACCTCCACCAGCAGGGCGCCAACCCGGCCGACCCCTCGGACGCCCGGCTCGAACCCGCGCCCGACGACCAGGTCGTCCCGCAGGGCTTCTACTCGACGACGAACCACCCGACGCAGATCCGGTACGACGGCGAGTGGATCGACGTCGAGCGCATCGAGATGGACTGTGCCGTCGTCGTGGAGGAATCCGGGGAGGCCGGTGAAGTTCGCGCGTACACGAAGACGCTCAACGCGGTCGAGGCGGGCGACCGCGTCGTCACCGGCGAATCCGGCATCCGGGTGCAGCCGCCCGAGCGGCCCCGCGGCCAGGAGGGCGCCTTCGGTTTCATGCAGGGTGGCGTCTCGGCCGAGCGGCCCTCGGAGTCGACCATCGAGCAGATCGCCGGCGCCATCGAGGAGACGAGGGCCGAGGGCGGCACCGTCCTCGTCGTCGCGGGCCCCGCGGTCATCCACTCCGGCGCCCGGGAGGACCTCGCGCGGCTGGTCGAGGGCGGCTACGTCGACGCGCTCTCCATCGGGAACGGGTTCGCCGTCCACGACATCGAGCGGGACCTCTACGGGACCTCGCTGGGCGTGAACACCGAGACGCTCGACCACGCCCGCCACGGCCACAAGCACCACATCTACGCCATCAGCGAGATCATCCGCGCGGGCGGCATCGAGGAGGCCGTCGAGGCGGGCCAGCTGGACTCCGGCGTGATGTACCAGTGCGTCGCCAACGACGTCCCCTACGTCATCGCGGGCTCGATACGCGACGACGGGCCGCTCCCGGACACCATCACGGACGCCATCGAGGCGCAGAACGCCATCCGCGAGCAGGCCCACGATGCCGACATGGTACTGATGCTGTCGACGCTTCTGCACTCGGTCGCGGTCGGGAACTGCCTGCCGTCGACGACCCGCGTCGTCTGTGTCGACATCGACCCCGCGACCGTGACGCAACTGCTCGACCGGGGATCGGCGCAGGCCGTCGGCATGGTCACCGACATCGGGACGTTCGTCCCGATCCTCGCGGAGGAACTGCTCGCCGAGGGCGCGCCGGAGTTCGAGGACTGAACCGGCCGGCGTTCGGGGATCCGGCGAGTCGTCGCGGTGCCGTCAGGCCCCGGGGACGCCCTCGCGGTACGTCGAGACGGCCGCCTTCGCGTCCATCAGTTTGGCGGCGGTGTCGTCGTCGGTGCCCTCGGCGACCTCCTCGAGCGTCCGGGTGATGCGCGCCAGCGCGCCGTGGTCGAGGGTGCGGCCGGCGTCGACGGCCCGTTCGACCTTCCCGACGAGGGTGTCCAGGCGTTCCTCGGCGTCGCCGTCGACGGCGTCGCGGGCGGTGCGGAGCCGATCGAGTGCGGTCTCGAGTTCGTCAGCGCTCATGCGTCTAGTGGGACGGCGACGACGGGTATATCTGCCGACAGCAGCACTTCCTGTGCGGTGGAGCCGAACACTATCTTGCCGGTCCGGCTCCGTTGCCGGACGCCGATGACGATCTCGTCGACGTCGTGCTTGGCGGCGAACTTCTTGATGTCGGTGGCCGGGTCGTTGCCCCGGACGAGCTGGTGGGTGTCGGTGTTCGGCAGCCCCTCGGCCAGCGTCGCCATGGCGTCCTCGCCGTCGATGGCGTCCCGGTCGGTGGTCCGGTCGCCGCCGCGCTGGGAGTTGACGATGTAGACGGTGTCCGCGTCGGTCGCGCGGTCGACCAGGTATCGCCTGAGCCGCTTGCTCGTGGTTTCGTCGTCGGTCGCCGCCAGGTACGTCGTCATGGGGGAGCGGTCCCCACGCACTCACTTAAATCTGCACGCCGGGCGTCGACGGCCGTGAACCGGAATCCGCGTCCCGGCCACAGGGGCCGTCCGCGGGTGGCGAGATCGGGGCCGCGTTGCTCGGGAACCGGGGCTCTCATTACCGATGGCGCGCAACCCGTTCGACATCCACGCTCCCATGACAGCTCACGGCAGCCCCTACGCGCCCCACACCGAGGCCGACACCGAGGCGATGCTCGCCGCGGTCGGAGCCGAGGACCTGTCGGCGCTGTTCGACATCCCCGAACCGGTCCGGTTCGACGGCGAGTTCGGCATCGAGGCCCGGAGCGAACGCGCGGTCCGGGCCGAGGTCGACCGGACCCTCGGGGCGAACGACGACCTCGCGGAGTTCCTCGGCCGCGGCCACTACGCCCACTACGTGCCGTCGATGGTCGACCACCTCGCGGACCGCTCGGAGTTCCTCACGAGCTACACCCAGTACCAGCCCGAGGTCGCCCAGGGCTTCCTGCAGGCGCTGTTCGAGTACCAGTCGATGCTCGTCGAGCTGACCGGGCTCGGGGTCGCCAACTGCTCGATGTACGACGCGGCGACGGCGCTCGGCGAGGCCGCGACGCTGGCCACCCGCGTCCGCGAGGCCGACGGCCACCGCGTACTCGTCCCCGAGCACCTCCGCGACGGCCGGCGCCGGACCCTCGAGAACTACGTCGCCGGCCACGACCCGACCGTCGAGGCCTACCCGATGGCCGACGGGAACGTCGACGTCGACGCCCTCGAGGCGACGGTCGACGACGAGACGCTGCTCGTCTACGCCGAGAACCCGACGGTCCGCGGCGCCATCGAGGAGCACCTCGGGGCGGTCGGCGCCGTGGCCGACGACGTCGACGCGCTGTTCGTGCTGGGCTCCGACCCCGTGGCGCTGTCGACCCTCGAGGAGCCGGCCGGCGTCGGCGCCGACGTCGTCGTCGGCGACGCGGCCTCGCTCGGCGTCCCGACGGCGTACGGCTTCGGCGTCGGTCTGTTCGCCTGCCGCGAGGACTTCCTGCGACAGGTCCCCGGCCGGCTCGTCGGCGCCGCGGACGACGACACCGGCCGGCGGGCCTACACGTTGACGCTGCAGACCCGCGAACAGCACATCCGACGGGAGCGGGCGACCTCGAACATCTGCACGAACCAGGCGTGGGTCGCGCTACGGGTCGCGATGCACGCCGCCTGGCTCGGCCCCGACGGCCTCGTCGAGGTCGCCAACGACTGCGTCACCCGCACGCGGGATCTGGCGGCCCGCGTCGACGACCTCGCCGGCGTCCAGGCGCCGGTCCACGACCGGTACCACGTCCGGGAGTTCGTCGCACGCACCGACCAGCCCGCCGCAGCGGTCGCCGAGGCCCTCGAGGCCGACGGCTACGCCGTCCACGTCGTCGGCGACCACGAGATCCAGATCTGCGTGACCGAGACCAACGCGGCCGCCCAGGATGGCTTCGTCGGTGCGCTCCGGGAGGCCGCACGATGACCGACGCCGACGGGTCCCCCGAGCCGGCCGACGACCAGTCCACGAAGCCGGGCGAGGACGACGGGGGCGAGACGACGCTCACCTTCGACCAGGCGCGCTGGACCGAGGACGCGGAGACGTACGAGCCGCTGCTCGCGGAGAAGAACACCGAGACCGTCGCGGTGGAGTCGCCGCTGCCGGACGAGCTGACGCGGGACACCCTCGAGCTGCCGGCGCTCACCGAGCCGGAGCTGGCCCGCCACTACACGCGGCTCTCGGAGATGAACTACGGCGTCGAGTCCGGACCCTTCCCGCTCGGGTCGTGTACGATGAAGTACAACCCGAAGTTCACCGAGGACGTCGCGGTCAACGGGGCCGGCCTCGTCCATCCGGACCGCTCGTGTGCGTCCGTCCAGGGCACCCTCCGGCTGCAGTACGAGCTCCAGGACTACCTCGGCCGCATCGGCGGGATGGACGCGGTCACGCTCCAGCCGCCCGCCGGGGCGGCCGGCGAGTTCGCCGGCATCCTCATCGCCCGCGCGTACCACCGCGCCAACGACGACGCCCGCAGCGAGGTCGTCGTCCCGGACTCCGCCCACGGCACGAACTTCGCGTCGGCCGCGATGGCGGGCTACGACGTCGTGACGCTGCCGAGCGGCGACGACGGCCGCGTGGACCTCGAGGCGCTCGACGCGGCGCTCTCCGGGGAAACCGCGGCTCTGATGCTCACCAATCCGAACACGCTCGGGCTGTTCGAGCGCGACATCCGCGAGATCGCCGACATGGTCCACGACGTCGGCGGCCTGCTGTACTACGACGGCGCGAACCTGAACGCCCTGCTCGGGCGGGCCCGCCCGGGCGACATGGGGTTCGACGTGATGCACTACAACGTCCACAAGACGTTCGCCACCCCGCACGGCGGCGGCGGCCCCGGCGCCGGCCCCGTCGGCGTCACCGACGAGCTCGCGCCGTTCCTCCCCGACCCGCACGTCAGGCGCGCGTCGCGGAGCGACGCGGACGGGTCGAGCGGGCAGCGCCCGCGAGACGAGTCGGATGGTGGTTTCGAGCGCTACACCCCGGAGCACTCCATCGGCAAGGTCCACGGGTACGAGGGCAACTGGCTCGTCCTCGTCAAGACCTACGCCTACATCGCCCGGCTCGGCGACGCGGGACTGGCCGACGCGAGCGCGAAAGCGGTGCTGAACGCGAACTACCTGGCCGAACGGGTCGACTACGAGGTGCCGTTCGGGCCGTTCCACCACGAGTTCGTCGCCAGCGCCGGCGACCAGGACGCCGCCGACGTCGCAAAGCGGATGCTCGACTACGGCGTCCACCCGCCCACGACGAAGTGGCCGGAGATCGTCGACGAGGCGCTGATGACCGAACCCACCGAGGTCGAGACCAGGCGGACGCTGGACCAGCTCGCCGCCGCGTTCAACGCCGCCCGGGGAGACGACGACGCGACGCTCGCCGCGGCGCCCGAACGGACCGCCGCCCGCCGGATCGACCAGGTCGCCGCCGCGCGGAACCCGCGGCTCTCCTGGCAGGCGCTCGACGACGTCTGAACGACCGGCTGGTCGGGATCGGCCCCGTCGACAGCCGGCTACTCCGGGGCGAGCGCGTCGATCGTCTCCAGCGCCATGTCGGTCGCCGTCCTCGGGACCGTGACGATAGGGACGTCGACCAGGTCGGCCTCGAGGGCGGCGAGCTGGTCCCGCGCCACCTCGGGCGTGCCGGCGACGCCGAGGTCGGCCACCATCGCGTCGGTGACGGCGGCGCGGGCGTCGTCGCGGGCGCCGGACTGCCACAACGATGCGACCTCGTCGGCCGCCTCGGGGAACCCCCGGCCGACGGCGTTGCGGTACCCCTCGCCGCTGCCGACGTAGTGGGCGACGTGGCTCCGGATGGCGTCCCGGGCCGCCGCCGGGTCGTCGCTCACGGCGGCGGGGACGTACGGGGCGACGGTGATGTCGCCCGGGTCCCGGTCGACCCCGACAGCGGTCCGTTCGATGGTCTCGAAGGCGGCCTCGAGTTCCGAAAACGGGAGCATGTGGGGGATCCAACCGTCGGCGACGCGGCCGACCACGCGCCGGTTCGCCGCCCCGAGGGCGGCGTGGAACACCGGGACCTCGGCGCCGAGCGGGTCGAAATCCCGAACCTGGAACAGCTCCCCGTCGTAGCTGACCGGCTCCTCGTCGTCGGCGAGGTACCGCTTGACGAGTTCGATGGTCTCGTGGGCGCGCCGGACGGGCCGCTCGTACGGCTGGCCGTGGAGGTCGGTGACGACCTTCGGCGTGCTCACGCCGGTGCCGAGCCGCATCCGGCCGTCGGCGAACCGGTCGACGGTCGCGGCGGCCATCGCGATGGCGGCCGGCGACCGCGAGAACACGTTCGTGATCGCCGTCCCGACGGCGACCGACTCGGTCTCGCGGGCGAGCACCCCGAGCTGGACGAACGCGTCGCTGCCCCACAGCTCCGGCAGCCACACCGAGCCGTACCCCAGGCGCTCGGCCGTCGTCGCGATCCCGACCGGGTTCATCACGTCGGCGGGCGGCAGGAGGAGTCCGGGTTCCATGTCGGCCCGCAGGTGGCCTCCCCCGATAAACGTTGGCGAGCCGCCGCGGAACCGGGACCGTCCGCCGCCCCGGTTCGACCGGCCGACATCGGGCGAGGTTTCATCTATCCCGCCGCGGAACGCCACGGCATGCGCCGCCGGGCCCTCCTCCTGGCCGTCGCGGCGGCGAGCGGCTGTACGGCGGTGCTGCCGGAGCGGCCGCCGCCGACGCCGTCCGACGGCTGGGGCTACCCACAGCAACGCCACGCCTTCGACCGCAGCCCGGACGGGCTCGAAATCCAGGTCGCGGCCGGGCACCCCATCGAGGCCGACGACCTCGGCACGGTCCGCATCCGCCAGACCGATCCGACCGGTGACGACGACCTGCGAGTCACGTGGGTCGGCGGCACGGATCCGCGGTCGGCCCCGCCGCTGGAACCCGGCGACGCGATCGCGGTCCGGCCCGTGAGCCGCGAGCCCCTCCGGGTGGTCTACGGGACGCCGGACGGCGACTCCGCGACGGTCCTCTCGCAGTACGAGTTCCCGCCGCAGGGGAGTGAGACGCCGTGAACCGTCGCCGACTGGCGGTCGGCCTCGTCCTCGCCGGCTGTTGTCTCCTCGCACTGGCGACGGGCGTCGCGGCGGTCCGCGTCGCCGACGTCTACGCGCCCCACGACCGTCCGCCCCTGGACCCCGATGACGAGCCCTCGACGATCGTCGCGGACGCCCGGACGGACACGCTCGAACTCGAGCACCGGGCCCGGACGCGGGTCCACCGCGTCGACCCCGACACCGGCGAACGGACCCTCGTCGGCCGGTACCTCGACGCCTACGACTACGGCGACAAGCAGTACCTCGCCAGCTACGCGGTCCCCGAGTCCTCCCGCGGCGATCCCGGCACCGGCTACGTCCACCACACCTTCCACGGCTACGTGAACGACGACCCCGGCCGCTGGACGGTCGTGTACGCCTCCGACGCCCAGACCGCCATCGGCTACGGCGACGCCGCCGACGTCGCCGACGCGGACGCGGTTCCGAACGGCTCGGTTGCACCACCGGAGACGGCGTCCGGCGGCCAGCCCGCCTACCGCCTCGCCCACCTCGGTCACGTCCTGCTCCCGGACGCCTCGGCGGCCGACTGGCGGGTCGTCGAGGAGACGCCGGACCGGCTCGTCCTCGGCGTCGACGGTGCGGAGACCTACCTCGTCCGGCGGATGCCGCACGTCGAGGCGGTCCACGGGCCGAGCCGGGTCCGGCTGGTCATCTCGAAGGACGGCGGCCGCCTCGTGGAGCTCCGGGAACGGCGCGTGGTCACCGCGCCGGTTCCGGTCGGGACCGACGCGGGTCGCGACACCCGGTCGCGGCGCCTCCGCTACGACGTCGTCGTCGAACTGGACCGCTGGGGATCGACCGACGTCACGCGCCCGGACCACGTCGGACGACCCGGCGTCCGCGGCTGGCTGCACGACCTGCTGACCTACTAGGCGCTCGTGTCGATGCCGTCGATGGTGACGAAGCCGTAGTCGCACTCGGGACAGTGCCACTTCCGCTTCTCACCGAGCGCGAGGCGGGTGCTCGCGGCGCGGTAGAACTCCCGCGGCGTCCCGCACTCCGGACAGTCCCGTTCCACTGCGAGGCTCACGCGTCGTGGTTGACCGCCCCGGGTATTGTAAGTTACCGGTCCCGGCCCGCGGCGACCGGCCCTCGAACGACCGGTCGCTACACTCGACCAGGGGTCGGCGTCTCGTCCGGTTGACGCCATTAAACTCCCTCTAATGCGCACCGCAACGCCCAAGGGCGGGCTTTCCCTTGGTGAGTACGTCCCATGAGCACGCCAGTCATCGTCGACGCCGTCCGCACGCCGTTCGGGAAGCGGGACGGCTCCTTCAGCGACACGCACCCGCAGGACCTCGCCGCCGAGCCGCTGACCGCGCTCCGGGAGCGCAACGGCTTCGATCCCGAGACCATCGAGGACGTCGTCTACGGCTGCGTCACGCCCGTGGACGAGCAGGGACTCAACATCGCGCGGCTCGCCCCGATGGTCGCCGGCTGGGGCGACGGCGTCCCCGGCGTCCAGCTGAACCGGATGTGCGGCTCCGGCCAGCAGGCGATCAACTTCGCCGCCGGCCAGGTCGCCGCGGGCTACCACGACGTCGTCATCGCCGGCGGCGTCGAGCACATGACACGCGTTCCGATGGGCTCGGACGGCCAGAGCGTCACGGACACCTACTTCGAGTACTTCGACGAGCTCACCACGCAGGGCGAGGGCGCCGAGCGCATCGCCGAGGAGTACGGCTTCTCCCGTGAGTACCTCGACGAACTCGCCGCCGAGTCCCAGTCCCGGTGGGGCGAGGCCGCCGAGGCCGGGAAGTACGACGACCAGGTCGTCCCCGTCGACACCGACCTCGACGGCGAGGACGTCCTCGTCGAGGAGGACGAACACCCCCGGCCGAGCACGGACGTCGAGACGCTGTCGAACCTCCCGCTGTCCTTCCGCGCGGAGGGCGACGGCGTCCACCACGCCGGCAACTCCTCCGGCATCGTCGACGGCTCCGGGGCGCTCCTGGTCACGAGCGAGGACGCCGCCGAGGAGCACGGCTGGGACCCGATGGCGCGGATCGTCGACACCCACGTCGTCGGCGTCGACCCCGTCACGATGCTGAAGGGCCCGATCCCGGCCACACAGGAGATCCTCGAGGACAACGACATGTCGGTCGACGACATCGACCGCTTCGAGGTCAACGAGGCGTTCGCCAGCGTCGTCGCCGCCTGGCTCGAGGAGACCGGCGCCGACTGGGAGAGGACCAACGTCTGGGGCGGCGCCGTCGCCCACGGCCACCCGCTCGGCGCCACCGGCTCGGCGCTCGTCGGGAAGCTGCCCTACCAGCTCGAGGAGTGCGACGGCCGCTACGGCCTCAGCACGATGTGTATCGGGTTCGGCCAGGGCATCGCGACCATCGTCGAGCGGCTGTAACGCGCCCCGACCGCCATCCTCGCTATTTCAGTTCGTCGGTCGGCGTCGCGGCCGTCGGTGCTGCCGGCTGCGGCGGCCCGCCAGCGGGACCCGTATCGGGACCGCTTATGCCGCTGGCCGCGAAACGCCCCGCGTATGCAGGCAACGCGCAAGCGGGTGCTCGAGGGGCTGGCCGACGGCCCGGTCACCGGCCCGGCGCTCGCCGACGACCTCGGCGTCTCCCGGGCGGCGGTCTGGAAGCACGTCGAGGCGCTCCGGGAGGCCGGCTTCGAAATCGAGAGTCGCGAGGCTGGCTACGAGCTGACCACCGTCCCGGAGTTCGGCGGCGCGGCCGTCGAGTTCGGCCTCGAGGCCCCGTTCGACGTCGAGTACCACGACAGCATCGGGAGCACCAACGACCGGGCCCGCGACCTGGCCGGCGAGGGCGCCGCGGACGTCGTCGTGCTGGCCGACGAGCAGACCGGCGGCCGCGGGCGGCTGGACCGCGCGTGGGCGGCCCCGTCGGGCGGCGTCTGGCTGAGCGCCGTCTGCCGGCCGGACCTCCCGCCCGCGCAGGTCCCGGTGTACACCCTGGCGGCCGCGGTCGCGACGACGGAGGCGGTCCGCGAGTGCGGCGTCGACGCCTCGATCAAGTGGCCGAACGACGTCCTCGTCGGCGAGGGCGACGTCGAGCGGAAGCTCGCCGGCATCCTGACGGAGATGGAGGGCGAGGCCGACCGCGTGTCCTGGGTCGTGGTCGGCGTCGGGCTGAACGCCAACGTCGACGCCGCAGACGTGCCCGAGACCGCGACGACGATCCGCGAACAGGTCGGCGACGTCGACCGAGCGGACCTCACCCGCGACGTCCTGGAGCGGTTCCACGACCTCCGGTCGAACCCCGAGTCCGTGCTGCCCGCGTGGCAGGACCTGGCGGGGACGCTGGGCAAGCGCGTGCGGGTCGAGACGCCGGGCGGCGAGGTCGTCGGTGAGGCCGTCGACGTCGAGTTCCCGGGCACCCTCGTCGTCGAGACGGACGACGGCGAGAAACGGGTGTCGGCGGGCGACTGCGAGCACCTACGACCGGTCTAAGCGAGCCCGACCGGCCGGTTCTATTCGAGCGCTTCGGAGACGGCGGGGTCCGGGGGCGTTGGCCGTTCCTCGGACGGGGCGTCGCGCTCGCGGCCGGCCTCCCCCACGCGGACGGTCAACACCGGGACCTCCGAGGACCGAACGACGCGTTCGGCGACGCTGCCGAGGAGGAGGCGGTTGAGGCCGCCGCGGCCGTGGGTGCCCATCACGATGAGGTCGCAGTCGGATTCCCGGGCGTAGGCGACGATCTCGCGGCTCGGCGGGCCCTCGGCGATGGTGGTGACGGCGTCGTCGGCGACGGCGCGGTCCTCGGCGGCCTGCAGCGCCGATTCGCCCTCCTCGCGCAGCATCGACGTGACGCTCTCCCAGGAGGTCTCCATCGGGAGGTTCGCGAAGCTGGCGGTGTTCACGACGTAGAGGAAGT
>CAZATR010000076.1:0-12425 GCA_964488035.1 uncultured Natronomonas sp.
ACGCCAGCCACGCCAACCGGTACCCCCACGAGTTCTCCGGCGGCCAGCTCCAGCGGATCGGGATCGCCCGCGCGCTGGCGGTCGACCCGGAGTTCATCGTCTGCGACGAGCCCGTCTCGGCGCTGGACGTCTCCGTGCAGGCACAGATCCTCAACCTGCTCGAGGACCTCCAGGACGAGTACGGGCTCTCGTATCTGTTCATCGCCCACGACCTCTCGGTCGTCGAGCACATCGCCGACCGCATCGCGGTGATGTACCTCGGGGAGATCGCGGAGATCGGGACGCCCGAGGAGCTGTTCTCGGCGCCCCAGCACCCCTACACGGAGGCGCTGCTGTCGGCGATCCCCGAACCGGACCCGAACTGGGAGGCCGATCGCATCATCCTCGAGGGCTCCGTACCGTCGCCGATCGACCCGCCCGAGGGCTGCAAGTTCCACACGCGTTGTCCGCACGTCATCCCGCCGAAGGACTACGACTTCGAGGGGGGCGAGTGGCGGGCCGTCCTGGAGCTCCAGGAGCGCATCGAGCGGGAGGACGTCGACTTCGGCACCGTCGACGCCAACCGCGACGATGACGACCCGCGGGCGGTCGCCGCCGCCATCCGGGACGAGTACGACGTCCCCGAAACGCTGACGGACCCCGCCGCCGAGCAGGTGCTCGCCGACGCGCTGGAGTCGGTCGCCCGCGAGGAGTACGGGACGGCCGCCGACCGCCTCGGCGAGGTGTTCGTGACGCCGTGCCGGGAACACGAGCCCGAGCTCCGGGACATCGAGAACGGGCGGGCGGCCTGCCACCTGTTCGACCCCCGCTACGAGGACGGCAGCGTCGACCCGGCCGACGAGCACGCGGGCTCGGGCTCGACGGCCGCCACCGACGACTGACCGGGCCTCTCGCCGGTCGCCGGACCACCCGGGCCAACAACGCCGCGGCCGCGCTCTCGGGCATCGCGACGTGCGCCCGGCCGCCGCGAGGGAATGACCTACGGTGCTGCGGCCCATACGAGGGGTATCGATGCGTCGCATCTACGAGTCGGGGGCGCTGGACCGGGACGACGGGGACCCGTTCCGGCCCGGCGAACGCGACGACGACCGGACGCCGCGGGCGGCACGCACCCTCCCGGTCGAGTCGCTGAGCGACGCCCTGGTGCCGACGTGGCTCCGCCATCGAGCGATATCGATCGACGTCTCGACGTCGAGGGACGTCTACGACGTCGGCGACCCGGTGCGGTTCACCGTCCGGATGAAGAACGCGCTGCCGGTCCCGATCGGCGTTGCGACGACCTCGCCGCTGCTGTGGACGTGGGCGGTCGACGGCCACCGCGAGGCCTCCCACGTCCCCGAGACCCCGACCGACGCGCCCGGCGTCCTCGAGTTCGGCCGCGGCGAGTGGAAGGAGTTCGACCGGACCTGGCACGGCCTGTTCCGGGTCGCGGAGACGGAGTGGTCCGAACCGGAGCCGGGCAAGTACACCCTCAGTGCCGCCATCAACGTCGAGACGCCGGCCGAGTCGGGCCTCTCCGACGAGACGACGATCGAGATCCGGTAGCCGACGGCCGGCGGCGGACGGCCTCAGGCCGCGTCGTCGTACAGCCGGTTCGTGGCGGATTCGGCGAGCGTCCGGATCTCCGCCACGAGCTCGTCGTCCCGGTCGATGGCGTAGGTCGGGTCCTCGCCCTCGCCGACCTCGAGGATGTCGAAGGCCGCAAGCGCCTCCAGGGCCTCGACGGTGACGCTCTCGTAGATCCCGGCGTGATCGGCGATCGCCGCCGACGTCAGCGGTTCCTCGGCGTAGAACAGCGTCACCAGGACCCGCGCCCGGACCCGGTTGGCGAACAGTTCGACGAGACCGTTCTTGTCGACGAGCGTCGTGACGTCGTCCACGGGCCCCTCGGGAACCTCGGACATGGCCGGGCCGACGCCCCGGAGCGGTTTAACCACACCGGAACGCCGATCGCGGGACCACTGTGAACCCGTTCGACGCGTCCGCCCGGAGCGACCCGCCCGTTCACCAGTCCACCGAGAGCGAGCCGTCGCCCTCGGGGTCGGGCGCGATCTCCTCGTCGGTGCGGCGGTCGACGACGTGGATGACGCCGCGGCCCTTCTTGGCCGGGCAGACCCCGGCGGCCCGAACGTTGTGTGCGAGGTCGGCCTCGTCGAAGAAGTAGACGTCCGGCCGGGCGATGCCGGTCGACAGCTCCATCGTCCAGTTGTCCGAGACCGCGGCGCACTTGCCCGCCGCGATGCACCTGTCGGCCTCGAAGACGATCTTGTAGGGCGCCTCCGCGACGGGCGGCGCGTCCCGCTCGCCGATCTCGCTCGGGTCGACGGGCTCGTCGGCCATACGAGGCGTCGGGGAGCGACGTGCTTGGCTCTGACGGCTCCGGCGACGACGCCGGCGGCACCGCCGGCGGCACGTGCCCAGCGACCCGGAGCGGGTCTGCGACCGACACCAACCCCCGCGACGCACACCCCACTGACCGAGGGCTACTCGCGGACCCACGCCCCCCAGACCCACGGCCACCCCGGCCCGGGAGCTACCCGGCGGGCGCGGGTTCGGTGGCCCGGGTGGCGTCCTCCAGTTTCCGGAGGCGGTCGGGCCGTGCGACGACGTACACCGTCTCGCCGGCCGCCAGGGCCCGGTCGCGGGGCGGGATGGCCTCGACGGGGCCGTCGGCCGGCCGGACGGCGACGACGGCGAGGTCGAGCGCGCCGACGGTGCTGCCGGCGAGCGGGCTGCCGGCGGCCAGCGTGACGACGCCCATCGTCTCGGCGGCCGACCGGAGCTGGGCGGCGAACTCCCGGTCGGCCCGCGGCTCGACCGGCAGGGTCACCAGCCGGTAGGCGGCCTCGGGGTCGAGCAGCTCGAGGTCGGCCTCGTCCACCGCGAGCGTGACGGCGTCGGCGGCGGTGCCGCGGAGTTCCGCCGTCGTCACGCGGGTCGGGTCCCCCTCGCCGGCGGTCCACACCTGGACGGCGTCGCCCGGGCTGGCCCCGTTCGGCGGGTCCGCCCGGACCGTCACGGCGGCGTGGCCGGGCGGCAGGGTCGGGCCGAGGCCGGCCGCGCGGCTCCCGACCGCGAGGTACTCCACGGTGCCGTCGTCGGCGAGGTCGACGTCGACGTGGCCGACCCCGTAGTCGGTGCGGAGCCGCTCGACCATCCGGTTTCTGAGCGCCTCGACGGTGAGGCCGCGCGGGAACACCAGCTGCTGGCCGGCGATCTCCGCCTTGGTGGCGGGGTCGACCGGGTCGTAGCCGTCGATGTCGCCGATCTCCTCCGGGAGCTCGACGGTGATCACGCGGCCGACGGTCCTGACGATGCGGCTGACGTCCCGGTCGACGCTGTGGGCGCCGGAGACGGCGAAGACGCTGACGCCGAGGCGGTCGCCGGCGCGGCCGCCGAGGTCGGCGGCGACCGCGGCGACCGCGAAGACGACGACGTTGAACAGCACCGTCTCGACGGCGAGGAGGTCGAGGTCGCCCAGGATGACGTCGCCGAGCGCTCCCGCCGTGTTCAGGTAGGCCGCCACGCCGCCGAGTCCCACCAGGACCGACAGCCCGTCGGGCACCCGTTCGTTGGCGTACCAGCGGTGCAGCACGCCCATGCCCGCGCCCAGCACGCCCGACAGGAGCGTGAGGGCGACGAGGCGGGCGGCGTCGACGACGAGGTCCGAGGGGACCGGCACCTGGAGGGCAGCGGGGCTCACGCGACCACCCCGTCGAAGGCGTCGAGCGACTCCCG
The DNA here is from genome assembly GCA_964488035.1 of uncultured Natronomonas sp. Lineage (GTDB taxonomy): Archaea > Halobacteriota > Halobacteria > Halobacteriales > Haloarculaceae > Natronomonas. The sequence goes on from CAZATR010000076.1 coordinate 3,739, forward strand.
GCGGCCCACGACGAACAGTTCGTCGCCGGCCCCCAGCGCCACGTCGCCGTCGGGGGCGAACAGCCACCCGTCGGGCCGCTTGACCCCGAGCACCGCGACGTCGTGGGCGGCCCTGAGGTCGGCATCGCCGAGGCGCGTGCCGACGAGCCCGCTCGTGGGGCGGACCGTCACCTTCCGGAACCGCTTGCCGGCCCGGCGTAGCAGCGAGAGGAGTTCGTACTCGCGGCGGGTGCCGCGGGCCCGGACGACCACCCGCGGCCGCTCGAGGTCGAGCACGGTCGGGGCGTCCGACCGGGGAACCGCCACGGTGAGCCGGCCGTCGCCGCCGGTGGTCGTCGGCGCCGCGGCCGGCGGCGTCGGGTCGGTCGGCGTACCGCCGTCCGTCGCCGGGGGTCCCGAAGGACCGCTCCCGTCAGCGGACGCTGGGGCCGCGGCGCCACCCCCGCCGGAGCGGGCCGCGACGACGGTGCCGTCCACCGCGACCCCGTCGCCGGCGAGCGTGACCTCGTCGCCACGGGCGATGCCGGTCGGGACGAGCGTCTCGACGGAGACGGCGCGCCGGCCGACCGGAACGCGCTTGGAGACGCCCGACAGCGGCGGTGCGGCGACGACGGTCGCGCGGCCGTGCTCGTCGATGGTGGCGGAGACGTCCGCGAGGTCGAGTTCGGTCCGGAGCCGGTCCTCGAACCGGGTCTCCAGTTCCGACAGCGGGAGGTCGGCGGGGAACCGCCACTCGCCGTCGCGGATGGCCGCCCGGGTGGCCATCGTCGGCGGCGGGTACCCCTCCATGTCGAGGACCTCCCCCGTGACCTCGACGCGGACCTCGCCGCGGGCGCCAACGAGGTCGATCACGTCCCGCGAGAGCGTCCGCTCGCGGAGGCCGGCCAGCGACAGCCGGCGGGGGAACTCCGCGCCCATCCTGTCGCCCTTCGAGTGGGCGTACAGCGAGATCATCAGCACCACGACGAGCGCGACGACGACCCGGAAGCCGGAGGCCAGCACCGCCGGATCGTTCAGCGCCAGCAGCCCGCCGTTGATGCCGGCCAGCGCCAGCGCGAGGACGACCACGCCGAACGCGGGGATCGAGACCCCCGTGACGTACCGGACGAGAAAGCCGAGACCCCAGGAGACCAGCGCCGGCAGCACGCCGGTGAGGACCCCCAGGTAGAGTCCGAAGAGGATCTCGACCGGGAGGGGCTGTGCCATGGGCGGTTCTGTCGGGCCTCGAATAAACCAGTACCGCCGCCGGACGCCGGTGCAACCGACGGGCCGGAGGCGGCGTTTCCCGACGGGCGGGACCCCGCCCGACCGTCGGCTTTATTCGACGCGGCGGCGAGGCTCCGCTATGGCTGCGACAAGGGGGAGCCCCCCGGCGGGTCGGCTCCTCCGCGTCAGGGCCGCCGTCGTCCTGACCACCGTCGCCGCCGTCCTCTCCTTCGTCACCGGCATCGTCAACATCGGGACCACGGAGGTGTGGGCGCCGCTGTCGCCGTTCGTCCCGGCAACGGCCGCCCGGGCGGCCGGCTTCACCGGCACGATGACCGGCATCCTGCTGCTGTTCAGCGCCTACGGGCTCCGGCGTGGCTACCGGCTGGCCTGGCTGTCGGCCATCGTGTTGCTCCCCGTCAGCGCCGCCCAGGGCGTCCTGCAGTCGAGCGTCCTCTCGGTGCCCCTGGTGCTGTTCTCGGTACTGTCGATCCCGACGGTCGCGGTGAACCGCCGGTACTTCGACCACCACCTCGACCTCACCCTCTCGCAGCTGGCGTCGCTGGCGGCCATCGTCGGCGTCCAGCTCTACGGCACCGTCGGGACCTACGCCCTCCGCGACGAGTTCGGCGGCGTGAACACCGTGCTCGACGCCTTCTACTTCACGCTCGTCACCGCGTCGACGGTCGGCTACGGCGACACGGTCGCCACCTCGCAGGCCGGCCGGCTCTTCTCGATGTCCGTGCTGCTCGCCGGCGTCGCCAGCTTCGCCGTCGCGCTGGGGACGCTCCTGGGCCCCCTCATCGAGGCCCGCCTCGCGACGGCGCTCGGAAACATGAGCGACAGACAACTCGACCTGCTGGAGAACCACTACGTGATCGCCGGCTACGGCGACCTCACCGAACCGATCCTCGAGAGCCTCGGCGACACCACCGCGGTCGTCATCACGAACGACCCTGAGACCGCAAAACGGCTCGGCGAGCGGGACGTCGAGGTCGTCACCGGCGACCCGAGCGACGAGGCGCCACAGCAGCGCGTCCACGTCGAACGCGCCGCCGCGCTGTTCGCGGCGACGAACGACGACGCCCAGGACGCCCTGTCGATCCTGACGGCCCGCGAGCTGAACCCCGAGCTCCGCATCGTCGCCGCCGCGACCGACCGGGAGAACGTCCCGAAGCTCCGCCGCGCCGGCGCCGACGCAGTGTTGAGCCCGGCCGTGCTCGGCGGTCGCCTGCTCGTCCGGTCGGCGCTCGGCGACGACGACCCCGAGAAGGCCGTCGAGCGCCTCCTCGAGATGGACGACCCGTCGTGACCGACCGGTCGGGCCACTGGCCGGTGGCTGCGGGCCGCCCGGTCACCCGACGCCGGAGTCGATCCGCCCGGGCGACCATTTAACATCGGCAGCGCCGGAGTGGGCGCATGACGCTGGACCCCGTCCACTTCGACGGCATCGCCGAGCTGGCCGGCCGGATCAGCCAGCGGGTCGACGCGACCGACCACGGCGAGTTCGCCGACACGGTGTACGAGGAGTTCCTCGACCCGCTGTGGGCAGACGGCCGCCGGATCCTGGAACCGGTCGGGGAGCTCCGCCGCCGACGCATCGACGCCGAGGACGCCGCCCTCCAGAAAGCGCCGTTCCCCACCCAGCACGGGCTCGACTCGGGCACCATCAACCCGACCACGTTCACCAACGGGCTCGTGCTGGACGTCGCCCAGGCCGCGATGGCCGGCGTGCCCTCCGACCTCGAACTCCACCGCGCCCGGACCGTGGTCGCGACCGTGCACTCGAACGACGCCACCGTCGACTGCGACGAGGACGACTGGACGGTCTTCGACGACGGCTACTCGAAGGGCCGCATCCGGCAGGCGCCGCGCGTCGACCGCTACGCGGAGGCCGTCGTCCACGCGCTGTCACTGTACCGGGCCGAGGTCAGCCACGCCGCGATGCAGGCCGACGTCGTGGAGGACCTGCTCGTCCTCGACGGCCCCATCTACCCGAAGGGCCTGCTCGCCTGGACCGACCGCCACCCGGAGCTCGCCGACTTGCTCGCCGAGGACCACCGGCCCCGCGAGGTGGTCGCGGACTACATCGGGCTGGTCGAGACGTTCCTCGAGCGGGACGTCCCGCTCGTCGGGTTCGTCAAGAACGGCGGGTCGACGGCCATCACGCGGGCGGTTCGCCGGGAGCACCGGGCGCCGTGGGTCGACGACGCCGCGTTCTTCCGCCGGGCCCTCGAGCGGGACGACGGCGACGGCGACCGCCGGACGGACCAGCTCACGTTCACCAACTGGTTCGTCTCCCGCGGCGGCGTCGACGAACCGCTGTCGGCCGAGGGGGACGCCCTCGGCCTCGAGCGCGAGCTCGACCCGGCGGCCTACGAGGTCACGTTCTGCTGCGTCTACGATCCGCGGGAGGACCAGCTGTTCCGCGTGGAGGCGCCGGCCGCGTTCACCCGCGACGACGACCGGCGGGAGGCGCTGACGATGCAGGTGCTCCGGGACGTCGCCCACGAGCGCGGCCCGCCGCTGGCCGTCGCGAAGGCCGACGAGCTCGCGCGCATCAGCCGCGATGAGAAGGCGGCGCTCGGCCGCGCCATCGAGGACCGGTTCGACGCCGAGCGCGACCGGAGCTACGACGACGAGCGGTGGGGACTTGCGGTATAGAGCACGAGCCGTACAGCGAATGCAACCGTGCCGAGCAGGGGTCGGGTCCGGACGGAAGTACGTAATCACCCGTCAGAACCTGCTTGCGTACCGAGCGATTCCGGTTTTCTTGAGTGAGCGGTCGAGACCACCTGGAAAGCCCTCGGCGGGCTCGCGGTCGCTGTCTCCGAAAATCGGAGATTTTCGGGATGACGAGAGACGCCACAGGCGTCTCTCGAACCACGCAGGATATCCTCCCTTCGGTCGGATAGGGCCTGCGCAGCGACTCCGCGTGGCTCACGGCTCGCTGCGCTCGCCGTTCGCCACGGCCGTGGCGCTCACGGCCGTTCGCGCCACGCGCGCCGCGAGCCGGGCGGTCGGCGGTCGACAAGCTGCGCGCGAGGGAAGCGAGGTCGAGCACAGCGAGACCCTCGCATGGTGAACGGCGACCGCAGGGGCCGTGAACCGAGCCCGAACCCGAACCGCGGGAGGGTGAGGGCGTCGGCTGGGGAGGCCCGTGGTGCGGGTGTGGTGCCTGGTGGACTCGAAGGGCGAGCGCAGCGAGCCGTGAGCAGGGTCGACCCCGCCCGGCCGAGGGCTTCGGAAGGCGTCCTTCTTTTCGAGCCACGTGTAACCGAACCACCCGTAACAACGAACCCCTGTACTGAACGGAACTTGGTATCGGTCGTTACAGCCGGATATCCGATACCATCTAATGAACCTCGATCGTTCGACTCGAGCCTGCAGGAGGACGACCAGACGCCGGCGTTCACAAGAGTAGCAACACGGCCAGTGCGGCCGTCAACGCCGCGACGACCAGGAAGACGCTCGTCCCCATCGACACCCTGAGGTCCAGCGTCCCGGGCCGCCCGCCGTTCGGCCGGGCGTCGGCCTCGATACCCGGGAGCCGGTCGGCCGTGCGGTAGGCGTACCGACCCGGATCCGATCCGACGGCCACGGCACCCCTGGCGACGGCGACGACGGCGCGGTCGACCGCCGCCCACGTCTCGGTTACGCCCACGACGAGGGCCTTCCCGCCGTAGAAGATCGCCGGGTTGAGGACGCGGTCGACGTCCGGGATCCACGTCGCCCGCGCCAGCGCGTCCTTCAGCGCGAAGAACCCGACGAGCGCGGTGACGCCGAGGACGAGGACCTCGAGGACGTGCGAGGCGGTGTAGGGGTGGGCCCCCTCGGCGAGCGTCGCGGTGCTCGGCAGGACGTCGAACAGCACGCCGGGCAGGAGCCCGAGCAGGAGACAGAGGCCGCCGACGGCGAGCATCGGGACGGCCTGGCCGAGGCGGGCGTCGTCGGGCTCGATGGTCGCCGGGCCGTGGAAGAACACGTAGTAGCCCAGTTTGATGAAGGACATGAACGTGCCGACGCCGCCGACGATGAGCAGCCACCACAGGAGGTCCTCGCCGCCGAGCGGCACCGACTCGGGGCCGAGCGTGATCTGGTGCATGTGGTGGGCCTCGGTGACGACGATGCCCTTGCTGACGAAGCCGTTGAAGCCGGGAACGCCCGAGATCGACGCCGCGCCCAGGAGGTAGGCGACGAAGGTGACGGGCATCACCCGCCAGAGCCCCCCGACCTCGGTGATGTCCTCGACGCCGGTCCGGTAGATGACGACGCCGATGGACATGAACAGCAGCGCCTTGTAGAGGATGTGGTTGAACACGTGGCCGAACGCGCCGGCGGTCGCCAGCGTCGTGCCGATACCGACGCCGGCGACCATGTACCCGACCTGCGAGATGATGTGGTACGACAGCAGCCGGCGCATGTCCTCCTGCAGGAGCGCCATCCCGGCGCCGAAGACGGCCATCGCGCCGCCCATGTAGGCGATCCAGAGGTGGCCCTCGGGGAACGCCCGGAACATCGCGTAGACGCCGGTCTTCGTGGTGTACACGCAGAGGAAGACGCTGGCGGCGACGTGGGGGGTCGGGTAGGTGTCCGGCAGCCAGGTGTGCAGCCCGATGAACCCGACGTTGACGCCGATGCCCACGGCCATCAGTGCCGGCGCGATCGGGCCGGCGACGCCGGCGGTGCCGCCAGCGCCGAAGAGGAACGAGCCCTCCGCGGCGTACTGCCAGACGACGCCCGCCAGGACGAGGCTGCCGCCGATGCCGTGGGCCATCGCGTACCGGAAGCCCGTCCTGACGGCGCGGCCGCCGTAGTGCCACACCAGGAGCGTGCTGGTGACGGCCATCAGCTCCCAGAAGAACACGAGCGTCAGCCAGTCGCCGGCGAAGACCGCGCCGAGGCTCGTGCCGACGTAGCCCAGCGCCGCGGCGGTCATCCGGCCGTCGGCCTCGCTGGCGTGGGCGTAGACGACCGCGGCGGCGCCGATGAGCCCGAAGATGACGCCCATCATCCTGGAGAAGTCGTCGACGGCGTACAGCACCGTCTCGAACCCGAACAGCTGCAGCGGAATGTGGGTGCCCGACGGCACGAGGAGCGACCCGACCGCGACGCCGGCCGTCGCGAGGAACCCGATGGCGTGGCCGACCCGGCGGGGCGCGACGGCCGCGACGACGGCCGCGACGAGCACCGGGACGAACGGCGGAATCGCGTCCAGCACCATCAGGCGACCACCCCCGCCGCGAGCGTCGCGCGGACGATGACCTCGACGAGCTCCAGGAACACCGCGGCGTGCGGGACCAGCCCGAGGACGACCGACCCGGCCATCGCCGCCAGGATCGGGCCGAGCATGAACCAGGTGCTCTCGTCGCCGCCCCAGCCGCGGCGCTCCCAGCCGCCCGGCGGCGTGCCCTCCGCGTGGGCGTCGTGGGCGTCGGAATCGGGCCCGTCGGCCTCGGCTGGCGATTCGCCGTCCTCGTCCTCGGGCACGTTGTGGTCGCTGGGGTGCCGGTCGACCGCGTACTCGCCGTCCACGAGCGGCGCGGGCTCGCTGTAGTCCCGCTCGACGCGCTCGCCGCTGAAGTCCGGACGGCCGACGTCGTCGGGGTCGACATCCGGCCCGTCCTCGTCGCGGTCGTCGTCCGCGTCGGACTCGTCCGCAGCGTCGTCGCCGTCCTCCGGGGCGCCGCCGTCGGGTCGGGCGAGCGTCGAGTCGCTGCGGCCGCCGATCGGGGCGTCGACGAGCGGCTTGGCGTCGTGGGCGTCCTCCGTCTCGAAGAACGCGGTGTAGACGACGGGCCAGAAGTACGCGACGTTGAGGACGCCGGAGACGAGCAGGGCGACGGCGAAGACGTAGTCGCCGGTGGAGACGGTGCCGACGAGCAGGTAGAACTTGCTGACGAAGCCGGCCACCAGCGGGATGCCGGCCATGCCGGCGGCGGCGACGGCGAAGGCCGCCATCGTGACGGGCATCCGCTTGCCGATGCCGGCCATCTCGCTGATGTGGTCGGTGTGGGTCTCGACGTGGACGATGCCGGCACAGAAGAACAGGGTGAGCTTCATGAACGCGTGGGCGGGGATGTGGAGCAGCCCGCCGGTGATGGCGTCCGGGCTGAGTATGGCGAGCCCGAGGACGATGTACGAGAGCTGGCTCACCGTGGAGTAGGCGAGTCGCTGCTTGAGGTGGTCCTTCCGGAGCGCGATGACGCTGGCCGCCAGCAGCGTGACGGTGGCGACGACGGCGAGCGGGAGCCCGACGCCGAGGTCGGCGACGGTCTCGGGACCGTAGACCTCGAGGACGACGCGAGCGAGGCCGAACACGCCGCTCTTGACGACGGCGACGGCGTGCAGCAGCCCGGAGACGGGCGTCGGAGCGACCATCGCGTCGGGCAGCCAGGAGTGCAACGGCATCAGGCCGGCCTTCACGCCGAAGCCTGCGACGAGCAGCGCGAAGGCGGCGCGGGCGAGCGCCGGGTCGGCCGCCGCGAGGCCCTCGATGCCGCCGGGCGTGAAGGCGACGGTGCCGGTGAGCCAGTAGACGAGGACGCTGCCGGCCAGCACTGCGACGCCGCCGCCGAAGGTGTAGGCGAGGTACTTCCGGCCGGCGTTGCGGGCCTCGGTGGTCTCGTCGTGGGCGACGAGCGGGTACGTCGCCACGGTGAGGACCTCGTAGAACACGAACAGCACGACGAGGTTGGCGGCGAAGGCGACGCCGACGGCGGCGCTGAGGCTCATCGCGAAGGCGGCGAAGTACCGGGTCTGGCCGTGCTCGTCGAGTCCGCGCATGTACCCGATGCTGTACAGCGACGTGATGATCCACAGCAGGCTCGACAGCGCGGCGAACAGGAGCCCGAGCGGGTCCGCGTGGAGTGCGAAGGCGATGCCGCCGCCGAGGCCCTTGACGAAGGTGCCGAGCGACCAGACGTAGACGTCGCCGGCCAGCACGCCGGGGACCATGCTGGCGACCAGCCCGAACTTGGCGAGGGCGGTTGTCATCGTGGCCGCCTCCCGGAGGTTCGGTCGGCGGTGGGCGGCCAGGATGGCGAGCGTCCCGGCGACCGACACCAGGACCGCCAGGACGGGTCGCGGGTCGGCGATCTCGGTCACGGCAGGGCACCTCCCAGGAACGGGTCCAGAAGCGTCTCGAACGCCGTCGTCGAGAACCCGAGCGCGACGACGGCGACGGCGGCCAGGACGACCACGGCGACCATGCCGGCCGAGACGGCGTCCGGGGCGCGGGAGTCGGGGAAGTCGCCGCCGTCCGTGACGGCGTCGGGGTCACCGGACGCCGCGGTGCCGGCGGGCGGGGCGTCACCGCCAGTCGCCGCTGCCTCGGCGTCCGGGACGTCGCTCGGCGGTGCGAAGTACATCCGCTCCAGGAGGCGGGCCACGTAGCCGAGGGTCAACAGCGTCGAGAGGAAGACGACGGCGGCGACGGGCCAGGCTTCGGCGCGGACGGCGCCGACGGCGATGTACCACTT
>CAZATR010000077.1:0-12358 GCA_964488035.1 uncultured Natronomonas sp.
TTCCCCTCGGTATCCCGGACCCAGACGTTCAGCAGGAACGGCGTCCGGATCCGCGTCGCGGACACCTTCACGGCGCTGTCGACCGGGTAGACGAACGCCTCGGTCGAGGCGGGGGTGGGCTCGACCGGACTGTCGGTGTACAGCTGCGCTTGGACGTCCTCGATCGGGTCCTGGACGTGCACGCCCGAGCGTCCGAAGAGGGAATCGAATCGCGGGACCACACCCGCAACGGCGTCGTCCGTCACGTCAGAACCCCCCTCCGAACGCCCGGGCCCGGTCGGTGCTCGACGCCCCTGCCGTCCGGCGGTCCGAGGGGGCGCGCCGCTCGCGACCCCGCGACTCCTCGCCGGACGGGACTGTCATGGTACCACCAAGTCAACGCTCCATCATAAAAAACCTATGGCCGGTTCCAAATCGTGAAACCGTACAATACCGACGCATGAGCGACGCTTCGACCGATTATTCGCGTTTGTGATTATATCGGTGAACCGGATCTTTTAGTAGACGCTGACGTCGGCGAAGGCGCCGTCGTAAGCGATGTGGCTCGGGTGGGTCGGCTCGGTCCCCGAGAGGAACAGCCGGTCGAGCTTTCCCCAGGTGTTCTCGTAGAACAGGTGGCCGAACTCGGCGAGACACCGGAGCCGGTGGTCGACGCCGTCGCGGTGGTAGACCTCCCGCGGCGCGCCCGTCTTCAGCGCCTCGACGAGCGCCGCGGCGGTCTCGAACCGCTCCTCGAAGGCGGTCCAGACCTCGCCGACGCTGCCCGCGAGGTGGGCGTACGACGAGCCGAAGGTCGGTAGCTCGAACTCCCGGGCCAGCTCCCGCGCCCGGTCGTTGTGCACCCCGAAGTGCTTCGGGTTGTACACCTCCAGGCCGTGGAGCCGGTCGCGGTGGGCGCGGATATCGTGGCCGGCCAGACTCACCGTCGCGAACTCCGGGTGCGGCGCCAGCACGGCCGCCCCCTGCCGCTCGAACTCCGCCATGGCGGCCTCCAGCGTGATGAAGTCCGGGACCGGGTCGGCGAGGCCGACGGCGAGGACGTGCTTGCGGTTCCGCCAGTTCCCGGTGAACACCTCCCGGGCTGGCACCACCAGCAACTCGTCGTCGGAGAACCGTTCGGCCCGCGCCTCGATGTCCGGCAGCCGCGTGAAGTGCGGCGCGTACACGACGGCGTCGAGACCGCGCGCCTTCGCCCGCTCGACCACCCCCTCGTCCAGTACCTTGACGTGGGGATCCACCCGGAACTCGTCCATGGCCCGCGTTCCGCCGCCGGCCGTAAAGCGGTTTGTGATTCACCTGCGGGCGCACGCAAACCCTAACCCGTCGCCCGCCGTGGTCGTCGGTATGTGGGCGTGTGCCATCGACGGCTGTGCGTTCGGAGCCGACTCGGTCGAGGACCTCCTGGCCCACCAGGTCGAGGCTCACGACCGCCACGAGTGTCGGGTCTGTCACGCCACCGTGCCGGACGGCTACTTCGCAATCCGGCACGCCTTCGACGAGCACTCCCGCGTCGACTACCTCGAGCAGTACGACGCCGACGCCGACGACGTCCGCCGGCGGGAGGCCGTCCGCGAGGCCGTCGACGCTGCCGCGGACGTCGAGGCGCTGGTCGAACGGCTCGATGTCGAGCTTGACGACTCGTAGAAACGCTCGGCTGCCTAACTCGGCGCTCCTCGCTGACTCGTGGCTCGCTATCGCTCGCAGCTCGACGATTCCGAGGACCGGTTCGCCCCGCTCACCGCTCCTCGCCGGTCTCGTGAACGAACGGAGTGAGTGAACGAGACGTCAAGGAGCGCGTCAGCGCTCTTCGGAATATTCTCGCGGGCCTGCGGCCCGCTCGAACTGCCCGAGGAGCGCGTTCAGCGCTCCTCGCTGTCCAGCACCCGGATCTGGTCGCCGCGGACGGTGACCGGAATCGGGACCGTCGCCTCGTAGAGTTCGACGGTGACCTGGTCCTTGCCCTCGTCGATCCGCTGGACCTGGGCCTTCTCGCCCTTGAACGGGCCGGCGATGAGCTCGACGATGTCGCCTTCGGCGATGCCCTCGACGTCCGGCTTCGGGCTGAGGAAGTGCTCGACCTCCGCCAGCGAGGACTCGCCGGGCACGAGGTTGCGGGCGTGCGGGATGTCCTCGAGCGCCCGCTCGATGGCGGCCGGCCCGTCGGCCTCGACCATCACGTAGCTGGTCAGCGAGTCCGGCGCCAGGGCGGCGTGGATGTCGGCCTCCTCGCGGTTGATGATCATGTCCGCGACGGTCCGCTCCTGGCTCGCGGTCGTCTTGACGGCGTAGACGCCCATCAGGGCCCTCCCGGCACGAACGACATGATCGCGAAGATGGAAAAGCCCAGCAGGCCGACCAGCAGGATGCCGAGGCCTGCGATGGCCGACACCTTCGAGAACTCGTCCCACGACGGCGTGCTAGCGAGCTTGAGCACCCGGATGTAGGACGTGAGGTCTTTCGGCGTGTTCATGCCGGAGGGTTCCCGCTCGGGGGTTTTCTACCTGTTGGTTACATGCTACAGCAGCCGAGGACGGCTGCTGCGGTACGGCCGGCCGGTCGCGCTCACGGACGGACCGGAGCCCGCCGTGCCGACAGGTGCATCCCCCCTCCGCCGTCAGGACGGACCGTCACCGGGTTCGCCCCGGGCGTCTCTGGCCCGTCTGCCGAAAAAAGGGTTTCCGATAACTGAGTACTGTAAGCGACCCGTCACGTGGCCGCCCGGTCGACGGCGACCACCGAGAGGCTCTCGTCGAGTTCGACCACGAGCGTCGCCGATTCGACGGGGATTTCGACCCGGAACCGATACGGATCCGTCGACAGCACCGTCTCGGTGATGTCGCGTACGAGCGGGGCGTTGTCCGACGTCAGCTTCCGGAACGGGACGGTCTCCTCGAGGCCGGCGTGCTCGTGGTAGAACGCGACGACGGCAGGGTGGTTGAGCGCCTCGAACCACACGGCGGACCGGCGCCGATAGCGGCACCGGTCACAGTGGTACTCCGCCCAGACGGCGAACCGGCCCTCGCAGCGCTCACAGAGCCCGTCGGCTGTCTCGTGGTCCCGGCAGATGTCGAAGGAGACGTCGACCGTCCCCGCACACTCCGGGCAGACGCCGTTCATCATCGGCAGTATCTTTCCGTCGTAGAGGGTGTGGGCCGCGCCGATGACCTCGGTCGGCGACCGGCCGACCAGCCCCGCCGGGGGGAACCCGTAGCTCAGAATCGTGCCCTCCGGGTACGGCTCGCCGACCGCGCCCTCGCAGGCGGTGCAGGTCACCGTCAACGTCTCCTCGGAATACCGAAGCTCGACGGGCGAGCCACAGTACGGACAGGAGTCGTCGACGACCGCCGGTCCGATCGACGGGTCGGCCGTAAGGGTCCCCGCCACCACCGCGCGAACCACCTGTTCGCCCGCGTACCGGAGCGCGTACTTCCCGTCCGTCTTTCGGACGAAGTGGTCGACCACCCGGTTCAGGTGGTAGCTGAAGTTCCCCTCCCCTTCGTACTGGACGCGCCGGCGGAGTTCGGCGTAGGAGAGCGACGGCTCCTCGGCCTCCCAGAGGGTCCGAAGGATGGACAGCCGGTTCTCGTTGCCGAGGATGGCGAAGGCCTCCGCCGGGGAAATGGTCCCGTCGATGTCGTCGAGCGGTAACTCCATCCCGTTCCACGCGTTCATACTCCCGCCGGCGTGGTGGGTCTTTCGACGCGGTCGACGCGGCGGTTCGCCCGATGGACTGCCGGCCCGGGCGTAGAATAGAGGTCGGTCGTCGCCGACGACGGGTTCGTTACTCGACGTAGTCGATGTCGTCGCCGGAGGTGGTGGCGGCGCGCTCGGCTTCGACCTCGCTCTTGCCGTAGATCTGCGGGCTGTCGACGCCCGTGACGACGATCATCGTCTCCATCTTGCCGTCGAACTCCTGGTCGACGGAGGCGCCCCAGATGATGCGGGCGTCCGGGTCGATCCGGTCGTAGATCTCCTCGACGACGCCCTCGGCCTCGTCGATGGACATGTCGGGGCCGCCGACGACGTTCACGAGGGCGCTCGAGGCGCCGTCGAACTCGACGTCCAGCAGCGGCGAGCGGAGCGCCGACCGGATGGAGTCCTGGGCCTTGTTCTCGGAGTCGGACTCGCCGAGCCCGATCATGGCGACGCCGCCGTTCTCCATGATGGTCTTGACGTCGGCGAAGTCGACGTTGACGAGGCCGGGCTTGGTGATGAGTTCCGTCATGCCCTTCACCGACCGCATCAGGACGCGGTCGCAGATCTTGAAGGCGTCCTGCAGCGGCATGTTCGGCGCGTAGTCGAGGAGCCGGTCGTTCGGGATGACGATGACGGTGTCGGCGACCGCGCGGAGCCGCTCGAGGCCGGCGTCGGCGTTGGCGCGGCGCCGCTCGCCCTCGGCGGTGAAGGGGATGGTGACGATGGCGATGGTGAGCGCGCCGGCGTCCTGGGCGGCCTGTGCGACCACGGGGGCGCTACCGGTGCCGGTGCCGCCGCCGAGCCCGGCGGTGATGAACACCATGTCGGAGTCGTCGATCTGCCGGGAGATGTCGTCGAGGTTCTCCTGGGCGGCCTCCTCGCCGATCTTCGGCACGGAGCCGGCGCCGCGGCCGCCGGTACGCTGGCGGCCGATGAGGATCTTGGTGTCGGCCTCGACCTCGTCGGCGAGGTGCTGGGCGTCGGTGTTGGCGGCGACGAGTTTGGCCCCGTGGATGCCGGCCTCGGACATCCGGGTGATGGTGTTGCCGCCGGCGCCGCCGCAGCCGACGACGGTGATGTTCGTCTCGAGGTCCTCGACGACGCCCGCGAGTTCCTCGTCGGTCATCGTCCCGGAGCCCTTCACGTCGGCCCCGGCGCCGTTAGAACCGGCGGACGCCGGCTCCCCGGCCGACGTCTCCCCATCCTCTTCGGCTTCGCCAATGGCATCCTCGATAATCGAGTCCATTATGCCTGGCGGTGTTGCGCACGCGGGTAAAGTATCTTTCCCCGATGTCTGACGCGCGTCAGACGATTTCACGCCACTCCCGGGGTGCGATTCGCCCCGAGGAATAAACCACACACGGCGATATAAAAACCACCCCGGGTCCATGTGGCCCGAATCCGGGTCAGAACGGGAAGCGCTGCTCGCGCGCACGCCGGACGTCATCGGGCGCGACCGTCTCGCCGTCGACCTCGACCGGCTCCCCGTCGGCGAGCCGGCCGAACGCCGGACCCTCCGCCACGCCCGCCTCCCGGGCCAACTCGGGATCGAAGGCCTCCCGCGAGGCGACGACCGCCTCCTCGCGCACCTCGACGGCGTCGAACTTCGCTTCGAGGAGGGCGGCCAGTGCCTCAACGAGCCGCCGGCGGTCGGCAGCGTCCCCGAGCGCCACCGGGCCGGCGACCACCGTCCCGCCCTCGACGGTCCCGTACGCCAGCGCCACCTCGTCGACCGCCTCGAGCGTCGCCTCGCGATCGACGCCGGTGGCCTCCTCCAGCAGCGCCTCCGGCAGGTCGGCGGTGACGAACTCGCCGCCGTGGCCCGCGGCCGGGTCGCCCAGCCGGAGTCCGTCGTCGATGGCGGCCATCTCCCCTTCGAGTCGCTCCACCAGCTCGAGCGGAACGTCGGTGGTCTCCCGGAGCCAGGTCTCCGACACCGTCACGTACCCGAGGTCCTCGACGACCGCCTCGAGGTCGGGACGGTCGCCGTCGACGAGGGCGAACTCGGTGCCGCTCATCGCGAAGGCCTTGGCGACCACCGCCCGCGAGGCCTCGGGGTCCCCCATCGCCTCCAGCGCCCAGTCGGCCGCCACGTGCCCGACCCGCCAGTCCGTCTCCGCGAGGACCCGATCGAACCTCGGGGCGTAGTGCCCGCCCCCGAACCCGACGACGGTCCGGTAGTGGGTCGGCTCGACGCCGCGGAGCGCGAGGATCGAGTCGGCGACCGCGGCCGCCCCCTCGGGGTCGGCCCACTCGCCTTCGCCGCTGCCCAGTTCCACGAACAGCGACGGGCAGCCAACGGTGCTCGGCCCGTGGTGGGTGCACTCGATACCGACCCCGTATCCCGGCGGCGCGTGGTCGGCGAACGCCCGCCGGACCGCCCGGAGCGCGTTCGGCGCCGCCCGGGACAGCGACCCGGCCCCGCCGCCGTACTCCGACGGCCCGAAGTTCCCGGTCGCGTGGGCGGTCAGCAACGGCCCCGTCTCCCCGGAGTGTCTGGAGGCGAACGCCAACAACTCCGGCTCGTCGAACGCGGCGGCCGCCCCGTCGAGGTGCAGGTGGAGGTCCTCGAACGTCCGGAGTTCGGCGCCGTCGGTCCGGTAGTAGGTCCCGCCCCCGGCGGCGTCGCTCCGGGCCTCGTCGACGTGTTCGGTCCAGTCCGCGCGGTCGAGCAGGTGCTCCCCGATGTGCTCGGAGGCCTCGTCGGCGCGGGAGACGACGATCGCGAGCATACCGCCCGTCGGGTCCGGGCCGGTAAAGCCGCCGTGGTCTCGACCGGCGACGCGGGGTCCACCGGCCGACCCCCGTGGCCCGTCTCGTGTCGGGGCGAGCCGCGCCGTCGAGGATTCGCTATCGCGGCATCCGGTTTACCACTGCGTCGAACCGGCCGGAGGACGTGCTGGCCTCGCCGCCGGGAGTCGTGTGGACGGCGTCGAGAACCCTTATGCCGGCGGGCCGTCCAACGGCGGTATGGAGGTCTACGGCCTCGTCGGGAACCCGGTCGAGCACTCGGTGTCGCCGTCGATGCACGAGGCGGCCTACGAGGCGCTCGATCTCGACGCTCGCTACGTGACGTTCGAGCCAACCGAGGAGGCGCTCGGGCTCGCGATCGAGGGCGCCAGCGCCCTCGGCGTCAGCGGGCTGAACGTCACCATCCCGTTCAAGGAGTCGGTGCTGCCGCTGGTCGAGGCGGACCCGCTCGCCGACCGCATCGGCGCCGTCAACACCATCGACTTCGACGGCGAACCGACCGGGCACAACACGGACGCCGAGGGGGTCACGCGCGCGTTCGAGTATCACGACGTGCCGATCGACGGGACGGCCGTCGTCGTCGGCGCGGGCGGTGCGGGCCGGGCCGCCGCCTTCGCGCTCGCCGACGACGGCGCCACCGTCCGGATCGCCAACCGCACCGTGCCCCGGGCCGACGCCCTCGCCGACGAGGTCACCGACGCTACCGCCCACGGCCTGGACGCCCTCGCGGACCTGCTGGCCGACGCCGACCTCCTCGTCAACGCCACGAGCGTCGGGATGGAGACCGACGACACCCCCGTCCCCCGCGCCGCACTCCACGGTGACCTCGCCGTCCTCGACGCCGTCTACACCCCCCTGGAGACCCGGCTCCTCCGCGAGGCCGACGACGCCGGCGCGACGACCATCGACGGCGCCTGGATGCTGCTGTTCCAGGGCGTCGCGGCGTTCGAACGCTGGACCGGCCGCGAGGCCCCGATCGAGGCGATGAACCGCGCGCTCCGGGCCGCGCTGTAGCCGGCCGCGGGACGCGTGGTGTGGTTTAAGTACGAGCCCCGTCTCCCTTCCACCATATGGTGTTCAAGCTGATTCGATCCGTACTCGGAATCGACAGCCCCGATACAGCCGAGGGAACCGACGGAACCGACGTTCCCGTCGAACCGGGGTCGGACGAGACGGCCGCCGCGGGGACCGACGCCTCGGCCTCGACGGGCTCGGTCACGGACACGGCCGACGACGACGCCGGCGCCGCGGAACCGGCCGAGGCCGCCGGCACGGCTGCCACCGAGACCGAGGCCGACGAACCGGCGCCGGACATCGAGACGCCCGAGGACTCCGCCGCGGCCGGCACCGACTCGTCGGCCTCGACCGGGTCGCTGACGGAGGAACCACCCGAGGACGAGGCGGCCGCGGAACCGGCCGAGGCCGCCGGCCCGACCGACGAGGACGACGAAGACGGGGGCATCCCGGTCGAGGAGGTCAACGGTATCGGCCCGGCCTACGCCCAGCGGCTCAACGACGCGGGCATCGAGACCGTCGGCGACCTGCTTTCGGCCGACCCCGACGACGTCGCCGAGGCGACCGACCTCTCCCCGAAACGCGTCGGTCGCTGGCAGGACGCCGCCGAGTCGGGCTAGACCGCAAGAGCGTTACCGCTCGCCGGCCATCAACCCGCAATGCGAGTCGTCACCGACCGGGCGACGTTCCGGGCCGCGGCCGCCGACGCGCCGGCCGCCGCGCGGGTCCCGGTGGAACTCTCCGTCCGCGTCGCCGACCCCTTCGAGGCCTACCGCCGCGCCCGTCGGGGCGACGGGGGCGACGTCTTCCTCGAGACCACCGGCGGCCAGTCGGGTTGGGGTTACTTCGCGACCGATCCCGTCGACCGCGTGACCGTCGGTCCCGACGCGGTCCACCGCGACGACGGCTCCCCGTCGCTGTCCGCCCTCCAGACGGCCCTCGACGGCGAGATCCTCCGCCGCGGGGCCTGCGACGTCCCGTATCCGTGCGGCCTGGTCGGCTGGCTCTCCTACGACGTCGCCCGGGAGCTGGAGGCCATCCCGGACACCACGACCGACGACCGCGGGCTTCCGCGGCTCCAGCTAGCGAAATACGACCGGATGGCGGCCTGGCGGGAACCGTGGACCGGCGAGGCCACCCTCCGCGTGACCGCCTGTCCGCGGCTCGAAGCCTACGACTCGACCGACGCTGCCTACGATGTGGCGGTCGGCCGCGCCCGCGACCTGGTCGCCCGCGTCGTCGCCGGCGACCGCTCCGTCGGCGACGGCGCGAGACGGGACGGTCCGGCGACGTTCACCGCCGAGTGCAGCCGCGAGGCGTTCGCCGACCGCGTCCGCACCGTCAAGCAATACGTCCGCGACGGCGACACCTTCCAGGCGAACGTCTCCCAGCGGCTCACGGCGCCCGCCACCGTCCACCCGGTCGCCGCCTACGCCGCGCTCCGCCGGGTCAACCCGGCGCCGTACTCCGCGCTCGTCGAGTTCCCCGGCGTCGACCTCGTGAGCGCCAGCCCCGAACTCCTCCTGAACGTCGACGGCGACCGCCTCCTCACCGAACCCATCGCCGGCACCCGCCCGCGTGGCGAGACCCCCGAGGCCGACGCCGACCTCGAGGCCGACCTCCTGGACGACGAGAAGGAGCGGGCCGAACACGCCATGCTCGTCGACCTCGAGCGGAACGACCTCGGCAAGGTCAGCGAGTACGGTAGCGTCGCGGTCGACGAGTACCGCCGCGTCGACCGCTACTCTGAGGTCATGCACCTGGTCAGTCGCGTCGCGGGCCGCCGGCGCGAGGACTGCTCGATCGCCGTCGCCGTCGCCGCCGTCTCCCCCGGCGGCACCGTCACCGGCGCGCCAAAACCGCGGACCATGGAGATCATCGAGGAGGTCGAGACCACCCGCCGCGGCCCATACACCGGATCGATCGGCGTCTTCGGCTTCGACGACCGCGCCACCCTCAACATCCTCATCCGGACGCTCGTCCGGCACGACGACGCCTACTACCTCCGCGTCGGCGCCGGCATCGTCCACGATTCGACCCCCGATGCCGAGTACGAGGAGACGCTGGACAAGGGCCGGGCCCTCGTCACCGCCATCGACGCCGCCTTCGAGGACCGGTCGGCCTTCGCCCTGGAGGCGGTCGAGCGATGACCGGGAGTCCCCGCGCCGAGGGCGTCTGCCACCGGCAGTGCCTCCACCCCCGGGCCAGGTCTCCGCCCGTGAGTATCCTCACCGACGCCGGTGGGCGCACGAACTGCGGGTTCAGCGAGCGATGCAGTACCACGTAAACGGCGCCCTCGTCGACCGCGAGGACGCCGTCGTCAGCGTCGACGACCGCGGCTTTCGGTACGGCGACGCCGCCTTCGAGACCTGCCGCGCCTACGGCGGCGAGGTCTTCGCCTGGGACCGACACGTCCGACGGCTCCGCGATACCAGCGAGACGCTCGGGATGCCCGACGCCGTGCCGGACGACCTCGCGCTCCGGGTCGCCGAGACGCTCGAGGCGAACGACCTCGCGGACGCCTACGTCCGCGTCTCGATCAGCCGCGGCGTCCAGCCCGGGAAGCTGACGCCGGCCGACGACGTCGATCCGACGGTCGTCGTCTACGCCCGTGAACTCCCGCGCGGCGGCACCGCCGGCGACCCGGTCTGGGACGCCCCGGCCGTCGTCCAGTCCGTCCGGACCCGCCGCATCCCCGACGCGGCGCTGCCGGCCGACGCGAAGACCCACAACTACCTCAACGGCGTCCTCGCGCGCCTCGAGCTCCGCCGGGCCGCCAACGAGGGCCACCAGCCGGACGAGGCCCTCATGCGTGATCCCGACGGCAACGTCGCCGAGGGCGCCACGAGCAACCTGTTCTTCGTCGACGACGGCGTCCTGAAGACCCCGGCCGAGGGCTCGCTGCTCCCCGGCATCACGCGCGAGATCGTGATCGACCTCGCGGACGAGGAGGGGTTCCCGGTCGAGACCGGCCGCTACGACCTCGCGGCCGTCCGCGAGGCCGACGAGGCGTTCCTGACGAACACCACCTGGGAGGTCCGACCCATCGAGGCGGTCGACGGGATCGCGGTCGGCGGCGGCCCGATGACCGAGCTGCTCGCGCGGCTGTACGACGAGCGGGTCGAGGCCCGCTGCTACTAGCTGCCGCCGAACCCGATGCGGCCCGAGGAGAGATCGCGGCCGCTCATCGGCCCGACGCCCTCGAACTCGTCCTCGTCGTCGATGAGGTAGACCGCGCCGTCAGAGACCGTGACCTCGACCTCCTCGAGGTACGCTCCCTCGCAGGGCCCGGGGTGCACTCGCCGCTGACCGGTTCGAACGTCGCGCCGTGGCGGGTGCAGACGACCTCGCCGTCGCGGCACTCGGCGCCGCTCCCGGAACCGAGCCGGATGTCGGTCCAGTGCGGACAGAAGTTCCGTCAGGCCGCGACTTCGCCGTCGAGCCGAACGAGGATGACCTCCTTTTCGTCGAACCCTTCCCGGACGGTGCAGAGGAACGTCGAGTCCGCCGGGACCTCCGACACGGCGACGATGCGGTGCCCCTCGTCCATCACCGACGCGTAGCGACCCCGCCCGGTAGCTTCTTAGGTTTCCCCGAGCACCGCCGACGGATTCACGTCGCCGTCAGGCCCGCCAACGACGACGTCGCCCGCGGCACCCTCCCCGATCGCGATCGTGCCGCCGGCGAGGATCGGTGCAACCAGGCCGGCCGCGACGGTCCCTGGCCGGGCGAAGGAGGCCTCGGCCGCGATCGCCACGGTCGTATCGGGTCCGACGTCGTGGCGGTCGAGGACCGCGGCGACCGCCTCGAGGACCCGGGCGTGGCTGAAGGTGCCACGGTCGGTCCGCAACAGCGGGTCCTCGGGTCGGACGACGTCCGGCGGGGCGGTCGGGTTCTCGCTCCAGACGTCTCGCTCGAAATAGGCCACCGCGGGATCCGCGGGCGGGTCGCCGTAGCCCACCGGCTTCGTTGCCGGGTCGAACTCCCCGCCGTCGACGTCGGCGGTCGGCACGACCAGTGCTCGGAGTTCCTCGGCCGAGGCCGGGTCGAACCGGACCACGGCGCCGAGACAGGCGGCGCCGTACAGGGTGAGGACGGGTTCGGGCGCGGGCTCGTCGGCGACGGCGACGCCGTCGCCACCGCGAACGCCGAGGTGCCGGAGGAAGTTCCCGACCTTCCAGGCGCTCGTGATGAACCGCCGGTAGTCGTACGACCGGCCGGCGGCCGGGACCCGGAGCGCCGTGGCGTCCGAGCGGCGGTCGCGGGCGACGAGATCGCCGAGGACCTCCATACGACCGGTTCGATCGCCGGACGTTTATAGGCGAGCCGGAACCTTCGCCGCTATGGACTCCCAAGCCCGCGTCGCGTCGTTCGTCGAGGCCAACGACCTGGAGGCGCCGGCGGCCTATCGCCTGCTCGACACCGTCTCGGAACTCGGGGAGGTCGCGAAGGAGGTCTGCACCTCGACCGAGTACGGGAGCGACCCGTCCTCGGTCGCCGTCCCCGACGACGAGCTCGGGGACGCACTGTTCGCGCTGCTGGCGCTCTGCGAGGAACTGGACGTCGACGCGGAGGCGGCCCTGGAGACGTCGCTGGCGAAGTACGAGAACCGACTCGGGGAGTTCGGGCAGGCCGGGAGCGGCGAGTAGGGCGAGCAGGCGGAACGCACGTCGAGTCCATTCGCTGTCGACGGTCCGTGTTCCGCGCAACTGCCTCGGCGGACCGCCGGTACTCCTCAGGGCACGGGCAGTCTGGTCGCTCTTTCCCTGATAAATAGTCGGGCAAGCATCCGCGAGGGCGGGTTCGGAGAACCCGCCCGACGCGGTTCACCGCGCGCCGCAGGCGCGCGGGTCGCGGGCGCAGCCCGCGACCGAATGGTCGTGGGGGCGGCGCCGCC
>CAZATR010000078.1:0-12357 GCA_964488035.1 uncultured Natronomonas sp.
GTGAACGTGAACTCCGCTTTGAACGGATCTACCGAGAGAACGTTCTCCTCGTAGTTCGCCACCGCTCCTGGCTCCACGTCGAATGTGTCCGGTATGAGGGGGTTGCCCCCGTGGTCGGTGAGAAACGACAACAGTTCGGTCTTTGCCAACAGGCAGGCGGGAGCGATCCCGCGTTTGTTGTAGTGGCAGGTCTCACAGTGGACCTCGAAGAGCACCGCGTATCGTCGGTCACAGTGGTCGCAGATTCCCGCGGTTCCGTCGTGATCCTCACAGACGGTCACCGAATGCTCGATGACACCAGAACAGCGCGAGCAGAAGCCGGCACTGTCGGCCATGACGTCTAGGTGCTTCCAGGCTTGGGCAGCCTGTAGCATCTCCGTTGGGGTCCGGTCGTGGACGCCTGCCGGCGGGAGCGACATATTCCCGAGATGGCCGAACGTATCGGCATCGGTGCCGAGTTGCTCCCGTGGATCCTCGTGTCTCAGCGCACCGGGGCACTCCGAACAGTACATCTCGACTCGTTCCTGCTGATAACTCACCTCGATAGGCGCCGAACAGAAGGGACACGGCCTGTCTGTGGGAGCCCGGGTAACGACGGGGTCATCGGTCACCGTTCCCGCGATGACTGCCTCGACGATTCGGCGACCCGCCTGCCTGAGGACGTAGCCCATCTCAGTCTGACTGATGAAGTGGCCGTCGAGTTTGTCGAGGTGGTAGCTGAAGTTCGAGGAGACATCGCACTCGTTGCACTCGAACAGCGTTGAGAACGAAAGCGGTTCATCCGTCTCACTGAGTGTCCGCAGTATCTCCAGGCGCGTCTCGTCTGCGACCAGGGCGAACGCCTCGTCCGGTGAGAGCCCCGATGCCGCCGTCTCGTCGGTGGTCATAGACCTTCTACACTAGAGGGGCGGTTAAATCCAGTCGCCAATTGACCCTGCTCGGCTGACGCCATCGCAAATATATCAAACAACCAACTATAATGTCGTGTAGATTACCTATAACTCACCAACGTGGATTTGCCGCACTATGGCATCAGAGACGGGAGAGACGGCCGGAATCAAGGCGGAAACGAACCCGCTGGTACAGTGGGCTGGTATCGTCGGTCTCGTCGGGATAAGCATCTGGTGGGTGGGTGCCACCGTGTTGGGATTCATGTGGTCCACATACGACGCGGTGAGCGACCCTATCAGCCTGTTGGCCGCGGTCGGTTCCCCATACGCTGTCATCCAGCAACTCAATTTCTATATCTTTGGGGCGAGCATTCTCATATTCACAGTCGGGCTCTTCCTCTGGAATGACAGAGGATGGCGACTCCTGGTCGGCGTTCCGTTCCTCGTCGTGTTTGGAACCGGAGTCATCGTGGCTGGCTTTTTCCAGTACGACCCGAACGATCTTCAGGCGGCGACAACCCGATATCACGTACTCGCGTCCCTCGTGACGTTTCCGTCGGCTATTCTGGGAATCTCGATCACGTCGTGGGGACTCAATCACGAGGACCGGTGGCCCAAACACCGGAACGGATTCGTCCCCCTTGGCATCGCCGTCCTAGCCATCGGTTCGTTCGCCATCTTTATGATGAGCGTGATGACGCCATGGGAGGGTCTCACCCAGCGGCTGTTCTTGCTCGTTCTGACGGGCTGGATCGCCTACCACGCCTACACGCTCCACACACTGACCCGAGGGAACCAGGAGATTCGCTGACTGAACCAAACCCGCGGTCGGAGGTGACTGGCCCGGCAGATTGGTCCTCTGTAGGTGACGATGAGAATCGCAATAGTCGTAACTTCCCCATCACCGCTCGACGAACGTTTTTATAATGCCATTTTGAACATGGGGGCGATGCAGTTACCGGCCTACCGGGGAGATCCGGGCGTTCGGTACGTCGCCGGGAGTTTCGCTGCCGCCGTATTCCTTCCCAGTGTGGCCGGTGGGATCTCCTTCCCGGCGATTCCGCGACTCGAACTTGTCCTCGGACTCTCGTCGGCGGTCGTCGGGCTCATCCTTTCGACGGCTGATGGCGTCCGACTGCTGGGCAACGCCCCCATCGGAAGCCTGCTGGATCGGGTCGGGACCCGCCAGCCGCTGCTCGCCGGCTTCCTCTTCCTGACCGTCGCACCCTTCGGGTACGCGCTCGGGATGGACCCCGGTCCCGTCCCGCTGGACCCGGCGGTCGTGTTCGTCGTCTCGGCCGCCGTCGCCGGCCTCGGATCCGCGCTGGTTCTCGTCGGGGGCTACGCGATGATAACCGACATCACGACGCCCGAGAACCGTGGTCAGTGGCTGGGGTACATGCTCGGGTCGTACGGACTCGGGTTCCCCATCGGACTGATCGTCGGCGGGATCGTCGCGGACGCATACGGCATCCGTGCGGCGTTCCTGCTTGGTGGGGTGGTTAGTCTGGCCTCGATGCCGGTCATCCTCGCATTCGTCCCGGATCGTTCGCCGGAGGTTGATCCAGACGGAGGAATCCGCGCCATCCCCGCGCTCGTCCGGGCAGACCGTCGCCTAGCCGCCCTCGGAACGATCAACGGTATCCTGAATTTCCTCAGCAGGGCCTTCCTGACGACAGTCGTGGTGTTCGCCGCGAATCTCGGACTTGAGGTCGGCGGCCTCGGTAACATGGGCGTTACCGGCTTCTTGCTTGCGCTCGTCACCCTCGCTGCTGCCGGATCGACCCTGGTGGCTGGACGGTATTCTGACTCGTTCGACGACCGAATCTCCCTCGTCCTCCCCTCGCTGGGTGTCATGGCCATCGGCTTTCTGACCGTTGCGATGGTGCCGACGCTGGTCGGTATCGTGGCCGGTGGCGTCGTCGCCGCGGCCGGTGGGGGTGGAGCTGGCCCCGTCCTCAAGGCGTATCTCGGCGACATCAGTCCGCCGGGGGACGTGGCCAAGCTCGGTGGCGCGTACAACGCCTTCGGCGACCTCGGATCGATTCTGGGGCCGATGGTTGCTCTCCCCGCAGCGTCACGTGTCGGATTCGACGCTGTGTACTTCGGGTGCGCCGGACTCGGCGTTGTCGCCGCGATACTCGTTGCCAAGACGCTGATCAATGTCGCTCCGACGCCGAGTCAGACAGTAGCCGAGTGAGCGAGGATTCGATCTCGGGATCACTGGTGGACGTCGCTCGGTTATGGCCGCTTAAATCGGTCGTGGGCACTACCCCTACGAATGATGAGCGCCATTCCGAGTCGGTTGCCGATACGCGCCCTGGGCCTTGTTTAGACGCGAGCAAGAACGTCTCTACTGGCGGATTATACCAGCTTTCAGTGGGTAACGATGGAGAGTATTAACGGGAAATCGTGGTAGTGGTGAAACTAGCCCGCCCGTAAACCGGCTGTGGAGCCGGATTTGTGTTATTGAGCGGTCTTACGTGGAGTCCCTTTCCACGTAGACCAAGGCCAAACCCGGCTATCAGAGAGCTCACTCGCTTGAATTCAAGCGTCTAAACAAGGCCCGCGCCCTGTATGCAGCACGCCACATCAAAGCTATCAGAAATCAGGGGTTCAACAGGGCCGTTTGAGTTGCAGGCTCGGGGGAGAGTACTCACCGCCGGGCGATGTTGTCGCCAACCCATCGGCCGGGGTGCGATCCCACATGATGGACCGATACTCGAACACTTATCCCGGCGGTGTCCCAAGGTTCGGCCATGTCGATCGGGGTTATCGTGCTGAACTTCGGGGAGCCGGCGGAGCCGGAGCGCGACGTCGTGGAGGACTACCTCGAACGGATCTTCTTCGCCAACGCGGACATCGAGGGGGACACTACGGAGGCCGAGGCCCGCAAGCGCGCCCAGCAGCTCGCCGAGCGGCGCGCGCCCGGCCTCATCCAGGAGTACGAGGCGATCGGCGGGT
Organism: uncultured Natronomonas sp.; assembly: GCA_964488035.1. Classification (GTDB taxonomy): domain Archaea; phylum Halobacteriota; class Halobacteria; order Halobacteriales; family Haloarculaceae; genus Natronomonas. The sequence continues at coordinate 3,855 of CAZATR010000078.1, forward strand.
CGCCGCTGCAGGACCACGCGAACCACCAGGCGGAGATGCTCGAGCGCGAACTCCGCGACCGAGGCTACGACGCGACGACGTACCTCGGGATGCAGTACACCGCGCCGTTCATCGAGGACGCCGTCGCCGCCGCCCGCGCTGACGGCGTCGACCACCTCGTCGGGCTTCCGATCTACCCGCTGTGTGGCCCCTCGACGACGGTCATCTCGCTCGAAGAACTCGAGGCCGCCGTCGAGGCGGCCGACTGGGACATCGAAACCTCGGAGCTCACCGGCTGGCACCGCCACCCCGAGTACACGCGGCTGCGCGCCGACAACATCCGCCGCTATCTCGACGAGGCGGAGCTCACCCTCGACGACGAGACCCGACTGGTGTTCTCCGCCCACGGCACACCCACCTACTACCTCGACGAGGGGAGCCGGTACGTCACCTACGTCGAGGAGTACTGCGAGAGCCTCGCCGCCCAGCTCGGCGTCGACGACTACGAGCTCGGCTACCAGAACCACGAGAACCGCGACGTCGACTGGACCCAGCCCGACGTCGAGACGGTCGTCGAGACCGTCGACGCCCACCGCGTCGTCGTCGAGCCGATCAGCTTCATGCACGAGCAGTCCGAGACACTATCGGAGCTCGACGTCGAACTCCGCGAGGAGGCCGAGGCCGAGGGCCTCGAGTTCCACCGCGTCCCAATCCCGTTCGACGACGAGCGGTTCGGCGCCGCACTCGCCGACCTCATCGAGCCGTTCACCGCCGGCTTCGACCCCGGCTACTACAACCTCCGCCGCTGCCAGTGCCGTGACAACCCAGGCACGTACTGCCTGAACGCGCCCCGCTCGCGATGAGGGTCGGCGTCATCGGCGGCGGCGTCACGGGCCTGGCCGCGACCCACTACCTCGCCCAGCGCGACATCGACGCCGTCTGCTTCGAGGCCGACGGCCAGCCCGGCGGCGTCGTCCGCTCGGAGCGCGTCGGCGGCCAAGTTCTCGAGTGGGGCCCCCAGCGCGTCCGCCTCACCCCCGCCATTGCCGAGCTGGTCGACGACCTCGACCTCCGCGACGGCCTGATCGAAGCCGACGGCGATCTGCCGCTGTACGTCTACGCCGACGGCCACCTGCGGGAGGTGCCCCGGTCGCCGACGGCGTTCCTCCGCACGGACCTGCTCGACTGGCCGGCGAAGGTGCGGCTGCTGGCCGAACCGCTCACCGCCCCGGTCCGACCCGACGAGCGCGCCGCGGACGCGTTCCGCCGGAAGTTCGGCGACGACGCCTACCGGAACGTCATCGAGCCGCTGTTCGGCGGCATCTACGGCTCCGACCCCGCCGAGATGCCCGCCGAGTACTCCCTGGAGCGGCTGATGGCCCTCGAAGAGAAACGCGGGTCGCTGCTGCGGGCCGCCGTCGAGCGCCTGCTCGGCGACGACGACGTCCCGCCGCCGGTCTCCTTCGAGGATGGCCTCCAGACGCTGCCGCGCGCGCTGTACCGCGAGCACGAGCCCTACGTCCACCTGAACGCTGCCGTCGAACAGGTCACCGACGCCGACGCCGGTGACGGCTACGTCGTCCACACCGGCGACCGGGCCGTCGACGTCGACCGCCTCGTCGTCACCCTCCCGGCCCCCGTCGCCGCCACCGTCCTCGAGGACATCGGGGCGGCCACCGTGGCGCCGCTTGCCGATCTCACCTACAACTCGCTCGCGCTCGTGTACCTGCGCGCCGACCTCGACCGGCGCGGGTTCGGCTACCAGGTGCGGCGCGGCGAACCGCTGGAGACGCTCGGCGTCACGTGGAACGACAGCCTCTTCGACCGCGACGGGGTCTACACCGCGTTCATGGGCGGCATGCACGATCCCGCCGCGGTCGACCGGCCGGACGACGCGCTGGGCGCCGTCGCCACCGAGGAGTTCGAGGCCGTCACCGGCGCCGACGCCGAGGTGCTTTCGGTCCTCAAGCTCCCGCGAGCGCTCCCGGCCTACGACACCTCCTGGGCAGCCCTGGAGGACGTCGAACTCCCCGATGACGTGGAGCTGGTGACGAACTACACGGGTCGGCTCGGCGTCCCGAGCCGGCTCCGAGCGGCCCAACAGGTCGCTGCCGAAATCGGCGAAGCCTCGGACGAGGCCACATCAGTGGAGCCACCGTCGAGATAGCGCCTCGGCGGGCCCCGAGACGGGGCCGGTTAGCCGGCGGCAGTGACACCGGCCGACCGATCGTCGCCCGGGAACGTTTCCGCCCGGAGCGCAGCGCCGATGGCGAGATGCGTCAGGGCGAACCCGCCGGCGACGACGACCTGGCCCTCCGGACTCCCACCCGTGGTGAGTCCGACGACCAAGTTGTAGACCATGACGAGCACCGGGCTCGCGATCGCGAGGGCGGTGCGGGGCGTGACGAGTTCGGTTCGATACCCGGCGATGGCGAACACGAGGTAGCCGAAGATCACCGACAGGATGGTGAGCGGCCCGAAGACGGCGAGCCAGTCGGGCGCGGCGACGTTCAGGTCCTCCGAGAGGGTCATCGTCCCGATGGCGATCCACCCGATCGTGCCGAACACCGCCAGTCCGGCGCCGGCCCGTGCCAGCTTCGGGCTCCGGGCCGCCAACTGTGGATACAGGCCGAGTAGTGCGATGAACGCGAGGATGTGGCCGAGGAGACCGAACGGCAGCTCGTGGTGTACCGGGTAGGTCATGTCGGTGAACGCGATCGCGGCGTGCACGCCGGTATGGATAATCATCAGCGCGCCGGCGACGAGAAACAGCGTCGCGCTTCCCCGTTCGAGCGATTCCCACCGACCCGTGTTACTTCCCACCATACACGCGCGATTTCGGTCGACCCTTATAAATACCCGTCCCACGGGACAGTCGAATTGCATGTCTGTGGCGGTCTCGGCCTCGAGGACGGAGGACCGGAACGAGGCGTGGCCTACGGCGACTCCAGCGGCCGATCGATAGCCTTCGCCGTCTCCACGAACGCCTTCACGTTCTCGACAGGCGTGTTCCGGTGGACGCCGTGCCCGAGGTTGAGGATGTGGCCGCTGGCGCCCGCCGCCTCGATGACCCTGCGGGTGCGCTCGCGGACGGCCTCGGGGCTGCCGAACAACAGCGAGGGGTCGAGGTTCCCCTGGACCGGGGTGTCGCCGAGCTGGCGGCGGGCCTCGGCCATGTCGACGGTCCAGTCGAGGCCGACGACGTCGGCACCCGTCGCCTCCAGCAGGCCGAGCTTGCCGCCCATGTTCCGGGCGAACACGATGGTCGGGACGTCGAGGTCGGCGAGGATCTCGCGGTGCAGCGGCAGGACGAGCTCCTCGTATTCGGCCGGTGGGAGGAGGCTGGCGTAGGTGTCGAACAGCTGGACGACGTCGGCACCCGACGCGATCTGGTACTCCAGGGACCGTCTGACGGCGGTCGCGAACCGCTCCAGCAGCGTCGCGAAGGCGTCGGGATGGTCGGCGCGGAACTGCCGCACCGGCGCGTGCCGGGAGGAGGTGCCGCCGGCGACGGCGTACGACGACAGCGTGAACGGGCCGCCGGCGAACCCGATCAGCGCGGTGTCGTCGGCGACGCTGTCGTCGAGGCGGTCGAGGAGGCCGCCGACGAACGAGAGGTCACCGGCGACGTCCCCGACCGCCCGGTCGACGTCCGCCGGGTCCTCGATCGGGTCCTCGACGACCGGGCCGACGCCGGACTCGATGTGGTAGTCGAACCCGAGCGGTTCCAGGACGGTGAGGATGTCCGAGTAGATGACGAGCCCGTCGGGGTCGTACAGATCGCGGGGGAGCAGCGTGATGCGTTCGGCGACCTCGGGGGTCTCGATGGCCTCGCGGAACGTGTAGTCCTCGCGGATCTCGCGGTACTCCGGGATGTGGCGTCCGGCCTGCCGCATCAGCCACACCGGGGGCCGGTCGGTCCGTTCGCCCCGGGCCGCCCGCACGAGGAGTGGGTCCATCACCGGGGCTTGGCGGGTCGGGGACATAAGGGCTACACTATCGGTCCTCGTGGTCGGGAGGGGCCGTCACGCTCACGTGTGTCGGGGGATTACGCCGGTCCGGGCGACACGGCGGGTGGAAACGTATACTTGGTGTCGGATGGTACACCCCGTATGGCGACGGCGGTCGAGGTCGATGCGGACCCGGAGGCTCGACTCGAGGAACTCCGGGCGGAGATCCGGCTCCGACCCGGGCGGAAGGTCACCCAACGGGAGCTGTCGACGCGGCCGATCGACGACGCCTACGGATCCCGCGAGGCGGCCGGCGACTCGTTCCGGGAGTCGACGGTGCCCCGCTCGGCGGCCGAACGGGACGCGATGCAGGAGGGCCGCATCGGCTCCGGCGTCGAGACCGACGAAGACGACATCGACGAGATACCCTACGGATGACGGTCCTCGTGGATACGGGCGTCCTCCATGCGGACCACGACTGGGATGCGACCCGACACGGCGCGGCCGGTGACGCGCTCGAGGCCGTCGAGCGGACGGAACGGTTATTACACTGCCACCGCTCCGGCCTGTATCGTCGGTGAACGAGGCGTTGGCATCTTCATGACGCACCGCATCCGCGACGCTGCCCGGGCCGCTGGCCGCGTGCTGTTTGATTCGGTCCGCGACGCGGCCGCGGGGTTGCACGCGCGGACCGGCGTCGGTGACCTGGTCGCCGGCGGTGGGAACGCGATCCTGCTGTACCACGGGCTCGGGGATGGCGATGCAGGGCTGTTCGGCCAGGTGCGCGTCGAGCGGTTCCGGGCCGACATGCGGTGGCTCGCGACCGAGTACGAGGTCGTCACGCTGGCGGAGCTGGCCGGTAGCCACGGGACGGGTCGGCTGGCGGTGACGTTCGACGATGGCTGGGCCTCGGTTTCCCACGATGCGCTCCCGGTGCTCCGCGAGTTCGACGTCCCCGCCACGGTCTTCGTCTCGCCGGACCTCGTCGGCGACCGGAACCCCGAATTGACCGTGGCCCGCCACGGTCGTGGCGCGGCCGGCAGCATGCTCACCGACAGCCAGGTGGCGGCCCTGGCCGACGAGCCGCTCGTCACCGTCGGCAATCACACCCTGACCCACCCGCGGCTCGACAGGATCGACGATCACGCGTCGTTGCACCGGGAAATCGTCGGGGCAACGGAGCGACTCGAATCCCGCTATGGGATTACGGCGACGGCGTTCAGTTACCCTCACGGCGCGACGAGTGAGGACGCACGACAGCACGTCGAGGCGACCCACCAGATCTCGGTCACCGCACAGCCGTTCCTCCTCGGCTCGCCGGTACCGCGTCACGGGCTGCCGCGGGTGAGTGCCCACGGGCCTCCAGCCCGGATTCGGTGGGAGTTGTCGCCGCTGAGTGATCGGCTGAACGCCGTCCGCTACCACTAGCATGGACGGCGACGATCCCGGCACCAACGTGACGATCGACGCGGCAGATGGCGGACGGCTGGAGGGGTGGTAAGCGGGATGGAGTCGATCCAGCATGATGGATACACCATCCGGCGAGCCACCGAGGCCGATATCCCCGGGTTCCTCGACCTTCACCGCACCGTCTTCGATACCTGGCCCGACGCCGCAGCCCGCGACACGTTCGCCTGGAAATACGAAGCGAACCCGTTCTTCGAGGAGTTACCGGTCCTGGTCGCCGTCCACGACGGCGACGTGGTGGGGGCCAAGGGCCATTTCGGGCTGGAGATGGTCGTCGGCGACGAGACCCTGCTGGGCGTACAGACGGGCGATCTCATGGTCCACCCCGACCACCGGCGACAGGGATTGCTCACACGGCTGGTGGAGCTGGACACGGCGCTGTTCGACGAGGGCGAACAGCTGTTCTTCGGCGTCCCCAGCAGCGCCGCCACCCAGGGCTATCTGGACGCCGGCCGCCGACAGGTCGAGAACCCGCTCTACGTCCGACCGCTGGCCGGGCGCCCACCCGACGGTACCGCCCGGGTGAGCCAGTGGCTCCGGACGACCGCGTTGAAAGCGTACGCCGGCTACCGGCGCGTGCTCGAACGGGTCTATCCGACGCCGGGGGAGTTCGCCGTCGAACGCCGCTCGGAGCCACCGGGCGAGAGCCTGGTGGCACTGTACCGACAGCACGTCCCCCGGGGGATCCACGCCACGCGGGACGAGCGGTTCTATAGGTGGCGGCTGGCGGACCCGCTCCACGACCACACCACGTACCTCGCCCGCCAGGACGGCGAGGTAGCCGCCGGTGTGGTTGTCAGCGAACGGGACGACGACGTCGTCGTCCGGGAGGTGGTGCCGTTCGACCCCGACCCCGGGCCGGTACGAGCGATCCTGGAGGCGATCGGGACGGACCATGCGGACCGAGCCCGCCTGTCGGCGTGGTGTCCCGCGAGCCTCGATCCCGGCGTGTTCCTTCGGTCGGGGTTCGTCCCGTCCAGCGTCTTGCCCCGGTTCCCCTACGCCACGGACCTCGTCGTGCGAGGGGTCGGGGGTGACTGGGAGGTAGGCGGGGTCAGGATCGACGATCCCGAGAGCTGGGCGATCCAGCTGATGGAACGAGACTACTGACCGCGCCGCTGCGGCCCGGGCGGCTGCCGCGCGTTTAGGAGTCCGCGGGCCGGGCGGTCGCCGTGAGGCCCGCCAGGAGCGACCACGCGATGGCGGCCAGCTGTCTCGTGTCCGTCACGGACGCGCCGGCGAGATACCGGATGCCGGTGCCGAACGCGCCGTTCCGGAGGTAGGCCTTCGCCAGGTAGACGTCGTGGGCGCCGGCGATCCGCCGCCCGTCGGCGTCCAGATCGGCGATCGTCGCCCGGTGCTTGGCCAGGAACGTCGCCTGTGCCCGCCGGACCGTCTCCGGCTCGGGATAGTCGGATTCGTGGAGAATCGCGAGTGTCTCCGGGACGTGCAGCAGTCGGCCCCGTTGGAGGAGTCGGACCAGGAGGTCGAGGTCTTCGAGCTCCGTGAGCGTCTCGTCGAATGCCACGTGGTCGACGACGGCCCGACGCACGAGCAGCGTCGACCCGAGATGGAACGCCCCGCGTCTGGCGAGCACCGGGGCGAGCAACTCCGGGCCCCCGTCCGGAGTCCGCTCGGGAAAGAGCCGCTCGCCGAGCTGCTTGATGGAGCCCTGCCGGTGCTTCGCCACGGTACAGTACACCGCGACCACGTCGTCCGACGCGGCCTCGAGGACAGCCAGCTGGGTCTCGAGCTTCCCCGCCAGCCACTCGTCGTCCGAGTCGAGGAACGCCACGTAGTCACCGCTGGCCGCCTCGATCCCGCTGTTCCGTGCGGCACTCGCACCACGGTTCTGCTCGTGGCGCAGACACCGGACCCGGTCGTCCGCGTAGCCGGCCACGACGTCGGGGGCCCGATCCGTCGACCCGTCGTCGACCACCAGCAGTTCGAGGTCCTCGACCGTCTGGCCGAGCACGCTGTCGATGGCGCGCGGCAGGACGGCCGCGCGGTCGTACGTCGGGATTACGACACTGACGGCCGGCGGCGCGCCCATTGGGATAACCCCACACGGTGGTGGGAATAACGTTGGGGTCCACCGACCAGCACGCCGTCGCGACCCCCTGCTGAACGGGCGGACAGCGACGGGTGCTACGCATCCGACTGCGCCATAAACAGCGCCAGGCCGACGAAGAACAAGCCCACGGTCACCCACAGGCCATAGGTGCCGATCGAACCGAGTATCGCCCGGATCGATGCCGGTGAAACCGAGGGAAACCGCGGGACAACCGTGTGGCCCACGTCGGCGAGTCCACGGAGGAGCCGATAGGATCTGACCGGCAGGAGGAACACGATATACCAGACGGTAAACACACCGGTCGCGGTCCCGAGCCACGACCGATACGAGACGAGCAGGTCCACTCTCCGCATTCACTACCCTCCGTATCTCATCCCGCCACGGCCGACGTGTTGGGCCTATCGGTACGGACCGAGCAGGGTCGTGACGCGGCAGTGCCGTCGAACCGTCCCAACGGCCCGCTCCCGGGAGTCCGGCGAGACAGCATGCCCGGTCCCGCAGTCCCCGTCACTACCGGACCACGTCCGGGTCGTCTCGAACGATCGCGTCGGGCCCGGCGCCGCCCCGCCGTCGCCCTCGATACCCGGCCGGCCGCTCGCATCCGAGATCGACCTCGTTCAGCCCGCTGTCACGTCCGCATCGGTCGCATCGCCATCCCGATCGGCGCCACACCCGGGGAGTGCCGCGGCCGGACGGTCGACACCCGACGGCGCCGTCGACCACTCCCACCGGTCTGGGCGGACACCCGGAAGCGCTAGTCGACGAGCTGGATCGTGTTGCCGTTGGCCGTCACGTGGAGGTCCCGACCGAGCGTGTAGCCCTCGTTTTGCGCCAGCTCCACGTAGCTGGAAAAGCCCTGCATGTCCTGATGGGCCGGAATGACGTGCTCGGGCTGGAGGGCGTCCAGCATCTCGTAGTGGCCCTCCTGGCTGAGGTGGCCGGAGACGTGGACGTCGTCGTAGATCCGGGCGCCCTGCATCTTCAACAGCGTCTCCGCCTGGTAGCGCTGGCCCTCGTTGGTCGGCTCCGGGAT
>CAZATR010000079.1:0-12109 GCA_964488035.1 uncultured Natronomonas sp.
TCGAGGTCGAGGACGTCCCCGAGATCTGGGACCGCTACGACGACGTCGGCCTGACCACCATCCAGGGCTGTGGGGACTCCGCCCGGAACGTCCTCGGCTGCCCCGCCGCGGGACTGGACGACCACGAGTGCTTCGACGCCCAGCCGGTCGTCGACGCCGTCTCGGAGTTCTTCACCGAGAACCGGGAGTACGCGAACCTCCCGCGGAAGTTCAAGATGACCATCACGGGCTGCCGGCACGACTGCGCCCAGTCCCAGATCAACGACGTCGGCCTCGTCCCGGCCCGCAAGGCTATCGACGGTGAGGACCTCTACGGCTTCCACGCCCGCGTCGGCGGCGGCCTGTCGGACGGGCCGCGGATGGCGTCGAACCTCGACGTCTTCGTCCGGCCGGAGGACGCCGTCGAGTTCTGCCGCGCCGTCGCCCAGACGTTCAAGGAGATCGGCGACCGGAACAACCGCGGCGTCTGCCGGATGCGCTACCTCGTCGAACAGGTCGGTCCCGACACGTTCGAGGCGGCCATCCGCGACCGCTGCACCGTCGACCTCCGCTCGCGCGGAACCGACCTCACCGAGGGCTACGCCGGCGACCACGTCGGCGTCCACGACCAGAAGCAGGACGGCCTGAAGTACGTCGGGTTCAACGTCATCGCGGGCCGGATGGGCGGCGAGGAGTTCGCCGAGGCCGCCCGCGCCGCCCGGGAGTACGGCACCGACGAGTCCACGATCCGGCTGGCGACCGACCAGAACTTCCTCATCACGCACGTCCCGGCGGAGAACGTCGGCGACCTCATGGACGAGCCGTTCGCCCGCAAGTACCGACCCGACCCCGGCCCGTTCTCCCGCGGCGCCGTCGGCTGTACCGGCTCGGAGTTCTGCAACTACGGCATCATCGAGACGAAGAACCGCGTTCGCCGGTGGGCGAAGGCGCTCGACCGCCGCATCGACACCCCGGATGACCTCGAGGTCGTCCGGATGCACATGTCGGGTTGCTCGGCCTCCTGTGCCCAGCCGCAGATCGCCGACATCGGGTTCCGCGGCGAGACCGTCAAGGTCGAGGACCGCGAGGCGCAACGCGCCTCGGACGGGTCGAGCGGCGAGGCGACCGAGCCGCGAGACGGGGGCACCACCAGCGAGGAGGGCGACGACATCGTCGAGGGCATGGACTTCGGGCTCGGCGGCTCGCTCGGCGCCGACAACGAGTTCCTCGACTGGGTCGAGACCGCCGTGCCGGCCGACGCCGTCATCCCCGCCCTCGAGGAGCTGTTCGCGGCCTACACCGACGAGCGGGACGAGGGCGAGCGCTTCTACGAGTGGTGCCGCCGCGTGGACAACGACCGGCTCCGCGGCGTGATGCAGCGGGCCGACGCCAACGTCGCCGGCGGCGTCGCCCACGAGGAGGTGGCGAGCGATGACTAGCGAACGCGACGAGCCGGACGCGACCGACGGCTGGCGCGACGCGGCGGGCGAGTCGCGGGCGGCCGACGAGACCGTCACGCGGCCGCCGGCCGACCTGGCGGCGGTGCTGCACGAGGCCGAGGGCGCCGCGGCGCCGGAACACGAGGCGGCGGCCACCGACGAGGCGTCGGTCCTCCCCGGGGTGCCCGACGTCGCGGACGACCCCGACGACGTGCAGGTCCCGCCGGTCAGCGGCCGGGGCCCCCGCCGGACGACCGCGACCGGGAAGCCGATCCGATTCTACCGGGGCGACCGGCGGCCCGATGGCGGAACGACCACGGGCGCCGGCTGTTCGAGCGACGACTGTGGGTGCGAGGCCGACGGCGATCAACACGCGGCCGGCGACGGCCCGTCGGCCGCGGCGGTATCGGACCGCGACGACGGCTCCGTGGGCGAACCGACGGTCCCGGACGGCGGCGCCACGCCGGCGAACGTCGACACGGAGGGCGATCTCGGCGACCTCGCGTTCACCGAGCCCGCCGAGGGCGTCAGCCAGGACGTCGAGAACGGCGACCCGCCGGACCGGCGGGTCGGCGTCCCCGAGGGCGTCGACCTCGACACGCCGGAGTACGACATCCGCCAGGAGATGAACGACATCGAGACGCCGGACGACAAGACGTGGTTCATGGAGCTCGACGAGGCCGTGATCGACGGGGGCCGGTGTATCCAGTGTGGGACCTGCGTCGCGTCCTGCCCGTCGGACTCCATCGGCATCGGCGACGACGGCCTGCCCGAACTCGTGAAGATGTGCACGGGCTGTTCGCTCTGTTGGGACTTCTGCCCGCGGGGCGGCCTCCGGTACGAGCGCCAGTGGAAGATAACCGGGGGCGACGACAACGTGAAGGGCGCGGGCGACCCCATCACCGAGTTCTCCGCGAAGGTCGACGACGACTGGCAGGAGGACGCCCAGGACGGCGGCCTCGTGACGTCGGTGCTCGTCCACCTCCTGGAGGCCGGCGAGATCGACGGCGCGCTCATCGCGACCGAATCCGACGACGAGCCCTGGAAGGCCGAGAGCTTCCTCGCGACGACGCCCGAGGAGTGCATCGAGAACGCCGGCAGCGTCTACAACCAGACGATGGCGCTCGGCAACCTCGACGTCGACCAGTGGTCCCACAAGCTCCCCGACAAGCCGCCTGAGGACCTGTCGCTCGCCCTGGTCGGGACGCCCTGCGAGATCGAGGGCATCCGCGCGCTCCAGGACTTCGAGTGGGACTACAACAGCCAGGAGACCGGCGTCCGCGCCGTCGACTACACCATCGCGCTGATGTGTACGAAGAACTTCAACTACCACCGCCTCATGGGCGAGAAGCTCGAGGAAGAGCGGGACATCCACCCCGAGGAGATCGGGAAGATGGACGTCCTCCACGGGAACATGATGGTGTACGACCACGACGGCGAGATGATCCTCGAGGAGGACATCGAGCAGTTCCACGACGCCGCGCTGAAGGGCTGCGACGAGTGTGCGGACTTCACCGGCTACTGTGCGGACCTCACCGTCGGCTCCGTCGGCTCCAGCGACGAGTACTCCAGCGTCATCGTCCGGACCGAGCAGGGCCTGGACGCCTGGGAGCTGACCGCGCCGGACCTGGACTACCACGACCTGGAGGACCGCGGCGCCATCGGCGGGCTCCAGAGCTGGGACAAGAAGAAGGCCTTCGACTCCCTGAAGCGCCCGTTCGATCCGGACGCCCCGCGGTTCATCGACTACACCGACCACGCCGATCGGTACGGCACGGTCACCAATCCGCACGACGACGCCCACTGACCGGGACGGGACCGCCCCGTCGGCGACGGCCCGAAACACCGGGGACGTACCCGTCCGGCCACCCGGTGGCGGTTCGGCCGGGCTTTCAGGATCGGAAAACCCTGTCCATTACTTATACGGGTCGCGAGCGTATCGGTACCCACGGATGGATCACCAGGCCGGCCACACCGCCGGGACCGGGGGCCCGAGCGACGGCCCCGCCAACGTCCTGCTCCGGGCGCCCGAGGAGGGACCCGAGCCGGCGCCGTGTCCGGCGGGCGACGCGGACCGGCTGCTGGTGGTGTCGCTGGACGGCGACGCGTCCGACCGGCTGACCTCCCGCCGGACCCGGCAGGGGCTGCCGGCGGAGGTCGCGGTCCTCGTCGCCGACGAAACCCGGAGCGCGGCGGCCGGCGCCGCCCCCGGCCCGACCACCACCCGGGGCGGCTCGCGGATCTCCTGGGCGACCGTCGACGGCCCCGCCGACCTCGCCGACATCGGCGAGCGGATCGACCGCTGTCTGTCCTCGTGGCGGGACGAACCGGGCGACGTCGAGCTCTGCATCGACTCGGTGACGGCGCTCGTATCGGCCGCCGACCTGCCGACGGTCTACCGGTTCCTCCACGTCCTGATGCGGCGCGTCGAGGCCGCAACCGCCGAGGCCCACTTCCACATCGACCCCGGGGCGCTGGACCGCCGGGTCACCTCGACCATCGAGACCCTCTTCGAGACCGTCCGCGAGTACGACGCCGGCAGTGCCTCCTGGAGCTCCGCCTGACGCCCCGATGCGCCGGTCTTCGGCACGACGCGAGCCGAACCCGGATACCGCCCCGCGCGTCCCGCGCGAGGAGCCCTGCCGCTCGGGGCGCCGGCGACGTCCCCCAGGAGCGACCTCGAGCGTCATCGGACACGACACACCTCCCTGTCGGGACCCGCCCGCGAGTCGCGCCGACGCGTGTCGCTCGACCGACCGAGTCCCCTGGATCGCCGCGCCCGCACGCGACGGGATATAAGCGACCGGGTATACTTACCAGAGACTTTTTACGTATGTTGGCGAATCTACGCGGTACGGGTAGACACGCACGAATCGATGACGGACAACGACTCACAGCCGGACGACGTCGACGACGGAGAGGACGACGTCGGTGGGTTCCGGTTCCCGAGGTCCGACGGCGGCGACGACCAGCCGGAGCGGACCGACGGCTCCGGCGAGACCGGCCGGGGCTTCCCGGACGTCGGCTCCGACTCGACCGACCGGTCCGACGGTGGTCGCGGCATCGCACGGGCCGAGTTCACCGGCTTCGACTTCGGAACGTGGCTCGAGGAGACCGAGCCACGGACCACGTCCACGACCACGGGCGAGGGGACCGAGACGACCCGCGGTGAGCGCACGGTCGCCCCCGCCTTCGCCGGGTTCTCCTTCCGGGAGTGGATGGAATCGGACGAGACGGCGGGCCCGACGCCACCCCCGAACTCGCCCCGGGTCGTCTCCCGCAACGTCGCGGAGGTCGATCCGGAGGCCGCGATCACCTCGGAGTCGACCGCGACGGCCGCCGGCAGCGGGTCGGCGACCGGGTTCGACTTCGCGGCGTGGCTCGGCGCGGGCGACACCGAGTACGTCGAGCCCGAATCGCTCCGGGCCGAGCCCGAGCCCGAACCGGCGCCGGAGCCGTCCGCGCCGGCCACCGCGTCGGCCGGCGCCACGATGTCGGGCGAGTCGGGATACCCGACGCCGCCCGGGGGCGGCATCTCGGACCTCCCGCCGGTGAAGGTCGCGGTGTTCGCCGTCTTCGCCGCCACCCTCGCCGCGGTCGCGTTGACCATCGCCGGCCCCGTCGCCCCGCTCGGTCCGGCGACCGGGTTCGCCAACCCAGGAGCGGGCGGCGGGGCGCCGGCCGCGACGGCGACGCCGACCCCGACGGCCACGCCAACACCGACGCCCACCCCGACCCCGACGGCCACGCCCACCGCAACGCCGACCCCCACGCCGACGGCCACGCCCACGCCAACACCGACGCCCACCCCGACCCCGACGGCCACACCGACGGCCACGCCGACAGCGACGCCGACGGCCACGCCCACGCCGACGGACGAAGGCGGTATCCTCGACCCCATCCTCGGCGGGTAACGCCGCCCCTTGTTCCTTCGACTCCCGTTCCGAACTGACCGCCGAGTCCCGCTCATGGCGTTGGGAACCGCCTCGTTGCACCGGATCCGACCACGGTTCCGGCCGCCGGGTCTACTCCAGCCCGAGGTCGACGTCGATGCTGTTGCCGGCCCGGGGGATGCCCTTGACGGTCACCGTCTCGCCGGTCATGAACGCCGCGGCGTCGCTGGCGAGGAACTGGACCACGTCGGCGACGTCCTCGGTGTGGCCGATGCGGCGGTCGACGACGTCACGTGCGGGCATCGAGTCCTCCCGGATGCCGAGCGTCTCGGCGACGCCGGGCGTCTGGATCAGGCCGGGCGCGACGCAGTTGACCCGGACGTCGTCCGACGCCCACTCGACGGCCAGCGTCTCCGTGAGCCGGATGACGGCGGCCTTGGCGGCGCCGTAGTGGCTCTCGTTCGGCGCCGGATGCTGGCCGTTGACGCTGGAGACGTTGATGACGGAGCCGCCGTCGCCGTCCCGCATGTGCTCGCCGGCGACCTGCGAGCAGTGGAACGTGCCGTGGAGGTTCAGGTCCACGATGGCCTTCCAGCCGTTCTCGGAGATGTCCTCGAAGGCCGCGACGAACTCGCCGCCGGCGTTGTTCACGAGCAGGTCGACGCCGCCGAACGCCTCGACCGTCGCGTCGACGAACGCCTCGACCGCGTCGCGGTCGCGGACGTCGCACTCGACGGCGAGGGCGTCGCCAGGGTGGTCGCGGTCGTTGATCGCCTCGGCGACCGGGTCGACCCGCTCTTGAGCGCGAGAGCAGATGGCGACGCGGGCGCCGTCGGCGGCGAGCCGTTCGGCGACGGTGCGGCCGATGCCCTGGGAGGCGCCGGTGACGATGGTGCGTTGGCCGTCGACGCTGAACTGGTCGGTCGGCATGGCGTGGCTCCGTTGTCGCAGCACGTCGGTATGACGGTGTCGGTGACGACTCGGAGCCGAGCAGAGCGACCGCCCACTGAGGTCGAATATCGGGCGGGCGGGATCTACAGGAAGTCCTCGACGTGGTCGACGACTTCCTCGGGCGTGTCCCCGACGGGGACGCCGGCGTCGTTGAGCGCGCCGATCTTCGACTCGGCGGTTCCGGTCCCGCCCCCGGAGACGATGGCGCCGGCGTGGCCCATCCGCTTGCCCGGCGGTGCGGTGCGGCCGGCGATGAAGCCGGCGACCGGCGTGTCCATGTACTCGCCGATGTAGCGGGCGGCCTCCTCCTCGTCCTCGCCGCCGATCTCGCCGCACATCACGACGGCGTGGGTCTCGGTGTCGGCCTCGAACAGCTCCAGCGCGTCGACGAAGTCCGTCCCGATGATGGGGTCGCCGCCGATGCCGACCGCGGTGGTCTGGCCGAGCCCGCGGTTCGTGAGGTTGTCGACGACCTGGTAGGTCAACGTGCCCGACCGGGAGACCAGGCCGACGTTGCCGTCGCTGAAGATGTTGCCCGGGAGGATGCCGAGCTTCGCCTCGCCGGGCGTGATGACGCCGGGACAGTTCGGGCCGACAAGGTGGGTGTCGGTCTCGCCGAGCTTCCGGTACACCTGGGCCATGTCCTGCTGGGGGATGCCCTCGGTGATGGCGACGACGAGGTCCAGCGGCGCGTCCAGCGCCTCCAGGAGCGCGTCGGCGGCGAACGCGGGCGGCACGAAGACGACGGACGTGTCGGCGTCTTCCTCGCGGGCGGCTCGGTGAACGGTGTCGTAGACGGGGACGCCCTCCACCGCCTGGCCGCCCTTCCCGGGGACGGCGCCGGCGACGACGTTCGTCCCGTACTCGACCATCTGCTGGGTGTGGAACGAGCCCTCCCCGCCCGTGATGCCCTGGACCACGACGCGGCTCTCGGAATCGACGAGAACGCTCATCGGGACCCCTCCGCCGCGTAGTCGACGGCGCGCTGGACCGCGGACTCCAGGGTCGCCTCGACGGTCACGAGGTCGGTGTCGAGGATCTCCATGCCCGCCTCGGCGTTGGTGCCGGCGAGCCGGACGACGACGGGCTTGGGGATCTCGTCGAACTGCGCTAGGGCCTCGTTGATGCCCTGGGCGACCTCGTCGCCGCGCGTGATGCCGCCGAAGATGTTGAACACGACGGCGTCGACGTTGTCGTCGGCAAACACCATGTCCAGCGCGTTCGTGACGCGCTCGGCCTTGGCGCCCCCGCCGATGTCCAGGAAGTTCGCCGGCGCGCCGCCGTAGTGGTCGACGAGGTCGAGCGTCGTCATCACGAGCCCCGCGCCGTTCCCGATGATGCCGACGTTACCGTCGAGGCGGACGTAGTCGAACCCGTACTCGTTGGCCTTCGCCTCCAGCTCGTCCCCGGCCGCTTCGTCCTCCATCTCGGCGAGGTCGGGCTGGCGGAACAGCGCGTCGTCGTCGACGTTCATCACCGCGTCGGCGGCGACGACCCCGTCGTCGCTCGTCACCATCAGCGGATTGACCTCGATCTCCGTTGCGTCCCTCTCGTCCCACAGGTCGTACAGCGTCCCCAGGATCGAGGCGACGTCGCGGGCGACCTCCCGGTCGACGCCGGCCTCGTAGACCGCCTTCCGGGACTCGTAGGCCTGCATCCCGAACAGCGGGTCGACGTGCTCCCGGACGATCGCGTCCGGGTCCTCGGCGGCGACCTCCTCGATGTCGACGCCGCCGCGCGTCGACACCATCGCGACCGGCTCGCCCGCGTTCCGGTCCATCGTGACGCCGACGTACAGTTCGTTGACGAAGTCGACGGCGGCCTCGACGAGCACGCTGTCGACGTGCAGGCCCTTGAGGTCCATCCCGATGATGCGTTCGGCGGCCTCGCGGGCCCCGTCGGCGTCCTGGACGAGTTCGATGCCGCCGGCCTTGCCGCGGCCGCCGACCTGTACCTGCGCCTTAATGGCGACCGGGTAGCCGATCGACTCGGCCGCCTCGACCGCCGCCTCGGGCGTCGAGGCCAGCGCCGAGTCCGGGACCGGGATCCCGGCGTCGTCGAAGACACCCTTGGCCTGGTACTCGTGGAGTTTCATTCTCGAAGTGACGAGACGTTCGATTGAGCCGGGGAAAGTTCTACCGAAAACTCGTAACGGACCGAATGACGCGTTCGGGACTCTCGACGCTCTCGTACGGCTCGACTACTCCGCCATAGGCACAATCACCCCCGAAGCCCTCGACCGGCTAGACGCCAATAGCAGAAACACAACTGCACACCCACCCGAAGCCCTCAACCGGCTACGGTCGCGCGGCTCGCTGCGCTCCTCGCTCCCTGCGGTCGCTGCGGTGCTTGCGTCGCCGGGCTTCCCGTACCCGGTCTCGCCCTTCGAATCCACCAGGACCGCAGCCGCACCGCCCCACATGCCTCCCCAGCCGACTCGTTCGGCGGTCGCTTCGCTCCCGCCTCACTCGTCCCTCGCGCGCAGATTTTCGACCGGGCGGCCGGAGGCCGCCACGCGCCGCTCGCCGGGCGCTCACGGCGGTCGACGCGCGCACGCCACGCCCAACAATCGATCTCCTGGTGGACTGAAAGAGCGAGGCCTGCGTGGCGGCTTCGCCGTGGTTCGAGAGAGCGAAGTTCTCTCGTCATCACGAAAGGCGCTTTGCGCCTTTCGACCGACCACGGGAGAGGCGGTCGGCGGAGCCGACCGCCCAGGTGGCGGTCGCTGCGCGGGCCCTACCCGAGCGACCGGAGGGAGCGAGGGTATCCCGCGCAGCGGGAGCCGCCAGCCGGCCGAGGGCTTTCGAGGTGGTTGCGGTCACCTTTTCGAATGGGTCCGCTAGCCGGCCGAGGGCTTTCGGGGTGAAGGTGCTACCGATGAATCGAATCCCGGCCGGATCGGTTCGTTAGTCTGCCGTCCCCCGGTCCGCACCGTCGATCGCGACCAGTTCCTCCACGGGCGGCACCTCCTCGTCGGCGCTGGTGATGATGTCGAGGCGTCGCGTCAGCTTGTCGCGGGCGTACTCGACGATGGCGCCGTGGTCGACGGGGCCCTCGATGTCGGTGAAGATGCCGGCGACGTGGGGCATGAGTTCGGTGAGCGTCTCCTGGACGATGGCTTCGTCGACGCCCTCCTCCTGGATGAGCCGCCGGACCTCGTGCATCCCGAAACCGACGTGGCGGCCCTCGTCGCTCCGGATCTTGGCGATACCGGCGACGAGGCCGGAAAGCGTCGGGAGCTCCTCGCGCGGCCGGGTGATGACGGCGTCGTCGCCGGACTCGCCGAACGCCGACTGGAGGCTGTAGTACGCGGTCTGGGCGAGCACGGACTCGGCGACGATGTGGTAGTGGCTGTAGGCGCGGGCGAGCGTCTCGGGCGACCGGTCCTCGAGCAGGTCCATCATCGCGGTCTCGACCTTGTCGAACATCGCGACGTAGTCGTCGTTGAGGTAGCGCTCGTCCGTGGGCTCGGTCGGCTCGAGGTCCAGTTCGGCGGCGACCGGGTTCAGCACCTCCTCCCAGTACCGGTCGAAGAAGCGGGTGTGTTTGGCCTCCTCGTAGAGCTGGGTGGTGAGGAACATCTGGGCGTCGGTGCCCTCCAGCGCGAGCCCGAGCGGCACGAGGTCCTCGGTGACGGCCTCCTCGCCGCCGCCGAACCGGGCGATGCCGAGCCGGAGCATGTCGAACTCGCCGCCGGTGAACTCGTCCTCGTGGGCGAGCAGCGCCTCGCGGTCGCCGGCGAGGTCGACGTCGTGGGGGTCCCAGTGGCGGTAGACGGCGTTCCGGAAGTAGCCGCCGGCGAAGGAGTCGGGGTCGCTGCGCGTGCCGCGGTCGGTGCTTGTCAGCCGGGCCATACGCGTGCCACGTGCCACCACACCAAGGCCGCTCGCCCGGTTATCTGGGGAGGCTTTTTCATCGGGACCGCCCGAGGGGCCCGTATGCGGACCGCGACGGTGCGGCTGTCGCCGCCCGGGGATGGGTTGCATCCCGCCGACGCCGAGGTGGCGGCCCGGCCGGGGCTCGAGCGTGACGCGATCGATCACATCACGGGGCTGGCCGACGGCACGGGCGTCGTGCTCTGCCGGCTCCGCGGCGACGCCGCCACCGTCGAGGGCGTCCTCGGGGACACCACGGGGGTGCTCGACCACCACGTGACCGCGGCCGACGGCACCGTCTACGTCTACGTCCACTTCGAGCCGACCGAGACGGCCGAGGCACTGCTGGAGCTGCGCCGCGCCCACGAGGTCGTGGTCCGGACGCCGATCCGGTGGCTCGCCGACGGCCGCCTCGAGGTGTCGGCGGTCGGCGACGACGCGACGCTGCAGTCGGCAGTCGGCGGCCTCCCGGCGGCCGTCGACGTGGAGCTGGTCGAGCTCCGGGAGTACGAGCCCGAGGCCGACCACCCGGAGACGCTGTTGACAGAGCGGCAGCTCGAGGTGCTCGACGCCGCCCTCGAGGTCGGGTACTACGAGGAGCCGCGGCGCGGCACCCAGGCCGACGTGGCCGAGGCGGTCGGGCTCGCGCCGGCGACGGTCGGCGAGCACCTGCGCCGCATCGAGGGCACGGTCCTCCGGTCGCTCCGGGAGTGATCACGGCGGCTCCTCGTCGAGCACGTCGGGCCGGTCGGCGATGACGCCGTCGACGCCGATGTCGGCGAGGGTCCGCGCGGTCTCGCGGTCCTCGACGGTCCAGGCGTTCACCGCGAGGCCGGATTCGTGGGCCGCCGCGACCAGGGTCTCGTCGCAGACATCGACCGCCGGATGCAGGGCGGTACAGCCCAGCTCGACGGCGGTCTCGACGGCAGTCAGGTCCCCGGTCGGCGTGAGGTACGCCCGCGGCACCGTCGGGTCGGCCGCTCGGCACTCGACCAGCACGTCCTCGGCGAAGGCGCTGATCCAGGTCTCGGTCGACGCGCCGTCGAGGAGCGACAGCGCGTCGGCCGCCGTCCCCGACTCCTTCAGTTCGACGTTCAGGTCGACGCCATCGGGCACCGCCGCAAGGACCGCGGCCAGCGTCGGGACGCCCGCGCCGGTCCCGAGGACGTCGAGGGCGCGCAACTCGGCGAGCGAGTGCTCCAAGACCCGGCCCGTACCGTCGCTCACTCGGTCGACGGTGGCGTCGTGGATGACGACGAGTTCGCCGGTCGCACAGCGGCGGACGTCGACCTCGATCGCGTCCGCCACCGGTGCCGCCACCCGGACCGCCCGGAGCGTGTTCTCCGGGTTCTCGGCGGCGAAGCCCCGGTGGGCGATGAGCCGCATACCGGCACCGGCGGCGCGCCGACCATGAGCCTGTCGGGTGGTCGCCGGCGAGCCGGTCGGGTGGTGGCCAGCATTTACCCAGCCGGCCCGCCAACGACGTGGCATGGGAGCCGCATTCGACTTCGAGGGCTCGGTCGTACTGGTCACGGGCGCCAGCGGTGCGCTCGGCAGCGCCATCGCGTCGGCGTTCGACGACGCCGGCGCGACGGTCTGTGGCGCGGACATCGTCGCCCCCGGCGAGGACGACGCGCTCGTCGACCCGGCGACGGTCGATTTCTACGAGACGGACGCCACCGACGAGGACGGCGTCAGCGACACCGTCGCGGCCGTGATCGAGGACCACGGCCGCCTCGACGCGCTCTGCAACATCGCCGGGACCTGGCGCGGCGGCGACCCCATCCACGAGACCGACGTCGCGGAGTTCGACACCCTGTTCGACGTGAACCTGAAGTCGATGTTCCTCACGTCGAAACACGCCATCCCGCACCTGCGGGAGACGGAGGGCGCGATCGTCTCCGTGTCGGCGCGGTCGTCGCTCGAGGGCGGGGAGGGCGACGGCCCCTACCGCGCCTCGAAGGCCGGCGTC
>CAZATR010000080.1:0-12080 GCA_964488035.1 uncultured Natronomonas sp.
TCAACGCCCACTGCCGCCAGGACGAGATGTGCGCCGCCGGCGCCGGCGAGACGCTGCTCCGGGACGGCGACCGGCTCCGCGAGCAGGTCGCGACGGCCGCCGAAACGGGTGCGGCCGTGAGCGTGAAGGTCCGGACGGAGGTCGACGGCGTCGACCTCCCGACCTTGGCCGGCCGAGTCGTCGACGCCGGTGCCGACGCGGTCCACGTCGACGCGATGGACAGCGAACCCGTCGTCGGCGAGGTGGTCGAGGCGGCACCGTCGGCGTTCGTCGTCGCGAACAACGGCGTCCGGGACCGGGCGACGACCCACCAGTACCTCGACCTGGGGGCCGACGCCGTTTCGGTCGGTCGGCCCTCGAACGACCCCCGCGTCCTCGAGCGGGTCGCCGACGCAACCGCTGCGTGGTTCGAGCGACGGGAGGCGCCTCCCGATGCGTGACGCCGCCGCGAACGGCCAGCTCGCGCTGCTTTTGGAGGTCGCCGGCACGCCGAAGCCGGGCAACGTCGACCGGCACCGCGAGTACCCCGACCTCCGGTTCGAGCACTTCCTCGCCGGCGCGGTCGGCGCCCGACCCGGCCTCGAACGTGCGGCGAGCGGGGACGATCCCCTCGGCGAGGCGTTCGAACGCGCCGTCGCCGGCATGAGCGACCGGACCGGCGGCAACACCCAGTTCGGTGCCCTCCTGCTGCTCGTCCCGCTCGTCCGGGCTGCCGCGACCGACCGGCTCGATCCCGATGGTGCCGCCTCGGTCGTCGAGTCGACGACCGTCGCGGACGCCTGCGGCTTCTACCGGGCGTTCGACCACGTCGACGTCGCGGTCGACGACCCGCCGGCCGACATCGCTGATCTGGACGTCCGACGCGGCAGCGACGCCGTCGAGGCGGTCCGGGACCGCGAGGTGACGCTGGCGGACGTCATGGCGCTGTCGGCGGACGTCGACGGCGTCGCCGCCGAGTGGACGAACGACTTCCCCCGGAGCTTCGCGGCTGCCGAGCGGCTCCTGGCCGACGACGGCCCCGTCACCCGGCGGGCCTCGCGGTGCTTCCTCCGCGTGCTCGCCGAGGAACCGGACACCTTCGTCGTGACGCGGAACGGGCGCGAGGTCGCCGAGGAGGTGACCCGACGGGCCCGCGCGGCCCTCGATGGCGACGAGGACGCCGCGACGCTGGCCGACGAGCTCGTCGACCGCGACGTCAACCCGGGGACGTCGGCCGACATCGTCGCCGCTGGGCTGTTCGTCGCCCTCGGTCGCGGCCTGGAGGTGTGACGGTGCCCGAGGACGGCGACACGGACTGGCCGGTCGAGCTCGCCGGGGTCACGGAGGCCATCGTGACGACGTGCGGCCCGAACGACCGCTGGAACCTGGCCCCGCTCGGTCTCTTCGCTGGCGACCCCGTGACGGCCCGCACCTGGGGCCGGACCCGCACGTGGCGGAACTTCCGCGACCGCGGCGGGGGCTACGTCCAGTTCACGCGCGACCCGGTCGACTTCGTCGACGCCGCCTGCTCGGTGCGTGAACTCGACGACCCCGTCCTCGAGAGCGCCGACGCCTGGGTGGAGGTGGCGGTATCGGTCTCCGACTCCGGGACGGACGGGGACACCGAGTGGGTCGAGTGGACGCTCGTGCCGGTCGAGGCCGCCGTCGAGCGCCGCGTCGTCCCGACCACGACCCGCGGCTACGCCGCCGTCGTCGAGGCGACCGTCGCTGCCTCCCGGCTCGACGTCGACGCGTACGACGCCGACGACCTCCGCGACCGCATCGCGTACTTCGCCGACGTGGTCGACCGCTGCGGGAGCGACCGGGATCGGGCCGCCCTCAGCCGACTCCGGGAGCACGCGGACCTGTAGGCGACCGGGGTCGGACGTCGACCCGCGTCCACGCAGCCCGCGGCGGGTTGACCGCGGCCGGGACGGCCGGCCTTTCGAACCTTTTTTGAACGTCTCCCCAGTAGGCTGGAGTACGAATGGCCATCAAGCCCGCCTACGTCAAGAAGACCGCCAAACTCCTCATGGAGCGATACCCCGACGCCTTCGGCGACGACTTCGAGCACAACAAGGACCTCGTCACCGAGCTCACGAACGTCGAGTCCAAGGGCGTCCGCAACCGCATCGCCGGCTACATCACCCGCAAGCAGCGGCCCGCCCAGCCCGCCTGACTCCGCGGAATCACCACTGCGGTTCCACGTCCCGCCTGTTCGTTCCGATTCCCCGTCGCCGCCTCGGGTCCGCCGCGTCCGCCGCGCTCGGGCCGTCGGGCGACGACTGCGCCATTCACAACCGTTTTCCACCGGCTCACCGTAGCCGGGGCCAATGCCCACCCGCGTAGCCGTCCTCGGCGCGACCGGCGCCGTCGGACAGCGCCTCGTCCAGCTTCTGGACCCGCATCCGGAGTTCGAGATCGCCGCCCTCACGGCCTCGGAAAGGAGCGCCGGCCGACCGTACGCCGACGCCGCCAAGTGGCGCGTCGACACCCCGATCCCCGAGGCCGTCGCCGACGTCACCGTCGTCGAGACCCACCCCGACGCCGTCCCGGACGACGTCGCGCTCTGCTTCTCCTCGCTGCCGTCCGACGCCGGCGCCGCCGTCGAGCCCGACTTCGTCGAGGCCGGCTACGTCGTCTCCTCGAACTCCTCGAACGCCCGGATGGACGAGGACGTCCCGCTGACCATCCCGGAGGTCAACGCCGACCACCTCGCGCTCCTCGAGGTCCAGCGGGACGAGCGCGGCTGGGACGGCGCCCTCGTGAAGAACCCGAACTGCTCGACGATCACGATGGTGCCGACGCTCGCCGCCCTCGACCGGTTCGGCCTCGAGCGCGTCCGCGTCGCGACGCTGCAGGCCGTCTCCGGTGCCGGCTACTCCGGCGTCACCTCCATGGAGATACTGGACAACGTGCTCCCGCACATCGGCGGCGAGGCGACGAAGATGGAGACCGAGTCCCGGAAGCTGCTCGGCACCTTCGACGGCGCCGCGGTCCACCGCCACGACGCCGACGTGTCGGCGTCCTGCAACCGCGTCCCGACGCTCGACGGCCACCTCGAGAACGTCTGGGCCGACCTCGCCGACGACCCGACCCCGACGGCCGTCGCCAACGCGATGCGGGAGTACGAGAGCCCGGCCCTCCACTCGTCGCCGGACCCGCTGATCCACGTCTTCGACGCTCCCGACCGGCCGCAACCCCGCATGGACCGGATGGTCGGCGACGGGATGGCCGTCGCGGCCGGCGGCATCGAACGGACCGACGGCGGCGTCCAGTACAACTGCCTCGCCCACAACACGATCCGCGGCGCCGCCGGGGCGAGCGTGCTCAACGGCGAACTCCTCCTCGAGGAAGGCTACATCTGACGGCCCGTCCGATCGGCCGCTCAGGACTCGGTCCAGGGAATGGCGGTCCCCCTGCCGGGCCTCGGTGACGACGGGGGTCGTCGACCGGGTGCGTCGACCGGAAACCCTCTATACGTCGCCGCGGAACCGTCGGCTATGCTCGACCAGTTCCTCGGGCACCGCCCGCGGGTGACCGCCTACTTCGCCGTGCTCGCGGTCGGGCTCTCGATGCTCGTCGCCGGGGTGGAGGCGGCGCGGCTCCGACTCGTCGGCCCCCTCGACCCCTCGACGTTCGCCGGCTACGCCGCCGTCGGCGTCGTGCTCGGCCTGGCGGTCGCGTTCATCGCCGCCTACGTCAATCGGAGCCTCGTCGCCGGCTGGCTGACCGGCGCCGTCCCGGCGGCCGGCCGCTACGGGGCGATGCTACTCGAGGGGTCGGCGGGCAGCCTCGACGGTATCGCCGTCGGCACGGCCGGCGTCGGGCTCGTCGTCGGCGGCGTGGGGTACGCCCTCGCCGCCGAGAAGCACCGTCGGCAGGCCATCACCACGGACGTCCCCGGCGTCACGCCCAGAACGACCACGACGTCGCTGGCCGTCGCATCGGTCGCCGTCGGGGGCGCCTGCCTCGTCGTGATTTCGTCGGTGTAGCCATCAGGGTCGGGTCGTCCGTAGGCCTCGGGCTCGGGGTCTGGTGGCCCGCGGGCCTCGAGGGTCCGGTCATCGGGATTCGTCTCGGGGCTGCTCGGCCGGCAGGACGAACACGGGTTTGTCGACGTTCCGCAGGACCGCCCTGGTCGTCGACCCGATGGAGGAGACCCCGCCCTCGCGTGCGGGCCCCATGATGATCTCGTCGATCTCGTTGTCCCTGACGAAGGCGACGATCTCCTGGTCGGGCTCGCCCGAGCGGCGGATGGTCCGGACCTCGCCGACGTCGGCGAGGCCGACCTGGGCGGTGTCGAGGGCGGCCTGGCGGTCGTCGCGCTCGTCGGGGACGTCGACGGTCAGGACGTAGACGGCGTCGTCGCCGTCGAGTTTCTCGTTGAGGTACTCGCAGGCGGCCTCCGTGGTCGCCGCGGAGGCTGTCGCCACGAGGTACTGCGTCATCGTTCCGGCATCGGCAGGGGGGTGCTAATCCCTTTCGGCCGCGTCCACGGCGTTGCGGAGCTGCCGGCCGTCCTCAAGGCGGGCGACGTTGTCGGCAACGATGTCGGCGAGCCGCTCGTAGTACTGCGGCGTCGCACCGGCCGTGTGCGGCGTCACGACCACGTCGTCGAGGTCCCACAGCGGGTGGTCGTCCGGCAGCGGCTCCGGGTCGGTGACGTCCAACACCGCGCCACCGAGGCGGCCCCGACGGAGCGTCCGAACCAGTGCGTCGGTGTCGACGACCGCGCCGCGGGCGACGTTGACGAGGACGGCCTCCGGCGGCAGCGTCCGGAACTCGGCCGGGCCGATCAGGCCCCGCGTCTCCTCGGTGAGCGGACAGCAGAGCACGAGGGCGTCGGACCGTGCGAGCGCGTCGTGGAGGTCGTCGGGGCCGAACACCTCGTCGGTCGGCCCGCCGTCGTCGGGATGGCGGCGGACGCCGAGCGTGGTCACGTCGAACGGCGCGAGTCGCTCGGCGACGGCGGTTCCGATGGCACCGAGGCCGACCACGGTGGCGGTCGACCCCGCGAGTTCACCGGGGTCGGTCGCCTGCCAGCGGTTGGCGCGGGCGGCGTCGTGGAGGCGGCGGGAGAGCGCTAGCAGGCCGCCGACGGCGTGATCGGCGGCGTTCGGCGCGTGGACGCCGACAGCGCTCGTCACGGCGACGTCGGCGGCCGCGAGGTTCTCGATCGGGAGATGGCCGGTACCGGCGTACGTGCAGGCGAACAGCCGGAGGTCCCCGGCCGCATCGAGCAGGGCGGGGTCGATGCGTGGACCGGTCGCGACGTCGGCCGACGCGATACGGTGGCGCTCCTCGTCGGGCGTCCGTGCGTGGACGACCTCGTGGTCCGGGAGTCGGTCCCGCAGCGCGTCGGCGTAGTCGGCCGCGGGAAGCCGGTGGACGCCCTCCCGGAGGACGAGCAGTTCCATTGCGTCGGGTTCGGTGCGCGGGGTACTCAAGCCTCACGGCTCCGCGGCACGACGACCACCGGGACGGGGGCGCGCCCGATGATACGGGTGACCGCCTCCGATACCCGGTCGTCCGTCGAACCGGCGAGGCGGGCGTCGAGGATGACCGCGTCGACGTCGCGGTCAGCCGCGGCGTCGAGGACGGCGACCGCGGGGTGACGGTCGGCGTCGGCGTCGATGCTGGTGGTCTCGAGGTCGACGCGCCCGCCGAGCCGCGCGGTCGCGACGTTGGTCGCATCCCCCGCGTCCCGTGTCCCGAGGTCGGCGAGGCCGGCGACCGTGACCGCGTCGGCGGGAGCCACCCGCCCCTCGAGGTGATCGCAGGCGGCGGCCGTCGAGTGGACCGAGTCGGTCGCGACGAGGTAGTGCACACCCGCCGTAGGGCGTCCCTGACCACGTCGCTTTCGGTCGATTCATGCGGTTCCAGTGGAAACGGAGGACGGCCCCGACAACGCGGGGAGCGTCGCCGCCTGGCATAGATTTAATACTCACCGTGTCATACGTTTCCAATCCCCACTGAGGCCGTGGGAGCGCGCGGACGTCCCGCTCCGAATCGGCGACAGCCGAGACGGGACGGGATGGGGGCCGACACCGATGCGCCCGGACGGGCGAAAAGGTTCAGGTCCCGAAGGAGAACCGAAGCGACCCGACGCGCCGCCGCCGCGGCGGTGGCGGACGAAGACCAAATAGCGGACCACGCGCAAGCGGGGTTCGTGAACACGACGGCACGCCGGGGGAACCCGGCTAACGGGCGTTCGCGACGGCAACGCCGGTGAGAGCCCGGCTGAAGCCGGTGGAGGAGGCCGGACGAGACCGACTCAGGTCGGTCGAAGTCCACCGTCCCCGTCGATGCCGGCAAGACCCGGTGGGACTCCGGGTAAAGCCAGGCGAGCATCCAACCGGCGGTGGAACCCCGCCGAAAGCCGCCGCCGGTCGTGCGGGTCGTGGACAACGTCTCCCGGACGCGTGCGGTCCCCGCGGTTCTCGGTGGGTACTTCACGCTCTCCAGCGGCCGCGCTCCCGTTCGCGGAGCGGCCCTCCAGTCACCTGCCGACGAACTCCGGCTCCTCGTCGCCGCCGAAGGCGGCGTGGCCGCGGGCGAAGTCCTCGGTGTTCGTCAGGCCGGCGATGGTGTCCGCCTCGTCACCGAGTCGGGCCGCCAGGGAGCTGTCGAAGCTCTCCCAGAGGAGCCGCTTGGTCGCGCCGTAGGCCCGCGTGGGGCCGTGGGCGAGCCGTTCGGCCTCCGCCGTGAGCCGGTCCGACAGGTCCGCGTCCGGAACGACCTCGGTCGCGAGGCCGATGTCGGCCGCTTCGTCGGCGGGGACGGGTTCGTCGCGGAACGCGAGTTCCTGGGCGCGCCGCAGGCCGACCAGCCGCGGCAGGAGGTACGTCGACCCGCCGTCGCCGGACAACCCGATGCGGGGATAGGCGAACTCGAGGCGCGCTGAGTCCGCGATGAGGACGACGTCCCCACAGATGGCCGGCCCGAGGCCGCCGCCGGCGGCGACGCCGTTGACGCCCGTGACGACCGGCTTGGGGGCCCGGACGAGGCTGGCGACGAACTCGTGGAGGTCGGCGGCGAGCGCCCGGAGCCGCGGTTCGTCGCTGCCGTCGCCCGAGAGCGCGGAGAGGTCGGCGCCGGTGTTGAACACGGGGCCGTTCCCCGTGACGGCGATGCAACGGACGGCGTCGTCGCTGACGAGGTCGTGGACGGCGTCGACGAGCTCCTCGCCCATGGGGGCGTTCAGGGCGTTGTGGGCGTCGGGCCGGTCGAAGGCGAGCCGGCCGACGGTGCCCTCGCGGGACACCTCGATGGTCCGGTGGTCGGACATACCGTCGATGAGGCGCCGCGGGGGCTTAAGCGTCGGCGGCCGCGGCAGGACGCGCTAGTCCCCGGCGTCGTCGCGTTCGCCGTCGTCGAACCGGCGCTCGACGCTCTCGGCGTGGGCCTCCAGGCCCTCCGCGCGGGCGAGGGCGGTGATGGTGTCCCGGAGCGAGCCGAGGGCCTCGCGGTCGAGCTTCTGGACCGTGGTCGAGCGCAGGAAGTGGTCGACCGACAGGCCGCCGGCGACGGCGGCGAGGCCGCCGGTCGGGAGGACGTGGTTCGGGCCGGTGGCGTAGTCGCCGGCGGCGACGGGCGAGTGGTCGCCGAGGAAGACGCTGCCGGCCGAGTCGATCCGATCCAGGACGGCCTCGTCGTCCGCGGTGACGATCGAGAGGTGTTCGGCGGCGTACTCCTCGGCGAACAGCACCGCCTCCGACAGCGAGCGGGCGAGGAACGCGCCCGAGGCGTCGTTCTGGAGGGCGGCCCGGATGACGTCCGCTCGCTCGCGGTCCGCGACCTGCCGCTCACAGGCCTCGCCGACGGCCTCGGCGGTGCCCTCGTCGTCGGTCACGCAGGCGACGGCGGCGTCGGTGTCGTGTTCCGCCTGCGCGAGCATGTCGGCGGCGACCAGCTCCGGGTCGGCGGTGTCGTCGCAGACGACGAGCAGCTCGGAGGGCCCGGCGAGGAAGTCGATCTCGACGTCGCCGCGGACCTCGGCCTTCGCCGCGGTCACGTAGGCGTTGCCGGGCCCGACGACCTTCTGGACGGCCGGCACGGTCTCGGTGCCGTAGGCGAGGGCGGCGACCGCCTGGGCGCCGCCGATCTGGTAGACGGCGTCGGCACCGGCGACGTGGATGGCCGCCAGCGTGGCCTCGTTCAGCGCCTCGGCCGGCGGCGTGGTGACGGCGACGTGGTCGACGCCGGCGACGGTCGCCGGAACGACGCTCATGAGCGCGCTGGAGGGGTAGGCCGCGGTGCCGCCGGGCGCGTACACGCCGACGCGCTCCAGCGGCCGGAACCGGCGGCCGAGGTCGCGGCCGTCGAACGAGTCCCGCCAGTCCGCCGGTAGCTGACGCTCGTGGAACGCCCGCACGTTCCCGGCGGCGGTCTCGATGGCCTCGCGGAGGTCGTCGTCGACGGCGTCGTAGGCGCGCTCGGCCTCGTCGGTGACGTCGAGCCGGCCGACCTCGACGTCGTCGAACTCGCTGGCGAACGCCCGGAGCGCGGCGTCGCCCTCCGTCCGGACGCGCTCGACGATGTCTTCGACGTCGTCGCGGACCGCGTCGACGCCGGAATCCCGCCGGAAGCAGGCCGCCCGGTCGTCGGGCGAGAGGTCCGCGACGGATCTGACGTTCATGCCCGGACGGTCGGTCGCACGGGGGAAAGCGGTTTCCCATCCGCGTTCCCCGGCATCCCCCTCGACACCCAGCTGCCGTAGCGCTCATACGGCACGCGCGTCTCCGACCGGTATGGGCCCAGAGGAGGCCGATCGACTGGAGGAGGACCGGGACGACCGGACCGGTGACCCGGACGCGGTTCGGGTGTGGCTGGTCGAACGGACCTACGGGGACGACGAGTTGAACCTGATCATCCTCACGTACGCGACACTCGACGGCGAGCGCTACTACCGGAAGGAGCGTGCGCTGCCCAGCTTCACCGGCGCGGCTCGCGAGACGACCGCTGCCCTCGACGTCCCGCCCGACGACCTCGGCCGGACGACCGACGCCGACCGTGAGTACTACGCGAACGCGGCCCGTCGGACCGCCGAACGCTACGACCCGGAGGACGCTATCTGACCCGTTCCGGCGCCGTCCGGGGGACGAAAAACCCTATCACCCGCGGGTGCCATGCTCCGAACGATGCTGAGCGCCGTCATGGAGGACTACATCAAGGCGATCTACGCCATCCAGGACGAGAGCGACGAGCGCGTCAGCACTTCGGCGTTGGCCGAGTACCTGGACGTGACGGCGCCGACGGTCTCGAGCATGCTGAACACCCTCGAGGAGCGCGGCCTCATCGACCGCGAGGAGTACCGCGGCGTCACGCTCACCGACGAGGGCGAGGTCGTCGCCCTCGAGATCCTGCGGCACCACCGGCTGCTCGAGTCGTTTCTCACCGAGCACCTCGACTACGACTGGGCGGACGTCCACGAGGAGGCCGACCGGCTGGAACACCACGTCTCCGACGAGCTCACCGAGCGGATCGCGGAGACGCTGGACAACCCCGGCGTCGACCCACACGGCGACCCGATCCCGGACGCGGACCTCGAACTCCCCGACTCCGGCGAGACCAGCCGGCTCTCGATGGCCGCGGTCGGCGACCGGGTCGTCGTCCAGCGGATCCGTCACCAGGGCGACGAGGAGCTCCGCTACCTCTCCCGGGCCGGCATCGAGCCCGGCGTCGAACTCGAGGTCCTGGAGATCGCGCCGTTCGGGCTCGTGACCGTCGAGACGCCCGCGGGCGAACAGAGCCTCCCGGAGGACATCGCGGGCCTCATCGAGACGGCGCCCGCGACCGAAGCCGAGGCCTGACGAGCCACCAGGCGGCCAGGACGGCGATGGCGACCAGCCCGCCGAGCAGGAACGCGACGACGGGATCGACGGCGGCCGCGGTCCCGGCCGCCTCCCGACCACCGGCGTCCATCGTTCCCACCCCGCCGCCGTTGCCTCCCCCCGCCGAGGGCGCCGGGGCCAGCCAGTCGGTCACGACCGCGAACGCCAGGGTGGCGAGTCCGACCGTGAGTGCAAGGCCGAAGATGCCCTTCAGGCGTTCTCGGAGCCGCGATCCGGTGTGGTCGTCGCCGGCGAACAGGAGGACGGCCTCGTTGGCCGGTGCGTAGACGGTGACCTCGTTGCCCTTCGCCGAGTAGCCGGTGCCGGCGGGCTCGATCAGGCCGGCGTCCTCGAGGTTGTCGACGTGGTAGTGGACGTTCTGCAGCGAGGTCCCCACCTCGTCGCGGATCTCCGCGGGCGTCAGCGGCTCCTCGTAGGTCGCGGCGAGCACCCGGCGGGCGGTCTCGGATCCGAGGGCGTCGAAGGCGTCGCCGGCCCCGTCGCCGTCGATGTCGAGCACGCGCGGCTCGTCCGGCGACGGCGAGACCTCCAGCCGGCTCGGTAGCAGGCTCATCGCACCGGGCTACCGGCCCCGGTACCATACCGGTTGTGATTGGTGAAACGGGGATTTCAGTCTTCCAGCGGGGGTGTCGCTCCTCCAGCGGGGGTGGGAACGGTGTCTCCAGGGAAGTGGAATCAATCCTCAAGCGTGCGGATACCCGAGACCGCCAGCACCGAGTACGCGGTCAGCACCAGCACCAGCGCGCCCGCTGTCAGCATCGTGGGTGCCGAAAGGAGGCGGGCGGTGTCGGCGGAGACGACCAGCCGCGAGAGCCCCATGAGGACGAAGCTGAACAGGAGCAGTCCGAGGGCGAGGGTGGCCAGCTTGCCGAAGGTCTCCCGGCGCATCAGCCGTCACTCGTCGGTGGGTCGCCGTCCGAATAATCCCCGGGGTTCGTGGCCCTCAGATGTAGTCCTGCTCCTCGAGGCCGTCCATGATATCGTCGACGAGCTCGTCGACGGACTCGTAGGGGAACTCCTGCTGGCCGCCGGCCTTCGTGTTGAGTTCCATCGCGGTCATCGAGAAGTCGCCGGACTCGAACGTCGTGCCGGGGCCGTTCGGGAGCGCCGGCACGAGGTCCATCGGGCTGTTGACCGGGTAGTCGGCGCCTTCGAACGCTTCGGTGAACTGCTGGCGGAGGTCTTCTTTGTCGACCATTGCATGCAGTTCTGGACCACACACCCAATTCAATGTTGTGCTCGACGTCGGCGGCGGGATTCCGCCGCCGTGTCCCACGCGGACGGGTCTGCCGGACCCGTCGCCGTGGCCCCAGACAGGAGGGACGGAGCCACCGGCGGCGAACCCTCGGTGACGCGGACGTGTCATCTGCGTCGCCGGAGCGACCGGTCGCTCCCCGACTCACCGCGCCCGCCGAGTCCGAGGCGAGGACCGTCTCGAGACGCGGGACGCGGTGATCCAGCTCGCGGCGGGTGCCCGGCGTGGCCGATCGTCCGTCCGGCGTGGGCGCCGTGCCCGGCCAGGCCCGACCACACCGCCTCGATGGGCCCGCTCGAGCCAGCCGTCTCAGTCCTCCCTCGCGACGTCTCTGGTGGGCTCCGGGGCTGGCGCCGGCGGGGCGTGCGTGCCGAAGTCGGGGTGGGTCTCCTCCATCCAGACGTAGACGACCAGCCCCGAGAGGAACATCAGGAGCGCCGTCATGTAGAACGCCGCCTCGGGGGCGACGAACTGCATCGCGAGGCCGATGAGTATCGCACCGACGCCGTAGCCGGCATCGCGCCACATCCGGTAGACGCCCATGCCGGCGGACCGCCACGACGGGTGGGCGGCGTCGCTCGGCACCGTCATGAGGTTCGGATACAGGAGCGCCATGCCGAGGCCGGACGCCGCGGCGAGGGCGGCCCACGCCAGGTACCCCTCGACGAGCACCATCCCGAGGACGCTGGCGCCGGCGAGGAACATCCCCCAGATGACGGGTGGGCGGCGCCCGATGCGATCGGCGAGGCCGCCCGTCCCGATCTGGAGGAAGTACATCGCGCTGTGGACGCCGACCACGACGCCGACGGCGGCGATGCCGAGGCCCTGGCTGGTGAGGTACAGCGGGACGGCGATCCAGAACAGCGTGTCGACGAAGTTCTCGATGTGGCCCGCCTGGGCGGCCGCGAACAGCGTGCGGTCGCCGTAGGTCGCGCGCTTGAGGACCGCGACGAACGGGAGGTTCGCGTCGTGGTGGTCGTCGTCGCCCT
>CAZATR010000081.1:0-2881 GCA_964488035.1 uncultured Natronomonas sp.
GCGTCGATCTCGCCGAGGCCCTTCCGGGCGAAGTTCGACAGCGCGATGTCGACGGCGTCGCCCTCCAGGCCCGCGGCGCCGATCACCTGCCCCATCTCGACCGGCGCGTCGTCGGCGCCCGCATCGAGTGCGGCGTCGTAGAGGCGGCGCTCCGGGAGCCCGGCCTCGAGGTAGGTTTCGCCCTCGTCAGTGAGCGCGTACTCCTCGTCGACGTGCTCGTCGACCTCGAGCAGGCCCCGCTCTTCGAGCTCGAAGGCGGACCGCGTGACCGCGGCGGGGTCGTCGCCGAGCTCGTCGGCGAGCTGTGCGATCGTCTTCGTCTCGGTCGCGCTGGCGGCTTCCAGCAGCGCGGCCTGCGTGTCTGGCAGTTTCATTGGCGGGTGTGTACGCGGCTGGCTGTTAGCGGTTCCGACTCGACGACGGGGTTTCGGCGGCCGCGGCCGCGGCGGTGCCGGCGGCCGGGGCCACCCCGTCTACGCGGCGAAGGAGAAGCCGAACCCGCGGGTGGCGGTGCGGTCGGAGGCGACGCCCTGGATGGCGGGTTCGGGTGCCATACCCGTCCAATCCGTGCTCGGCGGCAAAAACGTTGCGTCCGCCGTCCGGGTGGGTCGGCGGTCCGGGGCCCTCACCGCATCGACCCGGCGTCGACGAAGGCGTCCTGGAGGGCCGTCAGCCAGCGGGTCGTCGCCTGGTCGTCGTCCGGGTCGGGCGGGTGGAGGGTGCACTGGAGCCGCCCGTCGTCGGCGGTCGCGAGGCTCGCGGACAGCGGCGGGCGGTCGCCGACGCGCATCGGCCGCTCGGGGTCGTGGTCGGAGGTCGACATCGGTGGGTTCACCGTGGTCGAGCGAACGAGCCACACCCCCTTCAACCGGGCCGACGGTTACCCGAAATTCGGCCGGTTTCAGACCGTTTGCGACGTTTTATTCGGGCGGTTCAGGTCCCGTGCTGCCAGCTGTCCATGTACTCGGCCTGCTCGGGGGTGAGCTCGTCGATCTCGACGCCGTCGGCGGCGAGCTTGATCTCGGCGACCTCGCGGTCGAGGTCGTCCGGCACCTCGTGGACGCCTGGCCCGTACGATCCGGTGTTCTCGACGAGTTCCCGGACCGCGACCGCCTGGACGCCGAAGCTCTGATCCATCACCTCGACGGGGTGGCCCATCGCCACCGGCGACGCGAGGTTCACCAGACGGCCGTCGGCCAGGACGTTGATGCGGCGGCCGTCGGGCATGCGGAACTCCTCGACGCCGTCGCGGACCTCGCGGCGGGACTCGGCGAGGTCGCCGAGGCCGTCGAGGTCGATCTCGACGTTGAAGTGGCCCGCGTTGGCGAGGACGACGCCGTCGGACATGCGCTCGACGTGTTCGGGGACGATGACGTCGCGGTTCCCGGTGGTCGTCACGAAGACGTCGCCCCGCTCGGCGGCCTCGGCCATCGGGCAGACCTCGTAGCCCTCCATGTGGGCCTCCAGCGCGCGTCGGGGCTCGACCTCCGTCACGACGACGTGGGCGTTCTGGCCCTTGGCCTTCTTCGCGACGCCGCGGCCGCAGTAGCCGTACCCCGCGACGACGACGGTCTTCGACGCGAAGGAGAGGTTCGTCGTCATCGCGATGTTCGACAGCGTCGCCTCACCGGTCCCGTGGACGTTGTCGAACAGCCGCTTCATCGGCGTGTCGTTGACGGCGAACATCGGATACTTCAGCTCGCCGTCGTCGTCCATCGCCCGCAGCCGGTGGACGCCGGTCGTCGTCTCCTCGCAGCCCCCGAGGATCGAGTTGATGAGTTCCGGATGGTCCTCGTGGATGGCCATCACGAGGTCGCCGCCGTCGTCGACCGTGACGGTCGGCTCGTGGTCGATCGTCGCCTCGATTGCCGCGTAGTAGTCCGCGTCGTCGACGTCGTGCTCGGCGTAGGAGGTGATGCCGTCGACGGCGTCCAGCGCCGCCGAGACGTCGTCGTGGGTCGACAGCGGGTTACAGCCCGTGATCGCGATCTGGGCGCCGGCCTCCGCCAGCACCTCGGCCAGCACCGCCGTCTTCGCCTCGACGTGCATCGCCATCGCCACGACCTCGCCCTCGAGGGGCCGCTCGTCGGCGAACTCCGCCTCGATGGCGGTCATGATCGGCATGTGCTCGCGGGCCCAGGCGATCTTCTTCCGGCCCGATTCGCGGGCCGCTGCCGGGTCCTCGAGCCGCTCGGTGATGGACGGGTGGGTCATGTCCGCCACGAGGGGTGACGCCGGGAAAACGGTACCGCAACGCGCCGCCTGGTGGACACGGCTGCTGCTCGGCGTCTCGTGACCCGCAGGGAAAAGCGGAAGACCGCGCGTCTGGATCGGAACGCCTACCGTGATTCCGTCCGCGTCAGGCCGACGCGGTCGGGGTCGGCGTGGCTTCGTCGTCGTCACCGCCATCCTGGGGCGGACCGCCGCCGTTGCCGGCGTCCTCGGGCGGGCCGCCGCCGTTCTCGTCATCGTCGTCGTTCGGGCCGCGGTCCTCCGGCGGACCGACATCCTCGGGCGGGCCGCGATCGCTATCGTCGTTCGGGCCGCGGTCCTCCGGCGGACCGGCGTGCTCGGGCGCGTTGCCCGGGTTGTTGCCGCGGACGAAGTCCGAGACGGCCTGCCCGATGCTCTCGTTACCGTCGCCGTCCAGGAGCTGCTGGACGAACAGCGAGACGCGCTGTCCGAACGGCACGCCGACGCCGTCGTTCACCGTGACCTCTGACGTCGTCGACTGGCCGTCGTGCTCGACGGTGATCTGGAGCCGGACGCCGCTGTCGGGCGCCGGGAGGGTGACGGTCCCGTTCTCGTCCGTCGTGTACGTGCCCGTACCCGCGTACGTGCTGTTCGTCTCCGTCTCGTTCTCCTCGTCCGTCTCGTTCTC
>CAZATR010000081.1:2981-12070 GCA_964488035.1 uncultured Natronomonas sp.
TACCCGCGTACGTGCTGTTCGTCTCCGTCTCGTTCTCCTCGTCCGTCTCGTTCTCGTCGGTCGGCGTCGCGGTCGGCGTCGCGGTCGGCGTCGCGGTCGGCGTCGGCGTCGCCGTCTCGTTCTCGTCCTCGGACTCGTTGTCGTCGGCGTCCTCGACGGCCTCCACTGTTACGGTGGCGCCCTCGACGGTGCCGTTCTCGTCTGTGACGGTGATCACGATCGTGTCGTTGGCGCCGTTCTCGACGTCGTAGCTCAGCGACCCGTCGTCGCTCGTCTCCGTCTCCTCCTCTGTCTGTGCGACCGCGAGTGCGGGGCCGACCACTGACAGGACCAGCAGGACCGACAGTGCGACGGCCGCGATGCGTTTGTGCGAGCTCATCTCGTCGGGTAAGACGTGCGACCCATCGATAAAGGGGACTTCTCGTTCAGTTCGTTCACCCCGGTTTGCCCACCGTCCTGAGCGGTTGAGGATTCGTTAGAAGGTTCAAAGGCATCTCTCGTCGTTTACTCGCTACAGCTCGGCGCGGTCGATGGCCGCTCCGGCGTGCCGCTCGGCCTCCCGTCGCACCGGGCCGGCCTCGAGGGTGCGGACCTCCCGGTCCCGCATCACCACGTCGCCGCCGACCACGGTGTGGCGGACGTCGGACCCGCGGGCGGCGTACGCGAGGTGGCTGACGAGGTCGTGTTCGGGCGTGAGATGCGGCGCCTCGAGGTCGACGACCGCCAGGTCGGCGAGCGCGCCCGGTTCGATCCGGCCCGCATCGATGCCGAGGAGGTCGGCGCCGCCGGCCGTGGCGGCGCGGACCGCCGCGGCGGCCGGGACGGCGCCGGCGTCGTCGGCGGCGAGCTTCCCGACCATCGCCGCGTCGCGGGCATCGTCGAGAACGTCGAGGTCGTTGTTCGAGGCCGGGCCGTCCGTGCCGATCCCGACCGTGACGCCGGCGTCCAGCAGCGCCTGGACCGGCGCCGTGCCGCTGGCGAGCTTCATGTTCGCCGCCGGACAGTGGGCGACGCCGACGTCCCGCTCGGCCAGCAGCTCGATCTCCGCGGCGTCGAGGTGCACCCCGTGGGCGACGTAGTCGCCGTCCGCGAGGAGGCCGCGGTCGGCCGCGTACTCGAGCGGCCGGACGCCGTGCTCCTCGACGATGGGCGCGACCTCGTCCGTGGTCTCGTTGGCGTGGAAGTGGACCGGGAGGTCCGCGTCGCGGGCGCGGGCGACGTACTCCTCGAGGAGGTCGGCGCCGACGGTCGTCAGCGAGTGCGGCATCAGCGCCGTCCCGATCCGGCCGTCGGCGGCGCCGTCGAGTTCGCGCGCGACGGCCAGGCTCTCCTCGAAGTCGGCGCGGGCCGCGGACTCGTCCTTGCCGGCGGTGACGACGCCGTGGCCGAGGCGGGCCCTGATCCCGGCGTCCTCCACCGCGGCCGCGATCTCCGGGACGTGGAAGTACATGTCCCCGACCGCGGTCACGCCGTTCCGGATCATCTCGAGGAGGCCGAGCCGGGCGCCGGCGCGGACGTCCCCGGGTTCGAGGACGGCCTCGACGGGCCAGATGTCCTCCCGCAGCCAGGGATCGAGCGGCTTGTCGTCGGCGTAGCCGCGCAACAGCGTCATGGCCACGTGACAGTGGGCGTTCACCAGGCCGGGCACGACGAGACAGCCCGCGGCGTCGAGGGTCTCGTCGGCGCCGTCGGCCGGGTCGCCGACGGACTCGATGCTGCCGCGCTCCCGGTCGACGAGGACGTCGGCCTCCACGACCGTCGTGTCCGGACGGAGGACCCGACCGCCAGTGATCCCGAGCGTCGTCATGCCGGGGCGTTCGGCGACCGGCGGGTTGAACCTGCCGACACGCGGGCGGCCAAGCGCTGGATGGCCCACCGTCCGATAGCCCAAAGGCCCGTCCCCCGCTACCGGAGGTATGCACGTTGCCGTGCCCAACAAGGGACGCCTGCACGACCCGGCGTTGAACCTGCTGGAGCGCGCCGGCCTACACGTTCAGGACGGCGCCGACCGGAAGCTGTACGCCGACACGGTCGATCCCGGGGTGTCGCTGCTGTTCGCGCGCGCCGCGGACATCCCCGAGTACGTCGCCGACGGCGCCGCCGCCCTCGGCATCACCGGACTGGATCAGGCCCGCGAGTCCGACGTCGAACTGGTCGACCTCCTCGATCTGGAGTTCGGCCGCTGCCGGCTCGTGCTCGCCTCGCCCGAGGACGGCGGCGTCGAGACGCCCGAGGAACTCACGGGCGGGACCGTCGCGACGGAGTTCCCGCGGATCACCCGGCGCTACTTCGACGACCTCGGCATCGAACCGGACATCGTGGAGGTCTCCGGCGCGACGGAACTCACCCCCCACGTCGACATCGCCGACGCCATCGTCGACATCACCTCCACGGGCACCACCCTGCGGATGAACCGGCTCTCGGTCGTCGACGAGGTCCTCAAGTCCTCGGTCCGGCTGTTCGCCCACCCCGACGTCGCCGACGATCCGAAGGTCGAACAGGTACGGACCGCGTTCCGGTCGGTGCTGGACGCCGAGGGCAAGCGCTACCTGATGATGAACGTCCCGGAGGCCGCCCTCGACGACGTCGAGGCCGTCATCCCCGGCATGGGCGGGCCGACGGTGATGGACGTCGCCGGCACCGACCACGTCGCGGTCCACGTCGTCGTCGACGAACGGGAGATCTTCGAGGTCGTGCCCGACCTCAAGGCCGCCGGCGCCAGCGACATCCTCGTGACCGAAATCGAGCGACTGGTGCCGTAGCCGTCCGTCAAACGGGCGTTTGAGTTACCACAAGGGTCTCGGTGCCGTTCCCGAAAGGGCCGACCATGGAGACGACACGCAGACGGAGCCTCCGTGCGCTCGGAGCGGTCGTCGTAGGTGCGTCGGTAGCCGGCTGTCTCGCGGACGACGACCCGGGGGTCGGGGATTCGCCGAGCGGCGACGGCGACGACGGCACCGGGTCCGACCCCGACCAGGGCGGCGTGACCGTCGAGGCGGTGCACGTCCGGCCCGAGCTGGTGACGCGGAACAGCCCGGACTCCTACGGCACGTACGGCGCCCGGAACGAACAGTACGTCGTGGTCGAGCTGGCCGTCGAGACGCCCGCGGACCACCCGCCCGAATCGTTCGCCGTCGAGGCCGGCGGCGAGACCCACGAGGTCATCACGGCCCTCGGGCAGGGGTACGGTTTCCTGGCCGAGTTCGACATGGCCTACGGCGCCGAGGACGGGACCGGTTCGGGGTGGCTGGCCGCCAGCCTTCCGAAGCCGCTCGAGGCGGAGACGAAATCGTTGACGTGGGACGGCGGCAGCCACGCCTTCGACGACGCGGTGCTGGAGCGTCTCCGGCGGCCGCCGGCGACGTTCGACGTCGGCTTCGACGCGCCCGAGTCGACGACGGTCGGGGAGACGGTGACCGCGACCGTCACCGTCGAGAACGTCGGCGACGTCGACGGCACCTTCGTCGGCGCGCTGACCCGGGTCGGGCCCCTGGTGGCCTACGCCCCCGAAGCCGCGATCGTCCTGGACGTCGAGTCCGGCGGGACCGCCAGCTGGGAGTTCACCCACGACATCGAGGAGCGGGTAGCGGACCGGGAGGCCCCGGAGATGGAGCTCCACCTCCGGTGGGACGACGAGCGGACCTCCCGGACCATCGATGTCGAACGGGCGTGACGGCCGATAACGCCGGCGCTACGCCAGGAAGATGTTGGCGAACGAGAACGCGAAGATCGTGCTGATCGTGACGTAGAACACCGAGACCAGCAGCGCGCCACGGGTCGTCAGCCCGTAGACGTACCGGACCGCCGCGACGGCGCCGACGAACGCGAATGCGAGGATGACCGCGGGGCTGTACTGGCTGAACAGCATCGCCAGCACGACCGGGACCGGAGCTGATTTCACCGCGCGCTGGTGGGGCTCGTCGCCGAGCACCCAGAGCGCAGCGAGGTGGAGGGTGACCGCGGAGAACGCCGTCGCGACGACGAACGTGACGACCACGGCGAGCGGGCCGCCGCCGACGAGGTCGGCCTGCAGCGGTACCATACCCGACGTACGCGGCCGCGACGTGAGTAAATGTCGTTCGTCGCGCGTGCGGCGTCGTTACCCGTCGCGCGTGCGGCGTCGTTACCCGTCGAGCAGCCCGAGTTCCTCGAGCCGGGAGACGATCTTGTCGACGGCCTCCCTGGCGTCATCGGGCTCCTTGCCGCCGGTGATGACGAGCTTCCCGGAGCCGAACAGCAGCGCGACGACGTCGGGCTCGTCGAGCCGGTAGACGAGGCCGGGGAACTGCTCGGGCTCGTACTCGATGTTCTCCAGCCCGAGGCCGATGGCGATCGCGTTCAGGTTCAGGTTGCGGCCGAGGTCCGCCGAGGTGACGATGTTCTGGACGACGATCTCGGGGTCGTCGTCGACCTGGATGTCCAGGTCGCGGAGCTTGTCGAAGACGATGCGGAGCGATTCGTGGACGTCGTCGGTTGATTTGGCGCCCGTACAGACGATCTTGCCGGAGCGGAAGATGAGCGCGGCCGACTTGGGCTCCTGGGTCCGGTAGACGAGGCCGGGGAACTGCTCGGGATCGTAGTCCGCCCCCTCGAGGTCCATGGCGACGCTCTGGAGGTCGAGCTCCTGGCCGATCCCCGTCGAGGCGACGACGTTCTCGATGTTGATGGTCTCCTTCGGGTCCTGCATGACTCGACTTAAAGCACGTATTTAAGCTTTATAAATGTAGGTGGTCGTTTCCGACACCTCGCACAACCGAGAGGTCGACCGCGCGGTTTAAGCGGCGGGGACGGCGACGGGCGGACGTGTACCTGCTGGAGCTGGCGGGCGACGAGGACGCCTTCGCGCGCCGGGAGGCGGCCAGCCGCGCCTCCGACGTCCGGCCGCTCGCCCCCGGGCTGGCGACCGCCCGCGGCGTCCGCCGACCGGAGCGCCTGGCGTACACCCGCCGGGGCTGTCGGCTCGTCGGCACCTGCGAGCCGACCGTCGAGGACGCGGTCACACTCCTCGAGGCGGCGTCGACCGATCGCTCGGGATCGGTCGCCGTCCGGGCCCGCGACGTCCGGGGCCGGACCGGCATCGACACCCGGGCCGCCGAGCGTCGCCTGGGCGACGTCCTCGTGGACCGGGGCTTCGCCGTCGACCT
Organism: uncultured Natronomonas sp.; assembly: GCA_964488035.1. Classification (GTDB taxonomy): domain Archaea; phylum Halobacteriota; class Halobacteria; order Halobacteriales; family Haloarculaceae; genus Natronomonas. Next base: position 8,126 of record CAZATR010000081.1, read on the forward strand.
CGACGATCCGGACCACACCCTCCTCGCGCTGTTCTCCGACACGGCGGCGCTCGGCTGGCTCGCGGCCGAACCACCGCGGGGGTACGGCGACCGCCAGCCGACCGCGAAGCCGTTCTTCCAGCCCGGGAGCATGGCGCCGGCCGACGCCCGGGCGCTGGCGAACATCGCCGGCGCCGACCCCGACGCCCGCCTGTTGGACCCGATGTGCGGCACCGGGGGCATCCTCGTCGAGGCCGGGCTCGTCGGCAGCGACGTGGTCGGCGTCGACGCCCAGGCGAAGATGACCGCCGGCGCCCGCGAGAACCTCGCCCACTACCTCGAGGGCGGGTTCGAGGTCTGCCGCGGCGACGCGACCCGCCTACCGTTTCGCGATTCGACCTTCGACGGCGTCGTGTTCGACGCGCCCTACGGCCGCCAGTCGAAGATCGAGCACGACTCGCTGGCGGCCCTGGTCGGCGACGCGCTGTCGGAGGCCCACCGCCTCGCGCCGCGGGCCGTCCTGGTCGGCGACCGCGCCTGGACCGAGGCCGCCGAGGCCGCCGGCTGGACGGTCGAGTCGCGGTTCGACCGGCGCGTCCATCGCTCGCTGACCCGGTACGTGCACGTCCTGAAGTAGCGCCGCGAGCACGCCGACCCAACGCCCGCGAGCGCTGCAGCAAGGACAAAGGCCAAGCGGATCGCTACGGTACCGGACGTATGGCCAGCGAAACCGAACGGCACGTCGAGGACGTGATGACCCCGTCGGTGGCGACCATCTCCAGCGACGCGACCCTCAGCGAGGCCGCGACCGAGATGCACGAGCGGGAGATCAGTTCACTGCTGGTGCCCGGCGGGGAGACGGGCATCATCACGAGCACCGACGTCATCGCGGCGGTCGCCGACGGGCTGGATCCCGAACAGGCGACCGTCGCCGACCTGATGACCGCGCCCGTCGAGTCGATCAACGTCGGCCTCCGGCTCGACGAGGTCGCCGCGATGATGACGAACTACGGGATCAACCACCTCCCGGTCCGGGACAGCGACGGCGACTACGTCGGCATCGTCTCCTCGACGGACCTCCGGGAGCACATCGCCGGTCGGTCCGCCGAGCAGTAGCACCGGACGGCGATTCGTCGCGGCGGCCGGACGTGAGCTACCGCCCGAGTTCGGCCAGCAGGCGCCCGAGGTGGACGCGGTCCGAGTTGCCCTCCGCCATCTCCAGGTCGACCTCGCCCGCCAGCCGGTAGAGCCGCGCCAGCTCGTCGCCGTCGTAGCGGCCGCGCGCCCGGTCGAGGAGCTCCCGGAGTATCTCCGCGCCCTCGAATCCCTCGTCGTACAGCAGGTCGTCCAGTTCCGAGCGGGCGTCGGCGAACTCGCCCGCGTCGGCGGCCGACAGGACGCCCTCGATGTCGTCGGCCATCCCGACATCGCCCAGGACCTCGTAGGCCGCCTCCATCGTGACCTCCCCTTCGGCCTCGGCGGCCATCTGGGCGCCGAGGATCGCCATTCGCAGGTTGCCGTCGCCGTAGCCGGCGACGTACTCCAGGCCGTCGGCGTCGTGCGGCACCCCCTCCCGTCGGACGATACGCTCGAGGACCTCGACGGTCTCGGCGTGGGTCGGCGCCCGCATCGGCACTGGGAAACACCGGGACTCGATCGGCGGGATCAGCTTCGAGGGCTGCCGCGTCGCGACGACGAACTGGGTGGCCTCGTAGTGCTGCTCCATCACCCGCCGGAGCGCCTGCTGGAAGTCCTCCCGGATCGCCTCGGCGTTGTCCAGCAGGATCGTCCGGAACTCGCCGGAGACCGGTTGGTAGGCGGCCTGCTCCTTCAGCACCCGGTTGATCATGTCCCGTTTGGACATCCGCGAGCGGCCCTCCAGGAACTGCGCGAACCGAGGGTCGTTCTTGATCTCCGTCTTCGTGCGGTCGAAGAAGTCCGCGACGTTGATCACCACGAAGTCGTTGTCCGGGTCCCCGTGGGTCGCCGCCGCGAGCGCCCGGACGGCGGCCGTCTTCCCGACCCCGCGCGGCCCGTGGACCACCAGGTTCATCGGCTCCTCGACGGCCCGCTCGAGCGCATCGCGGGGCTCCGGCTGCGGGAGCTCGTCGAGCGAGGGGGCGTGGGCCTCCGTCCACAACGCCGCGTCCATACTGCGAGGTCCGTCCCCGCCCGCCAAAAGCCCTCCTCTCTCGTACAGGGTTTGACATCCCGGAGACGCCCGGGGACACCGGACCGCACGCACCCCGAACGCCCCCGACCGGCTAGCAACACCACCCGCACCCGCCACCAACCCAACTGCAATCACCCCGAAAGCCCTCGGCCGGCTGGCGGATCCCGCTGTCTCCGAAAATCGGAGATTTTCGGGATGACGAGAGGCGCCGGCGGCGCATCTCGAACCACGCGGGATACCCTCGCTCCCTGACGGTCGCTCGGGTAGGGCCCGCGCAGCGACCGCCACCTGGGCGGCCGACGCAGCCGGCCGCCCGGTCGACAAGCCGTGCGCGAGGGACGACCGAACCCCGAGCGGCGGGCGGCGCGACGGCAGGGAGCGCCGCCGAATGCGCGAACGGCGAGCGCGAGGCGCAACGCGCCTCGGAGCGAGCGGGAGCGGAGCGACACGCGAGCGAAGCGAGCCGTGAGCAGCGAGGGTGAGGGAGTCGGCTGGGGAGGCGCGTGGCTGCGGTCGCGGTTGCGGTTCCTGGTGGAATCGAAGGGCGAGACCGGCTACGGGAAGCACGGCGACGCAAGCACTGGACCGAGCGAAGCGAGGGAAGCGCGCAGCGAGCCGCGCGACCGTAGCCGGTCGAGGGCTTCGGAGGGAGTGGTGGTGCGGTTGTCGTCGCGGGAGAGCAGGTCGAGGGCTTCGGAAGGCGGTAACTTGTTGGTGTGGGCGAGGGATAGCCGGTCGAGAGCGCTGGGGGATGCCAAGCACCGACCGTCAGGGCCGACATCTCCCCCACGACACGGTCCTTTTTACGGGGCGCAACCCACCCACAGCCATGGACGTCGAGTTCGGGACGGACGGCTGGCGGACCACGGTCGGGGAGTTCACGACGCCGCGAGTCCGCGCGGTCGGGCAGGCCGTCGCCGACTACGTGCTGGCGGAGGCCGACGACGCCGCGGACACAGCCACGGTCGCGGTCGGCTACGATCCGCGGGAGAGTTCGCGGCCGGCGGCCGAGGAGCTGTGTCGCGTGCTGTGCGTGAACGGCGCCGACGCGCTGATCGAGGATCGGGACACGCCGACGCCGGTGGTCGCCTGGACGGTCACCGACCGCGGCCTCGACGGCGCGCTGCAGGTGACCGCAAGCCACAACCCGCCGACGTACAACGGCATCAAGTTCGTCCCCGCGGACGGCGCCCCCGCGATGCCGGCCGTCACCGACCGGCTGACCGAGAGCCTCCGGCCGCCGGACCCCCGCCCGGAGAACGAGTGGGGCTCCGTGACCGAGCGCGACCTCGTCGAGCCGTACCTCGAGCACGCCCTGGCGTTCGTCGACGCCGACCTCGACGGCCTCGCGGTCGCCCACGACGCGATGCACGGCAGCGGCCGCGGCGTGACCGACGAGCTGCTCGCACGCGCCGGCGCGGACGTGGTCCGGCTCCGGAGCGAGCTGGACCCCGGGTTCGGCGGGACGCCGCCGGAGCCGTCGGCCGGCCGGCTGGACGACCTCGTCGCCCGTGTCGCGGACGGCAACCCGACCCTGGGCGTGGCGAACGACGGCGACGCCGACCGCCTCGGCGTCGTCACCCCCGAGCGCGGCGTCGTCGACCCGAACTGGGTGTTCGCCGCCCTGTACGACTACCTGCTCGACACCCACGACAGCCCGGCGCCGTCCGGGGACGCGGTCCGCACCGTCTCGACGACGTTCCTCGTCGACCGCATCGCGGCGGCGCACGGTCACGCCGTCCACGAGACCCCGGTCGGCTTCAAGTGGGTCGCCGCCGCGATGGCGGACCACG
>CAZATR010000082.1:0-11999 GCA_964488035.1 uncultured Natronomonas sp.
CGGCGTCGAAGCACGTCTGGCCGAACAGCGCGGCCTGCTGGTCGCCCAGCGCGCCGGCGACCGGGACGGCGGCGCCGAGGAAGCCGTCGGGGTCCGTGTGGCCGTAGTACCCGTCGTCGATCGAGGGCCGGACCTCGGGGAGGAGCGGCTCGGGGACGTCGAACTCGGCGAGCAGCTCGTCGTCCCAGGCCAGCTCGTGGATGTCGTACAGCATCGTCCGCGAGGCGTTCGTGACGTCGGTGACGTGGGTGCCGGTCAGCTTGTAGATCAGCCACGAGTCGACGGTACCGACCATGAGATCGCCGGCTTCGGCGCGGTCGCGGACGTCTCCCGGGCCGAACCGGTCGACGTCGATGGGGTCGGCGTGGGCCAGGAGCCACTCGACCTTCGTCGCCGAGAAGTACGCGTCGGCCTCGAGCCCGGTCGTCTCCCGGATCCACTCGACCTTCCCCTCGGCCTCCAGCTCCTCGATCCGGTCCGTCGTCCGGCGGTCCTGCCACACCAGCGCGTTGTAGATCGGGGTCCCGATGTCGGCGTCCCACAGCAGCGTCGTCTCCCGCTGGTTGGCGATGCCGATGGCGGCGAGCTGGTCGGCGTCGACGCCCCCGTCCCGGAGCGCCCGGTCGACGACGCGTTTGGTGTTCGTCCAGATCTCCCGGGGGTCGTGTTCGACCCACCCGGGCTCGGGGTACAGCTGTTCGTGGGTCTCGTAGGCGTCGGCGACGACGCGGCCCGCGTGGTCGAAGACCATGAACCGGGTCCCGGTCGTGCCCTGGTCGATCGCGCCGACGTAGGTGTCCTCCGACATCTCGATGCTCCCTCCGGGCGGCGGTTCCACCCGGACCGTGCTTCGCGTCAGTACCCCGGAGGCGCTGTTAAAGGTTGGCCCCTGGCTGAGGAGTGCCGTCTCCCGTCGGAGGTAACGCTAAGGCGCTCCGCGCCGACCCCGCCGGACGTGACCGAAGTCCTCGTGGTCGGCGGCGGGTCGACGGGCTGTGGCGTCGCCCGCGACCTCGCGATGCGGGGCGTCGACGTCACCCTCGTCGAACAAGGGAACCTCACCCACGGGACGACGGGTCGGATGCACGGGTTGCTGCACAGCGGCGGCCGGTACGCCGTCGCCGATCCGGAAAGTGCCAGCGACTGCATCGCCGAAAACGCGGTGCTGCGGGACGTCGCCAGCCACTGTGTGGAGGATACCGGTGGCCTGTTCGTCAAGCGCCTCGAGGACCCCGAGGCCTACTTCCAGGAGAAGCTGGAGGCCTGTCGGGACTGCGGCATCCCGGCCGAGGTCCTCGACGGCGAGGCCGTCCGCGACCGGGAGCCGCACCTCGCGGCGGACGTCGAGAAGGCCATCGCGGTCCCCGACGCCGCGATCGACCCGTTCCGGCTCTGCGTCGCCAACGCCGCGGCCGCGGAATCCCACGGCGCCCGCGTCGCGACCCACGCCGAGGTGACCGACGTCGTCCGCGAGGCCGGCGAGGTCGTCGGGGTCGAGGTGCGGCACGACGACGTCCCCGAGAAGCGCGGCGGCGGGACCGGAACCGAGCGTATCGCGGCCGACCACGTCGTCAACGCCACCGGCGCCTGGGCCGGCCGCTTCGGCTCGATGGCCGGCGTCGAGGTCACCGTCCGACCGTCGAAGGGCGTGATGACCGTGATGAACGTCCGCCAGGTCGACACCGTCGTCAACCGCTGTCGGCCGAAGGGCGACGCCGACATCCTGGTGCCCCACGAGACCGCCTGCATCCTCGGAACGACCGACGAGTCGGTCGACGATCCGGAGGACTACCCCGAGGAGCGGTGGGAGGTCGATCTCGTCATCGACGAACTCGCCGACCTCGTCCCGATCCTCCGGGAAGCCCGGACGCTCCGCTCGTTCTGGGGCGTCCGGCCGCTGTACGAGCCGCCCGGCACCGACACCGCCGACACCACCGACGTGACGCGGGACTTCTTCCTCCTGGACCACGCCGACCGCGACGGCATCCCGGGGCTGACCACCATCGTCGGCGGGAAGTTCACCACCTACCGGCTGATGGCCGAGCGGGTGGCCGACCACGTCTGTGACCGCCTCGGCGTCGACGCCGACTGCCGGACGGCCGACGTGCCGTTGCCGGGCAGCGAGGAGTCGGCCGTCCTCGACGACGCGATGGACGCCTACGGGCTCCGGTCGCCGGTCGCACGTCGCTCCGCCCAGCGGCTCGGGAGCCGGACCGGCGAGGTGCTCGACGTCGACGGCCCCAACCCGGTCGTCTGCGACTGTGAGGCCGTCACCCGTGCGGAGGTCCGGGACGCCATCGACGACGCCGGCAGCGACCTCAACGCGGTTCGCATCCGCACCCGCGCCTCGATGGGCAACTGCCAGGGCGCGTTCTGCTGTCACCGCCTGGCCGCCGAGCTGTACCCCGACCACGACGCCGCGACAGTCCGCCGGTCGCTGGACGAGCTCTACCAGGAGCGCTGGAAGGGGCAACGACACGCGCTGTGGGGCGAGCAGTTCGCCCAGGCGATGCTGTCCCGGATGTTGCACGCGACCACGATGAACCACGACGCCGACCCGGCGCGCCGGGACGATGCTATCGACTTCGAGGCATTCGATTCCGGTCCCGAGAACGATGCAGCGACCGACGGAGGCCCGGGATGGCGATAGCCAGCGAGGTCGTCGTGGTCGGGGGCGGCCTCGCCGGCGCGACGGCGGCACTGTCGGCCGCCCGCGCGGGTGCCGACGTCCGCCTGATCTCCCACAAGCAGTCGACGCTCCAGCAGGCTTCCGGCCTGGTCGACGCCCTCGGGTACCTGCCGCCGGTCGACGCGGCCCGCGACGACCCGACGGCGACGCCGACCGCCGGCCGCACCGGGCCCATGACGGACCGGCCGCCGGCGGAGGGGCCGCTCGTCGACCCCTTCGCCGCCGTCGACCGGCTCCCGAACGGCCACCCCTACCGGCTCGTCGGCGCCGACGCGCTCCGCGAGGGCCTGACGCTGTTCGACGACGCCGTCGACGGCTACCGCGGCGGCCACACCGACCGCAACGCCCTCCTGCCGACGTTCGGCGGGACGGTCAAGCCGACCGCCCGCTACCCCGAGGCCGTCGCGGCCGGGCTCGCCAGCGACGACCGGCCGATGCTGCTGGTCGGGTTCAGGTCGCTGACCGACTTCGACGCCCGACTGGCGGCCGATCGCCTCGACGCGAGCGGCGTCCCGTTCCCCGTCGCGGGCGTCGAACTCACGTTCCCCGCCGCGTTCCGCGACGACGCCGCCGTCACCCGGGTCGCGCACGCGCTCGACCGCGACGAACCGATCGACGACACCCCTGCCCGCGAGGCGCTCGCGGCCGTCGTCGCACCGCACCTGGACGCCGTCGACGGCGGCGCGGCCCGCGTCGGCTTCCCGGCGGTCCTCGGCGACGCGGCGGCCGCCGCGGTCCGGACCGAACTCGCCGAGCGCCTCGGCGCCGCCGTCTTCGAGGTCCCGATGGGGCCGCCGAGCCTCCCCGGCCTCCGGCTCGAGGACCGGCTCTACGACGCCCTCGAGGCGGCCGGCGTCGAGTACGAGACCGGCGTCCCCGTCGTCGACGCCGGGACGGACGCCGGCGGCCGGGTCCAACGGCTGCTCGTCGACCGCGGCGGGACGCGGGTACCGTACGCGGCCGAGGCGGTCGTGCTGGCGACCGGCGGCCTGGTCGGAAGGGGGCTCGACTCGGATCGCGACGGCGTCCGCGAGCCGGTACTCGGCTGTCACGTCCCGCATCCGGCGGACCGATACGCGTGGTACGTCGACGACGCCTTCGGCGAGCAGCCGTACGCCCGGTTCGGCGTCCGCGCCGACGACCGGCTACGGCCGCTCGACGCCGACGGCGAGGTCCAGTTCCCGAACGTCCGCGTCGCCGGCGCGACACTCGGCGGCGCCGACGTCGCCCGCGAGAAGTCCGCCGCCGGCGTCTCGCTCGCGACCGGCGTCGTCGCCGGTCGGGGGGCCGCCGGGGAGGTGGCGGGGTGAGCGACGCGGGCGGCGACGCCGATGCCGGGCCGGACGCGGCTGACGCGGACGGGTCCGGACCGGGCGGATCCGGCCCGGGCCCGCTGGACCCGGCCGCCTACGATCCGATCGACGTCGCCGACGGTGCCGACCTGGACCTCCGGCCGGGCGCCGACGCCTGCGACAAGTGCACGGCCTGCGACACCTCCTGTCCCGTCGCCGAGGTCGACGACGACTTCCCCGGCCCGAAGTTCCAGGGCCCCGAGCAGTGGCGGCTCAAACGGAGCCAGGACGTCGACGTCGACGACTCCATCATGTCCTGTTCGAACTGCATGCGCTGTGACGACGCCTGCCCCTCGTCGGTGCCGCTCTCCCAGATGCACAACGCGGCCCGCGGCGAGTACGTCGACGAGCGGATGGACACGTTCTCCCGGGACTACGTCCGGAACCGGCTGCTAGCGAACTACCGCCGCGTCGCCGCCGTCGCGAGCCGGGTGCCCCGGCTCACCGATTTCCTTACGAGATTCGGGGTGACGAAGCGGCTCGGCGAGCGGCTGCTCGGCGTGACGAGCGAGCGGGAGTTCCCCGACTTCGCCGAGCGGACGTTCCGGGCGTGGTGGCGCGCCCGCGGCGGCGCCCGGGTCACCGCCCCCGACAAGCGAATCGCGTACTTCCACGGCTGCTACGCGAACTACAACACGCCCGAGGTCGGCAAGGCGCTCGTGCGGGTGTTCGAGCAGTTCGGCTACGAGGTGTGCGTCCCGCCACAGCGGTGCTCGGGGACGCCGATGTTCGCCAACGGGATGCTCGCCGACGCCCGGCGGGAGGCCGAGACGAACGTCAGAGAGCTCGGGGCGGCGATCGCCGACGGGGCCGACGTCGTCGCCTCCTGTACCTCCTGCTCCATGGCGCTCCGGCAGGAGTACCCGGAGCTGTTCGACGTCGCGGGCATCGACGACGTCGCCGCACACACCTACGAGGCCCTGGAGTACCTCCGCATCCACGAGGACCTCGAGGCCGCCCTGGCCGACGCCGACCTCGACGACGAGTCGTTCGCCTACCACGCGCCGTGTCACGCCCGCAGCCAGGGGCTCGCCCGGCAGGCGCTGGAGACGTTCCACGCGGTCGAGGGCGCCACCATCGAGGACGTCGGCGATTCCTGCTCCGGCATCTCCGGCACCTACGGCTGGAAGGCCGAGAAGTACGACGACTCCATGGCGATCGGCGCCGAGATGTTCGACGAGATGGCCGCCGCCGAGGGCGACGTCGGGATGACCGAGTGCCCCACCTGCGCGATGCAGATGCACCACGGTACCGGCTACGAGATCCGACACCCGCTCGAGTCGCTCGCGGACGCGCTGGACGTATAGAAGGCCGAGGTCCGGCGCCGACGGTTCTGTCGAGGGGACCGGCGGCGGTCAGGCGCCGGCCTGCGACAGCGCGCTCTCGAGGTCGTCCCGCTGGGTGACCCCGACGAACCGCTCGACGATTCCCTCGTCGTTCTCGACGATCAGCGTCGGCAACGACCGGACCTGGTACTCGTTTGCCACCTCCTGCTCCTCGTCGACGTTGACCTTCTCGAAGGCGACCTCGGGGTAGTCCTCCTCCAGCTCCTCCAGGATCGGATCCTGGGTCTTGCACGGGCCGCACCAGTCGGCGTAGAAGTCCTTCAGGGTGACGGACATAGCTACCGTGACGTATCCCAGCCGCGCGCATAAGGGTTTCCCAACCGGCCGCCGGAGCGCCGCCACCGCCGGAGCACCGCCCGACCGCCCACCCGGGCTCGTCGGCCACCGACACCCCACGGCGCCCGTGCCGAAACCCTTAGGGCCTCGGGCGCGAACCGGTGGGTATGAGCAGCGGTGAGAACTCCGGCGGCCTGATGTCCAGCGCGGGGCTGGTCCGGTACTTCGACGAGGAGAGTCGCAACGCGCCCACGATGGACCCCCGGACGGTCGTCGCCTTCGGCGTCCTCCTGGGCGTCTTCGTGCTGTTGCTGAACGCGATGGCTTGACGGAATCGATCGTCCGTCGTTCCCCACTTCGGAATTCCGGTCTTCACCGTCCATGACCGACAGGTACAGCCAACCGGAACACCGGCCTTACGTGGTCCCTGTCGGCTTGCTATCGGCAGTTCGATTGACCCGAGTCCGGAAGACCTGATGCGGTGGGCTTACAGCCCAGGCCAATCGCCTCCGAAGCCCTCGGCCGACTCGACGTCCGGCAGACGGTCCTGCTCGCTGCGCTGTGCGGGCTGGGACTGCCGACGCCCGCCCTCGCTGTGCTCACGGCTCGCTACGCTCGCGGGTCGCTTCACTCCCCGCTCGCCACGAGGCGCTCCCGGTGGTCGCGTCTCGCACTCGCCGCTCGCGCAGAAGGCGGCCTCCCTCCGGTCGGCCGCCCGCGGCTCGCTGCGCTCCTCGGCCTCGGGCCTGCGGTGTCCTCGCGCGGCGACGCCGCGCGAGCGGGCCGAGGCGCCGGAGGCGTCTCGCGGCTTGCGTCGTCCGGGCGGGGTCGACCGGACGGTCGGCGGAGCCGACCGCGAACCCGCCGGGTGTTTTCGAGGTGTGTCCACCGTTCGATCAAGGACAACCGGATTCGCTCGCTACGTGGACTAGCTGGAATAATCCCGATTACGCCAGTGGAAGCAGCTCCCGCCCCAGGTCCGCACCTTTCCCGAGCGCGGCGGCGGTGAGGTCGATCGTGGACGCCGGCGAGGGGACCCGCTCGCCGAACACCCAGCGGTAGCTCCGGACGGGCGTCAGGGTGGCCATCGCGACGAGCATCGTGACGGGGACGTCGCGGGTGGCGTGGCTGAGCGGTCGTGCGCGCGGGTTGTAGTCGTCGGTCGTGACGACCCAGGCGGCGGGGTACTCCCGGACCTGGAGGTGTTCGCCGCGCTCGGTCTCGCGGTAGACGGCGTCGGCACCCTTGTGGATCGACCACGGGAAGTTCGCGCGGCGGACGTCGAGGTCGGGCGGCAGCGCCGGCGCGACGGACTTCGGGAGCCGGACCGCCGCCGACCCGTCCAGCGTCCGGGCCAGCGCGACGGCCTCGTCCCAGTCGCCGGCGGTGTGCTCGTCCATATCGGGATGGAGTCGCGGCGTCGGCATGAGGGTGTTGGAGCGGGTCCGTGACGGACGGCCGGACGGAAGCCGCGCGGTCGGGCTACTCGACGGCGCCGGCGGCGTCCGCGAGGGCGCCCGTGGCCTCGAGGTGCTCGAAGAGCCGCTGGTAGACGTCCGCGGCGCTCCCGTCTGGGTCCTCGTCCGGCGCCCGCGTCCGGAGGGTGTCGAAGTTCCCGACGAGCACGCAGCGCTTCCGCGCCCGCGTCAGCGCGACGTTGAGCCGTCGCGGCCCCTCGTTGGGGAACGTGAGGAAGCCGCTGAAGCCCTCGGGGTTGCTGCGGACGAACGAGACGACGATGGCCTCGCGTTCGCTGCCCTGGAAGGCGTCGACGGTCGCGACCTTCACGCGGTCGGTGCCGTGGTGGTCCACTCCGGTGAGTTCGGCGCGGATCTTCCCGATCTGGCCGGAGTATGGCGTGATGACGCCGACGTCGTCGGGCGTGACGCCGACGTCGATCAGCCGGGCGACCTCGTCGGCGACGACCCCGGCCTCGGCCTCGTTGTAGTAGGAGTTCGCGGGGCTCCGCTCCTCGGTGCCCTCGACCTGGACGGCGACGAGCGGGTCCAGCGGCGCGATGGACCAGGTGCGGTTCCGCTGGCCGTGGGTGAGTTCGCCGTCGTAGAACTCCCGGTTTGGGAAGGCTGCGATGGCCTCGTGCATCCGGTACTGGGTCCGGAGGGTGGCGGCGACGTCGTCGCCGTACAGCTCCAGCAGGTGGTCGAACAGCGATTCGACCATGGCCTCGTCGTCGTCCCGTTCGCCGGCGTGGTACGGAGGGAGCTGCCTGTGGTCTCCGGCGAGGACGAGCCGCTTGGCGCAGGCGGCCGGGATGAGCGTGTCCGGGATGGTCGCCTGGGTCGCCTCGTCGACGACGGCGTACTCGAAGATGTCCTCGCCGAAGCGGTGGGCACCGCTCATCGTCGCACAGACGACGTCGGACTGGTAGAGGTCGTTGCCGACGTACCGCTCGGCGACGAGGTCGTCGTCCGTCCGGTCGCCGGCGCGAGCGGCGGTGAGGTCGGTCTCCTCGACCGCGGCGTGGATCGAGGACGGGTCCGCCCGGTCGGGGGTGCTGTCGCCGACGAGCAGGTTGTCGACGGCCTGGTTGGAGTGCGAGACGGCGAGCACGCGGTGGCCGTCGGCGCAGGCGGCGCGGACGATCTCGACGAGCGTCCGGGTCTTGCCGGTGCCGGGCGGGCCGTGGATGCAGAAGACGTCCGACGCGGTCAGGGCGCCGTAGGCGGCCTCGTACTGGAACTTGTTGAGCCGGGCCTTCGACAGCGAGACGTCGAGGCCGTCGCGGAACCCGACCTCGGCGGTGCCGCTGAGCCAGCCGCGCTTCCGCTCGTCGTCGGCGACCGTCGAGACGGCCTCCCGCTTGCGGTCGTGCGGCACCGGGTTCAGGAGCTCCCCGACGACGAACCGGTGCTCGGGCCCGGCGTTGAGCTCGAAGACGCCGAGGTCCGGGTTCTCCGGCCCGCGGTCCCAGTAGAACGACAGCTCGAGCTGGCGGCCCTCGACGTCGACGACGTCCGCCTCGGCAGGGAAGCCGGGGACGTCCGCGACGGTGTCGACGAGGACCTCCGAGCCGGGGTAGAGGCCGTACTCGTCGGTGACGTCGACGGGGCCGGCGAGCTGGTCGTCCGGGATCCGGAACCGGTGGAGCGTTTGGCCGTAGGCGTCCTCGGTGACGCCGGCGGCGACCAGACCCTCGACGCCGCCGCGGTCGGCCAGGAACTGCGCCGCCGGCAGTCGCTCGCAGGCGCGGCGGGCGTCCTCGCGCTCGGCCACCTCCTGGTCCGTGATCATCGACCGGAGCTCCTCGAGCAGCGCCTCGCCGTCGTCCGGCAACGGCGAATCGCTTTCGACCGGTTCGTCCCGCTCGGCCGCCGCGGGGTCGGCGGCGTCGGCGTCGAGCGCGTAGGCGGGCTCGGTCGGCGGCTCGAAGCCGGGGTGCCAGAAGCGGAGCCGCCAGGCCGGGTAGGTCTCGCCGAGTTCCTCGACGGGGATCCTGGCAAGCTCGTCGCTGGCGAAGTCGTGGTAGACGACGCAGGGCACGACGTAGTCGGGGTAGTAGATGAGGAACTCGCCGGTGAGGTCGGCGCTGTCCGGCTCGTGCAGCGGGAGGATGACCTTCTCGTCCTCCAGGATGAAGTCGGCGTTCCGCTTGAACGTCTCGATGACGTCGGTCGCCGGCACGCTATTCGAGAGCCGCCACCGGCCGACCCGTTCGCGGATCTCGCGGTCGAACACGGCCGGGCGACGGTCGAGTTCCATGAAGGCCGCGTGCACCGCGTCCAGCGAGCCGACCATGTGGCGCGTTGGTACAGCAACGCGGCATAAAACCTCACCGCCTCAAAGCGGTCGAGCGGCGCTCTCTCGGCCATGCTGGCGCCCGAACGTCAGCCGTACGTCAGCCGTCGGTCTTACTGGAAGTCCTCGAACGTCGTCGAGGCGACCTCGCCGCGGTTCGTCGCGAACTCGTCGAGCGCGACGAACTCGAGGTCGTTCTCCGCGAGCGTCCGCCGGACGCTGGCACTCGCCGCGGGTGCGACGAGGATGCCGCGGGCGTCGGGGTTCGACTCCCGGTACTGGTCCATGTAGCGCTTCAGCTGGTCGACGTGGGTCAGCGAGGCCTGGCGGCGCTTGACCTCGATGACGACCGGTCGACCGTCGGCGTCGGTGCCGTAGACGTCGATGTTGCCGTACGGCGTGTCGCGCTCGTGCTCGATGGCGCGCAGGCCCTCGTCGATCTCCTCGGGGTTCTCGAGGATGTACTCGTGCATGTCCACCTCGGTGCCGCTGAGCTCCAGCGGCGCGGTGTCGTCGGCCGCGAACCGCGTCACCTGGTGGGTCTCCCGAAGGAACACCCGCACCAGTTCGTCCGGCGCCGACCGACGCGCGGTGATGACGGGGTCGCCGTCCTCCACGTCGGCCGTGATGGTGCTGCCGGGCGGCTGCCAGTTCACGGGGTCGTTGCCCGTCGGCCGGTGGACGAGCAGCGTCCCGTCGGGTTTGACGATGATGACGCGCTCGCCGGGCCCGAGGTAGCCGGTCGCCCGGCCGTCGTACTCCACCTCGCACTCGGCCTGCACCGTGATGGTGTCGCCGCGGCGGACACCCTCCTCGAGCATCGCGACGGTCGCCTCGACGGTGGGTGAGTCCCGCGTCGTCGTGCCCATCTGGACGAGGAGACTGCTCGCGTGCTCAAGAAGGTACTGACTGCCCGCCGTCGCGAGGCCGGCGACCGGACCCACCCGTTTCCGGGCCGTTCCTGCGACGCCCCGGCCCTCGACCGGACCGACCCCGGAATCCCGGAACCGCAACGGCGGCGCCCTTGTGGCCGCCGCCCCACCGATCGGCCATGACGCACACGGCGCTCGCGGACGAACCGACGTTCCCGGAACTCGATCCCGGGCTGACGCTGCTGGAGACGGACGGGCGTGCCGCGGGGCGCTGCAGTCGTTCACGCTCGACCACCTCCTGCTCGGCGACGGCGAGGCGGTCTGGGCGGACGCGAAGAACAACGCCGCGACGACGTCGCCGGCGAAGGCCGCGCCGAGCCGCCGCGTCCTCGACCGGGTCTGGGTCGCGCGGGCGTTCACGGCGTTCCAGCACTACAGCCTGCTCGAGGACGTCGAGGGCCCGATGACGGCGGAGACGGCCCTCGTCGTCGCGCCGGCCGTCGGCCGCTACGACGCCGACTTCTACGCCGACCTCCTCGTCCGGGCGGTCCGTCGCTTTCCCTTCCCGTGTTGCACTTCGGTCAAACGCGCCGGAGCCGGAGAGTCGACACGCCTATACTGGCGCCTGTCCACGGAACCCATAACCGTGCGCCTCAGGTACCGGTGTCCGGGCTGCCGGACGACGAGCAACCTCCACGACCCCGGCTGCGACTTCGAGGGCGTCGACCGGATCGACGTGGAGAAAGCCTACACCGACCTGCTGTCGGCGCTGTCGGCGCAGTCGTTCGACGACGAGGGCGCGCTGCGGGAGGCCGTGCCGGACCGCTGGAGCGGCCTCCACGCCGCGGTGCTGACGCGGCTCCGGGGCGATCAGCGCGTCGTCGAGGAGGACGGCGAACTCCGGCTCCTCGAGCCCGAGGAGTTCAAGGAGCGGGTCGCCCGACCGACGTTCGAGCCGCTGCAGACCATCTACGAGAAGGGTAGCGTCCCGGGCGCCCACGACCACTCCGTGTTCGCGATGTTGGCGTTCTACGAGATGGTCGGGCTCTCCTGGGAGGAGGCCCACGAGAACACCGTCGAGTGGCTCCGCGAGTCCGGGACGTGGGACCGGGGCGGGTTCGAGGAGTCCACGCCCGCGGAGCTGGTCGCCTCGAAGCGCCACGTCTACGAGGAGGGGTACGGCTGGAAGCAGGCGGCCACCGAGGCGAAGGCGGTCATCGACCGTCGGCTGTGAGGTGGACGCGGCCGCGGACGCCCCGGGCTGCCGGTCACTCCGCGCCGCCCCACCGGTACCGCGTCGTCCGCGTGCCGTCGAACTGCGGGCCGGGCCCGTACTCGTCGAACCCGTTGTCCTCGACGACGTCGCGGGTGGCGTCGTCGTCCTCCGTGAGCAACAGCTCCACGTTCATCCCCTCGCGACCGGCGAACCGGGTCGGTTCCTCCAGCAGGCGCTCGCAGAGCGAGGGGTCGCCCTCGAGCTGGGTGACGTGGACGGTCCGGTCGGTGGCGTCGTAGCTGACGAACGCCTCGACGCCGTCCTCCTCCGCGACACGGACCGTCCGGTCGTGGACGAGATTCCGCATGACGTCCGTCGGCGCGCCGGTGAGCGCGGCGAGGCGCTCGGCGTCGGCCTCGACGGCGTCCCGGATCTCCATGCGAGCCACTACCGCACTCAGCCGGATTAAACTTCCCCGTGGGTGTGCGTCCG
>CAZATR010000083.1:0-11864 GCA_964488035.1 uncultured Natronomonas sp.
CCCGTCAGGGCCATCAGGACCCGGAGCGAGAGGCGGCGGCGCATACCGATCGGTAGGCGGTGTGCCATTAGGAGTCTTCCGCGGTCGACCACCGGACGGCACCCGGGAGGCCGGACCGGTCGGCCGGGGGCGGCGTCACTCGACGGGCGTCACGTCGGTGACGGTGCCGACGCCCTTCGAGCTTCCCTCCCGGAAGACGAACCGCTGGCCCGCCTCGACGAGGTACGGCCGGAACTTGAACCGGACGCGCGCCGTCCCGGTGTCGCCGGGCAGCAGCTGGCCGCCCTCGGGGTGGATGGAGGCGGTCTCGCTGACGGTCTCGAGGTGGACGACGGGCTCGTAGCCGTCGTGGATGCGGGTCGGGTGGTTCAGCACCATCACGTCGGCGGTGAACTCCCGGACGGGCGTCGGGTCGGCCGACCGGGGGAGCAGCACCATCCCGCGCTCGAGGTCGGCCTCGCCGATGCCCTTCAGCGCGATGCCGACGATGCGGCCGGCGGAGGCCGACTCGACGCGGTGGTAGTGCATCTCGATGGAGCGGGCCTCGACCTCGCGGAACGCGCCGTCGGCCAGCGGGCCGACGAGGAGCTCGTCGCCGGCCTCGACGGTTCCGGAGCGGACCGTTCCCGAGGCCACGGCGCCGACGCCGGTGACGTTGTACGTGCGGTCGATGTACATCGAGAACTCGCCGGTGGCCTCGCCGGTCTTCGGCAGCCGCTCGAACAGCTCGTCCAGCACGGGCAGCCCCTGCATCGTCACGGCGCTGGTCGAGAGGACGGGGACGACCTGTTCGTTGATCTCCTCGATGGCGGCCTCGACGCCGTGCCGCTCGACCGACAGCGGCGTGCGGTCGGCGTCCCGGAGCAGGCGCTCGACGTCGCGCTCGACCTCGGCGAGCCGCTCGTCCGTCACCGCGTCGGCCTTCGTGATCGCCACCACGGTGGGGAGTTCGGTCGCCAGGAGGATGCCGAGGTGCTCGCGGGTGGTCTTGGTTGGGCCGTCGTCGGCCGCGACGACCAGGAGCCCGTAGTCGAGCTTCTGACCGACGAGCCCGCGGATGGTCGTCCGGAGCCAGGGCTCGTGGCCGACGGTGTCGACGAAGGAGACGAGGCGGTCGGCCTCCTCGACCACGCGGGCCCGGTCGGACTTCCGGTGGGGGTTGTCCATCCGGACGGCGCCGTCGTCGTCGAAGCCGTAGACGCCGTAGGACAGGTCAGCTGACAGCCCGCGCTCCATCTCGTGGGGCTGGACGTCGAGGAAGCTCCGGGTGTCGCCCTGGCCGTCGTCCGGGTCGCCGGTCACGAGCGAGCCGACGAGCGTGGACTTGCCGTGGTCGACGTGGCCGGCCGTCCCGACGACGATGTGGTCGTCGTCGACGTCGAGGACGGCGCCCTCCGTCAGGGTGGCGACGCCGACGAGTCCCTCGGCGTCGCCGTCGCCGCTCGCGGTCCCGGCCCCGGTGCCGGACCGTGCGGTCGCGCCGTCCGGGCCGACACCCCACGTCTGGACGTCGTCGATGTGGGCGCCGGCCTCCTCGGCGATCAGCGAGAGGACGTCCATCGACTCGGAGAACGCCTCGGGTTCGATGCCGGCGATGCCGCCGTCGTCGGTGACGCCGACGACGTATGTGGCCTCGCCGTCGCCGGAGAGCACCCGGTGGCGGAGCTGGGCGACGAGCGATTCCAGCCGGCCGTCGCTCAGGTGGACCGCGCGGGTGAGCCGCTCCTTGAACTCGACGCTGCCGCCCTCCCGTTCGCCGCGCTCCAGCGCCCGCCGGAGCGCGGCGCGGTCGGCGCTCATCTCGTGCGGGCGTTGCGACCACATCGCTAAAAGGGTTCCCCCGGTGCACGCAATCGGACCCGACGTATCGCTATATAGCGTGGGTGAGCGACCCGTTCCGGACCGGAGCGCTCCGGAGCTTCCGGCCCCGAGCCCTGCCGTACCGGCGACCGGCCGCGACCACTCGGACCATCCGATCGGCCGATCCCGCCGACGCGGAGGGCCGCCGGGACGCCGACCGTGGGCATCGGCGCCCGGAGGAGGTCGTCCGCGCCGCTCCGTCGTCGGCCGGAACCGCGCCGGAACAAGGTATTTATTCGTCGGTCGAGGAGTACGGGACCATGGCGCCACCGGACGGCGACGGGGGCCTCGGACTGTCGAACGGCTACGTGGTGTGTCGGAACTGCGAGGCCAAGGCGTCTCCGTCCTGGTCGTTCTGCCGGAACTGCGAGGAGAGCCTGGACGACCCGCTGTCACCCGAGGAGGTGTCGTTCACCGACGATGAGATGCCCGCGTTCGACGGCGAGGAGGGCTGTGTGAAATGCGGTCACGACTCCGCCACCGTCGACGATGTCGCCACCACCGGCACCGGGCTGACGCGGCTGTTCGACCTCCAGAACCGCACGTTCAAGGCCGTCGTCTGCGACCAGTGCGGCTACACGGAGTTCTACCGGGCCCCCAAACGGGACGAGGTCATCCTCGACCTGTTCTTCGGGTGACCGGCGATCCCATCAGTACTGCTCGCGGATGCGGTCGAGCGCCTCGAGGAAGCCGTCGGCGAAGGAGCCGTCGGTCACCGCGGCGGCGGCCGCCCGCGCGGTGTCGTCGGCGTTGGCGACGGCGTAGGAGCGACCGACGACATCGAAGACCTCGGCGTCGTTCTCGGAGTCGCCGACGGCGACGAACTCGGTCGGATCGCGGTCGAGGAGGTCGGCGGCCGACGCGAGCCCGGTGGCCTTGTCGACGTCGCGGGCCTTGACGTGGTAGGCGTAGCCGGTGTCGACGACGTGCATGTCGTGCTCGGCGGCGATGCGTTCCAGGGGCTCGAGCGGCCGGTCGCGGGCGACGGCGAGTTCGGTCTCACGCCAGCGGTTCACCGGATCGACCGCACCCCACCCGAGGTCGTGGCCGGCGTCGCGGTAGGCCTCGGCGACCGCGCGGGCGCCGTCGGGGTCGCCGTTGTAGACGACCTCGTCGGCGTCCTCGACGTAGACGCAGCCGCCGTTCTCGGCGATGACGTTCAGCGGAATCCCGAGGAACTCACAGAGCCCGACGGGGTAGGGGAAGGACTTCCCGGTCGCGATCACGACCGGTGCCTCCCAGGCCCGGAGCGGGTCGAACACCCGGGGATCGATGGACTTGTCGGGACGCGTGAGCGTGCCGTCGATGTCGGCGGCGAGCGGCGGGACCATGGCCGGCGTTCGCTCGGCGCAGGTATGAAGCCTGCTGCCCGCGTACCGGCACCCGATGACGGTCTCGCACGCGGTCGACGACGTCTACGCCGTCGACCCGGAACTGCTCGGGACGCCGAGCGCGCTCACGCTCTACGTCGTCGACGCGCCGGAACCGGTCGTCGTCGACACCGGGTCGGCGAACTCGCCGCCACATATCCACGACGCGCTCGGGGAGATCGGGATCGACCGGGCCGACGTCGCCCACGTCCTGGTGACGCACGTCCATCTCGACCACGCGGGCGGCGCCGGCCACCTGGCCGAGACGCTCCCGAACGCCACGTTCTACCTCCACGAGGCGGGGGTGCCGTACCTGACGAACGCAGCCGACCTCACCCGGCTCAAGCGCAGCGTCGACCGGGCGATGGGCACGGAGAACGCCTACGGCGACCCGAAACTGGTCCCCGAGGACCGCTGCGAGGTGGTGACGGGCGGCGAACGCGTCGACGTCGGGGACCGCGAGCTGGAGTTCGTCGACGCCCCCGGCCACGCGCCCCACCACTACGCCGCGTTCGATCCGGCGACCGAGGGCCTGTTCTCCATCGACGCCGCCGGCATGCACCTCGCCGGCGAGATGCGACCCACCACGCCGCCGCCCGGTTTCGATCTCGAGGTGAACCTGGAGACGGTCCGGCGGCTCCGGACGTACGACCCCGCGATCAACTTCTACGGCCACGTCGGGCCGGGCGGCGACGACGCCGTCGGGGAGCTGGACCGGTACCAGACGATGCTCCCGGAGTGGGTCGACACCGTCGCGGCCCACCGCCGCGAGTTCGGCGAGGACGTCGGGGCCATCGTCGAGGCGCTCGACCCCCGGTGGCAGAGTCCGACCGTCCAGCGGGACGTCGCCGGCGTGCTGCACTACCTCGACCGCGAGGGCGACCGAACGCAGTGAGGGAGCCCTCGGGCCGTGCGAGCCGGGGAGCAGAGCGACCCGCGAGCACCGCGACGCGAATGACCGTCGGCTCAGTCCCCGAACGACTCGACGGGGCGGGCGGTCGCCTCGAGGTCGCGCGTCCGTCGGACCGCCAGGACGGTCAGTCCCAGCGCCGCGAGGGTGAGCGCGAGGACGGCGAGTTGGCCGGCGTCCCCGAACGCCCGGCGGGCGAACACGAGGAGGGCGACGACGAGGACGGCGGCGAGACCGCCGGCCGCGGCGACGTCCGTGGCGTCGAGTTCGCGCGCCCAGAGGGCGACGGCACACAGCGCGGCGAAGGCGGCGAAGCCGACGCCGTAGTAGACGAGTTGGGCGACCTCGCCGAAGGTGAGGAACAGCCGCGGCGTCAGTGCGAACAGGACGGGGAAGCACACGGCGGCGGCGAGCCCGGCCTGCAGGACGTGGTCGGGGACGACGGCGGTTTCGGCCGCGTAGGTCCAGACGGTCGCCGCGACGAGCAGGGCGAGGATGGCGGCCGCCAGCGCGAAGTGCAGCGTCAACACGAGGATCGAGTAGCCGAAGACGAACTGCCTGACGAGGACGGTGAAGGCGCCGAAGGCCACCTGGACCGGTGTGAGCAGGAGGGCGCCGAGCGCCGCCAGGCGGACGCGGCGGGCGCGGCCGCCCCGCCAGGCGGCCACGGTCGTGCCGACGATGAGGAACCCGGTGAGCATCGCGACGAGCCGGTGGAACCACTCGATGAACGACATGAACGTCGCCGGGAACAGCCCGAAGACGGCGCCGTCGCAGAGCGGCCAGCGGGCCTCGCAGGTGAGGCCGGCCCCGGTGGTGGCCGTCAGCACCCCCAGCAGCGCGGTGAGGGCGGTCGCCACGGTCGTCGCGACGACGAGCCGGCGGAAGTCCATGTCGGGGTCTCGGTCCCCCGCGAGTTTATACTCCGCGGAAGCGGGCGGCGGGAGTCCTTCCGCGTCCAGTGCCTCGTTCAGAAGAGGACGGGGATTCGGAGGCCGACGACCGGCCCGAACATGAAGAGCGCGACGGCGGCGCTGGCGACGACGAAGGCCCCGCCGGCGGGGATGCGCAGCCCGGCCCACTCGCGGCGGTTCACGAGCCCCGCCTCGGTGTCGTCGGAGATGAGGAACATCGAGTCCTCGAGGCCGTCGGCCGCGTCGACCCGTCGGATGACGAGCCGGTCGGGGTTGCTCCCGCCGGAGACGTCGCCGTCACGCGGCTGGGCGGTGCCGTAGACGTAGACGCTCTCCTTGTCCCGGACGAGGTTCTGGTGGTACCGGCGGTCGTTCTCCGTGCCGGCGGCGTCCGCCGGGAAGTCGATGTCGGCGGTGCGATCGACGAACCGCTGGACGGGCTCCGGTCCCCGCCGGGAGCTGTCGACGGAAACGGTCTCGCGGTCGGCGGGGTCGAGGTCGAACGTCGCCTCGTCGTGGGGCTCGACGAGGACCCGGCCGGTCCCGTCGTCGACGACGAACGGCGCGTGGGCGACGCCGGACTCGATGGTGCGCCAGTTGCCGCCGTCGTCGTCCTCGTGGTACTCCTCGACCTCGTAGTCCGCGATGACGCACTCGTCGTCGGAGAACGGCGCCGGGAACGGCTCGCCGTCGGCCGCCATGGCCGACCCCTTGACCTCGGAGGGCCCGACGGAGAGCGCCTCGACGTCCTCCGTGGGCGTGTCCCGCATGAGCGTCCGCTGTTTGCGGCGCGTGAACCCGGTCTTGATCAGGCCCGCGCCGCCGAGCCCCAGGACCATGACGCAGAGCAGGCCGACCCACCAGACGTCGGGGAACCCGTCGTTCCGGAGGTAGGCGTGGCCGGGTTCGCCCGGCCGGTAGTGGACCGTCACCGTGTCGCCGGGCCGGTACTGGCCGGCGATCCGTTCGGCCCGCGCCCGGCTGTCGTCCCACCGGGCGAACCCGCCGGGGAAGACGTTGTCCGTGGTGTAGGTCTCGCCGTCGACGGTGTACTCGTACGTGACGACCGGGCGGTAGGAGCGGTCGCCGTCGTCGTCGGTCTGCACCGCGACGTCCGTCGACTGGACCGTCGCCTCGGTCGGCCGGTTCTCCTGGACCGCGACGTTGTGGCTCACCGTCGGGACGACCCCGAAGACCGCGAGGAAGGCGCCGATGAGGAGCAGCACTGCCACCGCCCCGATCCCCTTCGTGTCCATGCTCGTTCGGCCCTGGGTGCGGGCCGGCTAATAATCCCCGTGTCGACTCGGCGACCGTTCCGCCGCCGAACCGGCCAGTCCCCCGAGTGATCCGCCGGTCGAACGGTTCCGTGGGGCCCGCCCGAGCGGCCGCCGACGCGGGGCGGCTCGCCGTCGCCAGCCCTGCACCGTCGGGTAGCTTTTTGGGGGCGCTGGACGGACTCGACGTATGGGACTTGACGAGGATTCGCTCGAGTATCACCGGCGCGCGCCGCCGGGGAAGCTCGAGATCGCAACGACCAAACCGACCAACACACAGCGTGACCTCTCCCTTGCGTACTCGCCCGGCGTGGCGGCGCCGTGCAACGAGATCGCCGAGGACCCCGAGCGGGCGTTCACCTACACCACGAAGGGCAACATGGTGGGCGTCGTCTCGAACGGCTCCGCCGTGCTCGGGCTCGGCGACATCGGCGCCCAGGCCTCGAAGCCGGTGATGGAGGGCAAGGGAGTGCTATTCAAGCGGTTCGCCGACATCGACGTCTTCGACCTCGAACTGGACCAGGCCGACCCCGAGGCGATCATCACCTCCGTGGCGGCGATGGAGCCGACGTTCGGCGGCATCAACCTCGAGGACATCAAGGCGCCGGAGTGCTTCGAGATCGAGTCGACGCTCCGGGAGGAGATGGACATCCCGGTGTTCCACGACGACCAGCACGGCACCGCCATCATCTCCGGTGCCGCGCTGTTGAACGCGGTCGACATCGCCGACAAGGACCTCTCGGAGCTGGACATCGTGTTCTCCGGCGCCGGCGCCTCCGCCATCGCGACCGCCCGGTTCTACGTCTCGCTGGGCGCCGACCGGGACAACGTCACGATGTGTGACTCCTCGGGCATCATCACCGAGGCCCGGGCGGAAGCCGACGACGTCAACGACTTCAAGAAGGAGTTCGCCCGACCCGGGCCCGAGGGCGACCTCGCCGACGCGATGGACGGCGCGGACGTCTTCGTCGGGCTCTCGGTCGGCGGCATCGTCAGCGAGGCGATGGTGCGGTCGATGGCGTCGGACCCGATCATCTTCGCGATGGCGAACCCCGACCCCGAGATCGGGTACGAGGCGGCCAAGGAGGCCCGCGACGACACCGTCATCATGGCGACCGGCAGGTCGGACTACCCGAACCAGGTCAACAACGTCCTCGGGTTCCCGTTCATCTTCCGGGGCGCCCTGGACGTCCGGGCGACCGAGATAAACGAGGCGATGAAGGTCGCCGCCGCCGAGGCGCTCGCCGACCTCGCCCGGCAGGACGTCCCCGACGCGGTCGTGAAGGCCTACGGCGACCAGCCGCTGCAGTACGGCCCCGAGTACATCATTCCGAAACCGCTCGACCCCCGGGTGCTGTTCGAGGTGGCGCCGGCCGTCGCCGACGCGGCCGTCGAGAGCGGCTCGGCCCGCAAGGAGATCGACCACGACGAGTACGCCGAGCGGCTGGAGGCCCGCCTCGGGAAGTCCCGGGAGATGATGCGGGTCGTGCTGAACAAGGCCAAGAGCGACCCGAAGCGGCTCGTCCTGGCGGAGGGCGACGACGAGAAGATGGTCCGGGCGGCCTACCAGCTCGTCGACCAGGGCATCGCCGAGCCCGTCCTCATCGGCGACCAGGAGGAGATCTGGGCCCACGCCGAGCGGCTCGGGCTCGACTTCGATCCCGAGATCGTCGATCCCGAGGACGGGAACCTCGACCCCTACGCCGAACGGCTCTACGAGATCCGCCGGCGGAAGGGCGTCACCCGGCGGGAGGCCGACGAACTGATCGAGGACGGCAACTACCTCGGCAGCGTGATGGTCGAGATGGGCGACGCCGACGCGATGCTCACGGGGCTGATGCACCACTACCCCTCCGCGTTGCGGCCGCCGCTGCAGATCGTCGGGACCGCCGCGGACGCCGAGTACGCCGCCGGCGTCTACATGCTGACGTTCAAGAACCGCGTGGTGTTCGTCGCGGACGCGACCGTGAACCAGGCGCCCGACGAGGACGTCCTCGAGGAGATCACCCGACAGACCGCCGACCTCGCCCGGCGGTTCAACGTCGAACCCCGGGCGGCGCTGTTGTCGTACTCGGACTTCGGGAGCGTCGACAACGAGGGCACCCGCAAGCCCCGCGCGGCGGCCGCGCGACTCCGGTCGAACCCCGACGTCGACTTCCCCGTCGACGGCGAGATGCAGGCCGACACGGCCGTCGTCGAGGAGATGCTCGACGGCACCTACGGGTTCTCCGACCTCGACGAGCCGGCGAACGTCCTCGTGTTCCCGAACCTCGAGGCGGGCAACATCGCCTACAAGCTCCTCCAGCGGCTCGGCGGCGCCGAGGCCATCGGCCCGATGCTCGTCGGGATGGACAAGCCGGTCCACGTCCTCCAGCGCGGCGACGAGGTCAAGGACATCGTGAACCTCGCCGGCGTCGCCGTGGTCGACGCCCAGAACGGCGAGTAACCGGCGCTATCGACCGGGTGGCCGTATCGGGTCGGGGGTCGCGGTCACCCCAGCCCCGACCGGGGCCGGTACCGGCACGACGAGCCGTCCTTGGCCGGTCCGGACGCGGGGCTGCTGTCGTAACGTTGATACAGGAGACGGTCGACCGTCGGGTATGGTTCGCACGAACGCGCTCGACCGCCGCGCGTACCTCCGCGCGGTGGGTGCCGGCGGCCTCGCCGTCGGCCTGGCTGGGTGCATGGACGGTGGGAACGGCGACGGTGGCGTCGAGATCGCCTTCACCATCGAGACCGGGGAGAACTACGGGCTCGGCGTCCGCGAGGGCGAGTCCGATCTGCTCGAGGCGCTCAACGGCGGCCTGCAGGCCGTCCGGGACGACGGCGTCTACGACGCGCTCATCGAGGAGTACTTCGGGTCCGGCGAGGACGCCGGCGACGTCACCGAGGGCGCCGACGGCGGCACGGGCGCCGGCACCATCGTCCCCGGTACGGCGCCCGGGTTCGCCCCGTTCGAGTACAACGAGGGCGGCGAGCTGACCGGGTTCGACGTCGAGCTCACCGAGGCCATCATCGCCCGGACGGACTACGAGTTCGGCGGGTTCGAGACCTTCGAGTTCGACAGCCTCATCCCGGCGCTGCAGGACGGCAACATCGACATGATCGCCGCGGCGATGACGATCACCGAGGAGCGCGACCAGCAGATCGACTTCTCGAACTCCTACTACGAGGCCAACCAGGCCGTGCTCGTCAGCTCCGGTGCCGACGTCAGCCCGTCCAGCCGCGAGGACCTCGAGGGGATGGTCGTCGGCGCCCAGAGCGGCACCACCGGCGAGGGCGAGGTCGACAGGCTCATCGAGGACGGCATCATCTCCGAGGACGACAAGCGGACGTACGACAACTACGAACTCGCCGTCCAGGACCTCGAGAACGGTAACATCGACGCCGTCATCATCGACGTCCCCGTCGCCGAGAACTTCGCCGCGCGCTGACACCCGGACCGATGGAGGCCACTCCGCTCCAGGCCGGCGACTGGGCGTTCATCGCCGACAACTGGTGGCTGCTGGCGCAGGGCCTGTACGTGACGGCGCTGCTCACCGTCGGCAGCCTCGTCCTCGGCTTCCTGGCCGGGTTCCCCGCCGGCGCCACCGAGGTCTACGGCACGGGCCCGCCCCGAACGGTCGTCCGCGGCGTCGGCGTCCTGCTCCGCGGCACGCCCATCGTGGTGCTCATCGTGCTGTTCTTCTTCGCCGTCCCGTGGCCCGAACTCGGCAGTTTCGGGCTCGGCGGCTGGGTCCTCGTCCCTCGGTTCGACGTCAACGGCCAGGCGCTCGTCGCCTCGACGGCGGCGCTGGGGCTGCGGAGCGCGGCCTACCAGTCGCAGGTGTTCCGCGGGGCCATCCTGAGCATCGACGAGGGCCAACTCGAGGCCGCACGGTCCGTCGGGCTCTCGAAGCTCGAGGCTATCCGCCACGTCGTCGTCCCGCAGGCGCTCCGCCGGTCGATCCCCGGGTTCCAGAACGAGTTCACCATCGTGCTGAAGGACACGAGCATCGCCTTCGCCGTCGGGCTCGCCGAACTCCTGACCCGCGGGTTCGACCTGTTCACCCAGCCCGCCGGCCAGTCGGCCGTCGTCGAGGTCGTCCTCGCCGTCAGCGCCATCTACTTCGTGCTCACGTTCGCGACGAACCGGACGCTGGACCGCCTCGAGGAGCGCTACCGGATCCCGACGGGGGAGAACGCCTGATGTCCCACCTGCTCGAGTTCGACGACGTCCACAAGTCCTTCGGCGACGAGGAGGTGCTCCGCGGCATCGGCTTCGGGATGAACCGGACCGACGTCGAGGTCGTCGTCGGACCCAGCGGTAGCGGGAAGTCGACGCTGTTGCGGTGTGTCAACCGGCTCACGGAGGTCGACGCCGGCGACATCCGCCTCGACGGCGAGTCCGTCCGGACGATGGACGTCGACCGGCTCCGGCGCCGCGTCGGGATGGTGTTCCAGGGCTTCAACCTGTTCGCCCACCGAACCGCCCGCGGGAACGTCACGCTCGGCCTCCGGAAGGTCCGCGGCCTCCCGGCCGAGGAGGCCCGCGAGGTCGCCGACGAGAACCTCGCCCGCGTCGGGCTGGCCGACCAGGCCGACTCCTACCCCGCGGAGCTGTCGGGCGGCCAGAAGCAGCGCGTCGGCATCGCCCGGGCGCTGGCGATGGAGCCCGAACTGATGCTGTTCGACGAACCCACGAGCGCGCTGGACCCCGAACTCATCGGCGAGGTGCTCGAGGTCATGCGGGACCTCGCCGACGAGGGCATGACGATGCTCGTGGTCAGCCACGAGATGGGCTTCGCCCGGTCGGTCGCCGACACCGTCACGTTCCTCGACGGCGGCCGGATCGCCGAGCGCGGCCCGCCCGAACAGCTGTTCGAACGCCCCGAGAACGACCGGACCCGGGAGTTCCTCGGCGAACTCGACACATGACCGGCGACAGCGGGCCCGCGACCGTCCGTGGGGCCGACGTCGGCGAGCTCCCGGGCGCGAGACGCCTCCTCATCGTCGCCGTCGGCGTCCTCTTCTGGGGCTGGCTGCTCGCCCGCTGGCTCCACGACTGGTTCGTCGCCCCCGGCGTCAACACCAGCGACCGCGAGCCGTTCGTCCCGCCCGCCGCGTTCGAGGCCGCCGCCGGCCGGCTGCACGACCTCGCCGCCGGCGGCGGGAGCCCCGCCGCGGGGCTGCTGGAGTGGCTCGCCGGCGGGTTCGAGTTCCTCGCGTTCGGCCTCCACTCCATGCCCGCCCTCGCGGCCGGCGCCTGGATCACGGTGTATCTCACCGTCCTCTCGATCCTCCTCGGGCTCGTGATCGCCGTGCCGCTCGCCGTCGCCCGCACCTACGGCGGGCCCGTCCTCCGGTGGCTCGCGCTGGGCTACACGGAGCTCATCCGCGGCACCCCGCTGCTCGCACAGCTGTTCGTCCTCTACTTCGGGCTCCCGACCACCCGGTACGTCCGCGCCATCCCGGGCGTCGGCCAGGGGTTCGTCCCCTACGCCGCCATCTGGGTCGCCGTCATCGGGTTCACCATCAACAGCAGCGCCTACCAGGC
>CAZATR010000084.1:0-11864 GCA_964488035.1 uncultured Natronomonas sp.
ATACGCACCCACGTTCCGACGGCTGATGAAGCAGTTAGGCCGTGGAACGAACGAGTCGCTCGTGCTGACTACCGGCGCGGTGTCCTGCGGACGCACTGAGGATATCGCTCTTCTAACCGCTCGTCCGCCGGCCTTACTACCCGGCGTCCTCGCGGTGGCGGTGGCAGTGGGCCTGGTGGACGGTGCCGGCCGCCTCGGCCTCGAGCTCGTACTCGGGCACCTCGCGCGCGCAGATGCTCGCCTCGGCGAAGGCGTCCTGGAGCAACTCGTCGGCCGAATCCACGTCGCCGGCGACGACCAGCGCTATCGCCTCCTCGACGACGTCGCCGGCGTCGCCGCAGGGGTCGACGTTCTCGAAGAAGGTCATCCGGAGGTCCCGCCGGAGGGCGGCGTCGTCGCGCTCCTGGTCGGCCTCGGCGGCGTCGATCGCCGGGGCGCGCCGGTCGACGGCGCGGGTGAACGACCGGACCGCGTCCCACTCGGCGTCGTCGAGGTCGTACTCAGGCGGCGCGATGAGCTTCGGACACCGGGTGCGGAACCGGCAGCCGCTCGGCGGGTCGATCGGCGACGGCACGTCGCCCTCCAGCAGGCTGCGGGTCTCCGTCGACCGCGGGTCCGGCACCGGGATCGCGGACAACAGCGCCTCCGTGTAGGGGTGGCGGGGGTTCTCGAACAGCTCCTCCTTGTCGGCGAGTTCGACGATCTCGCCGAGGTACATCACCGCGACCCGGTCGGCGATGTACCGGATGACGCTGAGGTCGTGGCTGATGAACAGGTAGGTGAGCCCGAACTCGTCCTGGAGTTCGTTCATCGTGTTCAGCACCTGCGCCTGGATCGAGGCGTCGAGCGCGCTCGTCGGCTCGTCGCAGACGATGAAGTCCGGGTTCACGGACAGCGCCCGCGCGAGGTTGATCCGCTGGCGCTGGCCGCCGGAGAACTGGTGGGGATACCGGTTGTAGTGCTGGGGGTCGAGCCCGACCTTCTCGAGCAGCTCGCGGGCCCGGCCCTCCCGGCCGTCGTCGTCGAGCATTCCGTGGGCCTCCATCGGCTCCTCGATGATGGGCCCGACCTTCATCCGCGGGTCCAGCGAGGACTGTGGGTCCTGGAAGATGATCTGCATGTCCTTCCGCATCCGGCGGAGCTCCTCCCCGCCGGCGTCGGCCAGCTCGCGGCCCTTGAACCGGACCTCGCCGTCCGTCGGTTCGATCAGCCTCAACAGCGTCCGGGCGAGCGTCGACTTCCCGCAGCCGGACTCGCCGACGAGCCCGAGGGTCTCGCCCTTCCTGATGTCGAAGCTCACCTCGTCGACCGCGCGGACCCACTCGCGCTCGAACGTCGGCCGCGGGACGCCGCCGTCGCGCTCGAACGTGAGCGACCCGAGGACCCCGTCGGTGTTGCTGAAGTACTTCGTGAGGTCCTCGACCTCCAGCAGCGGCTCGCCGAACCCGGGCTCGCAATCGACGGCAGCCCCCGACTCGGGTTCGGTGCTCATCGGTCCCGGCCCTCCTCGGCGGTGAGCGACGCCTCGAAGCCGCCACCGGCCTCGGACTCGATGGGGACGCTGTCGTCGTAGCCGACGCCGAAGGCGTCGTCCTTGAAGCACGCAACGCGGTGGTCGACCTCGCCGTCGGCGGCCTGGCGGGCCTCCGGGTGGACCTCCCGGCACACTTCCCGGGCGTCCGGACACCGCGAGTGGAACCGGCAGCCCGACGGCGGGTTGATCGCCTCCGGCATCACGCCGTCGATGGAGTCCAGCTGCTCGACGGTCCGGTCCGGCCGCGGGAGCGACCCGAGCAGCGCCTCCGTGTAGGGGTGCTTCGTCCCGTGGAACAGCTCGTCGACGGGCGCCTGCTCGACGATCTCCCCGAGGTACATGACGTTGACGCGGTCGCAGATCTCGGCGACCACGCCCATGTCGTGGGTGACCCAGATGAAGCTCGTGTCGTAGCGGTCCTGGAGGTCGTCGACGAGGTTGAGGATCTGGGCCTCGACGGTGACGTCCAGCGCCGTCGTCGGCTCGTCGGCGACGATGAGGTCGGGCTCGCAGGCCAGCGCCATCGCGATCAGGACGCGCTGCCGCATCCCGCCGGAGAACTCGTGGGGGTAGTCGTCGTACCGCGCCTCGACCTCCGGGATGCCGACGTCCCGCAACGTCTCCAGCGCGATCTCGCGCGCCCGCTCGTCGGTGACGTCCCGGTTCAGCCCGATGAACTCCTCGATCTGGCTCCCGACGGTGTACACCGGGTTCAGCGACTCCATCGGGTCCTGGAAGATGATCGCGATCTCCTTGCCGCGGATCTTCGTCCGCATCTCCTGCTGGCTGAGCATCTCGTCGCGCTCGGACCGCTCTTCGGGCTCGCCGCCCGCATCCCCCTCGAGGCCGAACAGCAGCTCGTCCCCGTACCGGATCTCGCCGCCGACGATGGCGCCCGGTTCCTCGACCAGCCGCATGATCGACTGGACGGCGACGCTCTTGCCGGCGCCGGACTCGCCGACGAGCCCGACGATCTCGCCTCGGCGCACGTCGAAGCTGATACCGTCGACGGCGCGAACGACTCCCTCTTCGGTGAAGAACTGCGTCTTCAGGTCCTCGACTTCGAGGATGGTTTCTCTCGTGCTCATATCAGTTCTGGATGCGTGGGTCGACGGCGTCCCGGAGCCCGTCGCCGAGCAGGTTGAACCCGACCACCGTGATCAGGATACAGACCCCGGGGAAGACGCTGAACCACGGGTTCGGGAGCATCAGGTTGCGCGCGTTGTTCAACATCATCCCCCACGACGCCGTCGGCGGCTGGGCGCCGTACCCGAGGAACGACAGACCGGCGACGATCAGGATCGCGATGCCGACCTGGAGCGACGCCTGCACCAGGACCGGCGCGAAGCTGTTCGGGATGACGTGTCTGAGGATGATCCACCGGTCCTTCACGCCGGCCGCACGGGCGGCCTCGACGTACTCCTCCTCGCGGACGGAGAACACCCGCGACCGGATCAGCCGGGCGAACGTCGGCATCGAGGCGACGCCGACGCCGATCATCGCGAACATCAGCGAGTTGTTCCGGTTCGGGTCGAGCGCGACCACGAACGCGATGACCAGGATGAGGAAGGGGATCGAGTACAGGATCTCGACGGCCCGCATCAGGACGTCGTCGATCCAGCCGCCGTAGTAGCCGGCGACGGACCCGGCCAGGGTCCCGCCGACGAGCCCGATGACCGCCGAGGAGATCCCGACGGTGATCGCGATCCGGGTGCCGTAGAACAGCCGGACGGCGATGTCGCGCCCCCGGGGATCGGTGCCCAGCGGGTGGGCGAGCGTCGTCCGGCTCGCGTCGTAGAACGTGTTCCCGAGCCCGTACGGCGGGAGGTTGGTAGTGCCGTGCGGCCCACGGAGCGGGTGGTACCAGTACGTCTCGGCGAACCAGTAGTCCAGGAGCACGGCGTCGACGGTCGCGACGGTCGCGACGAACGTCGTCACCACGATGATCCCGAGGCCGACGAGGGCGGTCGGGTCACGCCGGATCTGGGAGAGGGTGTACGCGAGTCCGACGCGGGCCTCGACCTCCTCCTGCTCGAGGCCGCCGGCGTCCTCGCCCTCCACGTTCGATTCCGTCTCGCCGTCGTGCGGGCCGAGGGCGTCGTCGACCGCCATGTCAGGCCTCCCGCTCCCCGTAGCTCACGCGGGGGTCGACGTACGCGTACGAGACGTCGGTGATGATGACGCCGACGACGAACACGAGGCCGAACACGATCGTGGTCCCCATGATGAGCGGGTAGTCCAGGGCCTTGATCCCCTGGATGATCAGGCGACCCATCCCGTTGATCTCGAAGACGGTCTCGGTGAGCACCGCTCCGCCGATCGCGGTGGTCAGGTTCAGGCCGACGATGGTGATGACTGGCAGCTGTGCCGGGCGGAACGCGTGCTTGCGGAGGATCTTCCGGTCGGAGACGCCGTAGGCCCGCGCGAGCCGGACGTAGTCCTGGGAGAGCTGTTCGAGCATCGCCGAGCGCTCGATCCTGGTGATCGCCGCCATCTGGAGCGTCCCGAGCGCGATGGTCGGGAGCGTCAGGTGCTTCATCGCGGTCACGAATACCTCCCAGTGGGTGGACGCTCCGTCGACGCTGTCCGGCGACGCCCACGGCATGATGAGGGTCGTGGAGGGGAACCAGCCGAGGTGGAACGAGAACACGATGATGAGCAACAGCCCGATCCAGAACGACGGCGTCGAGACGCCGATCAGGGCGACGACCCGCGAGACGTGGTCCGTGGGCTTGTTCCGGCGGTACGCCGAGACGACGCCGAGCGGGACGGCGGCGACGATGGCGAACGTGAACGCCGACCCCATCAACAGCAGCGTGGCCGGCAGCCGCTCGCGGATCTTCTGCTCCACCGGCGTCCCGTACTTGAGACTTCGGCCGAGGTCGACGCCGAACTCCGGCGCGACGAAGGGGAACGCGTCGGTCGTCGACAGCCAGATCGGCGAGACGTCGGCGAGGTAGTTGAGGTACCGAACCCAGAGCGGTTTGTTCAGCCCGTACTTCGCCCGGATGGCCTCCGCCTGGCGTTGGGCGGGTGACGGTCCTAACATCACGTCGACGGGGTCGCCGGGGATGGCGTTGCTCAGGAAGAACGTGATCGTGACGATGCCGAGCAGTACCGGGATCGCCTGGATCAGTCGGCGGACGGTGTATCGGAGAAGCCCCATTGAAGGCGTATCGTGTGTCGAATCGTGAACGTATTTCGGTGAACGTGGCGGTGGGGGCGGCCCCATCACCCACGTCGGGTGAGTGCGGGTGGCCGAACCTCGGGGTCCGTCGTCCCTACTCGACGGAGACGTTGCGGTCGTCGTCGAACAGCTTGTAGCCGGCGACCGGGTGCGACGTGAAGTCGTCGACCCGGTTGTTGACGCCGAAGCTGTTCTTCAGGTTGTACGACGGCAGGTGCACCCGTTCTTCGAGGGCCGTCGTGATACCCTCGATGTAGAGCTGCCGACGCTGTTCCCGGTCGGTGCTCTCTCGTGCCTCGACGAACTTCTCGGAGGCCTGCTTGCCGGCCTGGCTGTTGGCACCCCAGTAGGTCCCGTTGGTGACGCCGAGGGCGTCCTCGGCACGGCTCAGCAGCGGGTAGGTGAACGACGCCGGGTCGGGCAGGCCGGACCACCCGAGCGTGTACATGTTGTAGTCGTCCTCGTTGCCGGTGATGTACCGGTCGAGGAACGTGGGCCAGTCGAGCCGCTGGACGCTGGCGCTCCAGCCCGCCTCCTGCAGGCCGTTGGCGACGGTGATGCCGAGTTGCTCGCGCTTGTCGTCCGGCGGCACGATGATCGTGAAGCCGTAGTCCTGGGGGACGCCGGCCTCCTCGAGCATCGACTGGGCCTGGCCGACGTCCGGGTCGTGGGGGATCTGCTCCCACTCGTCGAGCGGCATGTCCCACTCGTTGGCGACGGACGCCGGCAGCGGACTGTACTGCCGGACGCCGGTCGGTTCGACGAAGTTCGCCACCGCCGAGTCCATGTCGAACACGTAGTCGACGGCCTCCCGGACGTTCGGGTCGGCCGTCGGGCCCTCGTTGCAGTTGAACGCGAGGTAGAAGTACCCGACGCCGGGCGTGGAGTCGATGGAGGCGTTCCCGCTGTTCTCGACGGTGCTCCAGAGGTTCGGCGGGATGTCGGTAACGATGTCGTTCTCGGCGTTCTCCAGGGTCGTGACGCGGGTCGTCGGCTCGGTGACGGGGACGAACTCGATCTCGGCGAGGTTCGGCGTCCGGTCGCCCCAGTAGTCCTCGTGCCGCCGGAGCCGCGTGAAGTCGCCCTCCGTCCAGTCGACGAACTCGAACGGCCCGGACCCGACGGGGTCGAACCGGAAGATCTCCTCCTCGCCGGACGGCGTCGCCGTCCCGCCGAAGGTCCGCTTGTTGTCCTCGCGGACCGACTTCGGCACGACGCTCCGGTGGAGCGTGTGCTGGAACGCCCCGTACGGGAACTGGAGGTCCATCTGGACCGTCCGGTCGTCGACGGCCTCGATGGTGTCGATCATGTTGACCTCGGCGGCGTTCTCGGTCTCCTCCTCGACCGGGGCGAGGAACGAGTACTTCACGTCCTCGGCGGTCACCGGGTCGCCGTTCTGGAACGTGGGCCCGTCCTTGAGCTCGACGACCCAGCGGGTCGCGTTGCGGGAGACCTCCGGGTCACCCGCCGCGAGCTGCGGCCGGTGCGTCCCGGTGCCCTCCCCGTACTCGTACAGGCCCTCGAATATCAGGCGGGCGACCTGCTGGGACGGGACGTCGTTGAGGATGATCGGGTCGAACTCGATCGGGCTCTTGGCCTGGGCGAAGGCGAGCGAGCCGCCGGTCGGCGTGCCACCGTCGCCATTGCCGTTGCCGTTGCCGTTTCCATTGCCGCCGTCGCCGTTCCCGTTGCCGGTACACCCGGCGATGCCGACGACGCCGGCGGCACCGAGGCCTTGCAGTACCGTTCGCCTGTCCGTCGAGAGGTATCGGTTGTCGTC
Source organism: uncultured Natronomonas sp. (assembly GCA_964488035.1). GTDB lineage: Archaea > Halobacteriota > Halobacteria > Halobacteriales > Haloarculaceae > Natronomonas. The sequence continues at coordinate 6,502 of CAZATR010000084.1, forward strand.
GTTCATAGTCAATATTTACCGCAGCCCTACTCCCCATCGATTTCGTGTCACCCATAAATGTATTGAAACTGTATTGATCGACGATGGCGGTTTCGTCGGGGACAATGGTCACAAGTACATATTACATCAGAAATACCGGAATTTAGTACTATTATCGAACGCCACTGAACGAGAATACACGTGAACGTATACTATTGGTAATCACTCAACACCGCACGGCGGCGGCCGGCCGTCGGTCCCGTCCCGCAGGCTCCACGCCCGGACGGAATCGGACGGACCGGGGGTTGTGGGGCCTGGGGTTCGTGCTGGGGCCTGGGGTTCGTGCTGGGGCCTGGGGATCGGGTGTAAATTCTCGCGCACACGCGAGCGCTCCCGGCCGCGCGACCGAGCGGCCACGCACGCGCCCGCAGGCACGCCCTCATGCGGTTTTCCCGCTCCGAGGACGAAAGGTTGAAAGTCCGAGTCGGCGTATGAACCCCCAACAGTGGAACTCATCGTCACCGAGAAGGACAACGCCGCCCGACGCATCGCGGACATCCTCTCCGACGGGGAGGCCGCCGTCGAGCGACGCAACGGCGTCAACGTGTACCGCTGGGGCGACACCCGGTGTGTCGGGCTGTCGGGCCACGTCGTCGGCGTCGACTTCCCGCCGGAGTACTCGGACTGGCGGGACGTCCAGCCCGTCGAGCTCGTCGAGGCCGACGTCGTCAAGACCCCGACCCAGGAGAACATCGTCCGGACGCTGCAGTCGCTGGCCGGGGAGGCCGACGAAGCCGTCATCGCCACGGACTACGACCGCGAGGGCGAGCTCATCGGCAAGGAGGCCTACGAACTCATCGACGACGTCGCCGACGTCCCGATCAGGCGGGTGCGGTTCTCCTCGATCACCCAGACCGAGGTGAAGGACGCCTTCGCCCACCCCGACGAGCTGGACTTCGACCTCGCGGCCGCCGGCGAGGCCCGGCAGGTCATCGACCTCCTGTGGGGCGCGGCCCTGACCCGCTTTCTCTCGCTGTCGGCCGGCCAGCTCGGCGACGACTTCATCTCCGTCGGCCGCGTGCAGTCCCCGACGCTGAAGCTGATCGTCGACCGCGAACGGGAGATCCGGGCGTTCGAACCAGAGGATTACTGGGAGCTGTTCGCCGAGCTCGCGTCCGAGGAGGCCTTCGAGGCGCAGTACTTCTACCGCGAGGACGGCACCGAGAACGAGCGCGTCTGGGAGGAAACGGCCGCCGAGGCCGTCCTCGAGGACCTCCAAGCCGCCCGCGAAGCCGTCGTCGAGACGGTGAACCGCCGCCGCCGGACCGACGCGCCGCCGGCGCCGTTCGACACCACGGCCTACATCAGCGCCGCCGGATCGCTGGGGCTGTCCGCCCAGAAAGCGATGAGCGTCGCCGAGGAGCTGTACACCGCCGGCTACGTCACGTACCCCCGGACGGACAACACGGTGTACCCGGACGACCTCGACCCCGAACACCTGCTCGAGTCGTTCGTCGGCCACCCGCCGTTCGACGAGGACGCCGAAACGCTGCTCGACGGCGACGTCGAGCCGACGGCGGGCGACGAGGAGACGACCGACCACCCGCCGATCCACCCCACGGGCGAGGTGCCCGGCCGACAGGAGCTCTCCGAGGACGAATGGAAAGTGTACGAACTGGTGGTCCGGCGGTTCTTCGCGACCGTCGCCGAGCCCGCAGAGTGGGCGCACCTGAAGGTCGTCGGCGAGGCCAACGGCCGGCTGCTGAAGGCCAACGGCAAGCGGCTCGTCGAGCCCGGCTACCACGCCGTCTATCCCTACGTCTCCGCATCGGAGAACTACGTCCCCGCCGTCGAGGAGGGCGACGTCCTCGACGTCTCCGACGTCCGCATCGAGGCCAAGGAGACCCAGCCACCCAGGCGCCGCGGCCAGTCGCGGCTCATCGAGGAGATGGCCGACCGCGGGCTGGGGACGAAGTCGACGCGACACAACACCCTCCAGAAGCTGTACGACCGCGGCTACATCGAGGGCGACCCGCCGCGGCCGACGAAGCTGGCGATGGCCGTCGTCGAGGCCGCCGAGAAGTTCGCCGACCGCATCGTCGACGAGGACATGACCGCCCAGCTGGAGGCAGACATGCGCGCCATCGCCGAGGGCGAGGCGGACCTCGACGAGGTCACCGAGGAGTCCCGCGAGATGCTCGAGGCCATCTTCCAGGAGCTCCACGACTCCCGGGAGGCCGTCGGCGAGCACCTCCGGGAGTCGATGAAGGCCGACCGGACGCTCGGCCCGTGTCCCGAGTGCGGCGAGGACCTGCTCGTCCGCCGGTCACGGCAGGGCTCGTACTTCGTCGGCTGCGACGGCTTCCCGGACTGCCGATACACGCTCCCGCTGCCGAACCAGGGCGAGCCGACGGTGCTGGACGAGCGCTGCGAGGACCACGACCTCAGACACGTCAAGATGCTCGCGGGCCGCAGCACGTTCGTCCACGGCTGCCCGCGGTGCGAGGCCGAAGCCGCCGACGAGACCGAGGACCGCGTCATCGGCGACTGCCCGGACTGTGGCGACGACCACGGCGGCGAACTCGCCATCAAGCGCCTCCGGAACGGCTCCCGACTCGTCGGCTGCACCCGCTACCCGGAGTGTGAGTACTCGCTGCCGCTTCCCCGTCGCGGTGACATCGAGGTGACCGAGGAAACCTGCGTCGAGCACGGGCTCCCGCACCTCCACGTCGTCGACGGCGAGGACGACGACGATCCCTGGGAGCTGGGCTGTCCGATCTGCAACTACTCCGAGTACCAGGAGCGGCAGGCCGCCTCCGAGGTCGAGGATCTGGACGGCGTCGGCGAGAAGACCGCCGACAAGCTCGCCGCCGCGGGCGTCGAGTCGCTGGAGGACCTCCGGGGCGCCGACGCCGAGGCCGTCGCCAGCGAGGTCCAGGGCGTCTCCGCCGACCGCATCCGCGAGTGGCAGGCCCAGGTCAACGTCGACGCGACCGCCAGCTCCTGACCGGCACGAACCCGTCGCCACGGCGGCTGGGTACCGGGTTTCGGCGATTCGACGACGAACGAGCGCGCCGCGGACGACTCAGTTCCCGAAACGATCCATTATATAAATATAACGGCGATCCTCAGTCGATGCAGACGCGACCATGCACGACGTGGGGGAACGGCCGGACCGCGGCCAGATACTGTTGATCTCGGCGCTGTTGATCGCCGTCCTGTTCGTGGGGCTGGCGGTCGTCGTCAACAGTGCCGTCTACGCCGAGAACCGGGCGACGCGGGAGGCCACATCCTCCGCAGCCGTCCTCGCCGACCACCCGGTGACGCAGGACCGGCTGAGTCGAACCATCGGGACGGCGAACTACCACAGCGACTTCGACGGCTACGACGCACGGCACGAACTGCTCCGGGAGAACCTCTCGAAGTGGGACACCGAACTACAGGCGCAGTCTGCGACCGATGGCACGTATTGGGGTTCGAACGTTGTCGATTCGAAGAACGGGACGCGGGTATCACAGGACGTGCGTCAATCATTTATGCCAGCAGAGGAATCGATCTTGGATCCTCTCGATCCCCTGGGGCTCGGTGATAAGACGAACTGGATAATTGCAAACGACTCTCAGGTCCGGGGGTTCGAAATGAACGTAACCCGGAACCAGTTGGCCACCCGTGACCCCACTCTGGTCGGAGTCCTCACGAACATCCTCAATGACATACTGACTGGCAGCTCAATTTTCTGGGTCGAGAGCGACGTACAGGAGGGCGACGGAGACTTCTGGCGGCTATACCTACTCGAGGACGGAAGCAATGTGACCGCGTTCGTCGTCGAATACGATGGGGGTACGGGCAGCATCGAAGCTGAATGCTCCGCGAATGGTTCGATGGTAAACGTTCGTGTATCGGCTGGTGAGTTAGTCGGAAATGAAGGCACGGTCCCATGTCCGTCGATGCGGAACCTTGCCGGTTCGGAATCTCGGGACATGCATTTCGCCGGAGGTGACGAAGTCGAAGGAACTTACAAATTCATCGTCCACAAGAAGGAATCGAGGTTCCGGAATGAGCTTGAGGATCGATACGGATCCCTTCTTGACGCCGTTTTATGTTTATTGATCTGCGATGCCGAGGACAACATCTACCATCAGACCAAGGCCGACGGCCATCCCTACACCACGCCGGCCATCTGGAACACCACCGTCGAGTTGACCTACCAGGACGACCGCGTCAGGTACAGCCGGACCGTCTCAGTCCCAACCGACACCTGATCCTCGACCCCGTCAACGCCTCGCTCCCGCCTGAATCGGGAACCCGAAGCCGTTTTAGCCACCCGAAGGCTTGAGGCGGGTATGAGCGCGCCCTGGTCCGACTGGGACCACGTCGTCAAGATCGACCCGGACAAGACGCTCCGGGCGGGCGAGACGTTCGAGGACGTCTGTGCGACCGGGACGGACGCGCTGGAGATCGGCGGCACCACCGGGATGACCGAGGCGAAGATGGCCCGGGTCGTGGAGGCGACGGCGGCCCACGACGTCCCGGTCTACATCGAGCCGTCGAACGTCGCGTCGGTGGTCCACCGGGACGGCCTGGACGGCTACCTCATCCCGGTCGTGCTCAACGCCGGGGACCTCTTCTGGACCGTGGGCGCGCACAAGGAGTGGGCGCGGCTGGACGACGAGATCGACTGGGGCCGCACGTTCACCGAGGCGTACGTCATCATGAACCCCGACGCCTCGGTCGCCGAGTACACCGAGGCCGACTGCGACCTCGAGCCGGAGGAGGTCGCCGCCTACGCCGAGGTCGCCGAACACATGCTCGGCCAGGAGATCGTCTACGTCGAGTACTCCGGGACCTACGGCGACCCGGAGGTCGTGCAGGCCGCGGCCGACGGCGTCGACGACGCCACCGTGTTCTACGGCGGCGGCATCGGCGACTACGACGCCGCCTACGAGATGCGGGAGCGTGCGGATACCGTCATCGTCGGTGATCTCGTTCACGACGCGGGCGTCGACGCCGTCAGGGAGACCGTGGAGGGAGCCAGGGACGCCGCGGAACGTGCTGACCGGTAGGGGATTCGTAGGACTCCCGCCCGAATCGGTCGGTGGAGGGAGTGTACGTAACGGGTGGTTCAGCCGCCCGATCCTTGCATAGAATGACGACTTCCGAAGCCCTCGGCCGGCTCGACCGGCCGCGGCTCGCTGTGCGCTTCGCTCGCGGTCGCTCGCTGCAGTGCTTGCGTCGCCGGGGCCGGGTCGACCCGCCCTCGCCCTTCGAGTCCACCAGGACATAGACAGCCGAGACGGCCGACGCTCGGTGGCTGACCGGGCAGCAGACTCCTGGTGGACTGAAAGGGCGAGGCCTGCGTGGCGGCCGCAGGCCGCCACGGTATA
>CAZATR010000085.1:0-11862 GCA_964488035.1 uncultured Natronomonas sp.
AGCCGCGACGCCCAGTGGTACAAGGGCGGCATCTACGACCGGTCGCTGGCGCCGGACGTCGTCCCGGAGGCGCCGGCCGGCCAGTACGCGGCGCTGACGTACGCCGAGATGCAGGACGTCGTCCACAACCTGGCGGCCGGGTTCCGGGAGCTCGGCGTCGAGGGCGGCACCCGGGTCGGCATCTACGCGGACACCCGGATGGAGTGGGCCCACTCGGACCTCGGGCTGCTGGCCGCCGGCGCGGTCGTGACGACGGTGTACACCGAGTCCTCGCCCGGCCGGGCGCAGTACCTCCTTGACGACCCGGGTGCGGAGGGCGTCGTCGTCGAGAACGAGACGCTGCTGGAGCGGATCCTCGAGGTCGAGGATGACCTCGACCTGGAGTTCATCGTGGTGATGGACGCGTTCGAGGGCCGCGAGGACCGCGACGACGTCCTCACCCTCGGCGAGCTGTACGAACGGGGCCGGGCGGCCTTCGACCTGGACGCCTACGAGAGCTGGCTGGCCGAGCGCGAACTGGCGGACCTGGCGTCGATCATCTACACCTCCGGGACGACGGGGAAGCCGAAGGGCGTCCAGCTGACCCACCGGAACTTCCGGTCGAACATCAACGGCATCCGCAAGCGTGTCGGGCCCCGCCCCGACAAGCCGGCGGACCTCCCGGTGTTCGACGAGACCGACCGGACGCTGTCGTTCCTGCCCATGGCACACGTCTTCGAGCGCGTGGCCGGCCACTTCCTGATGTTCGCGGCGGGCTCGACGGTCGCCTACGCGGAGTCGCCGGACACCGTCGCCGAGGACATCAAGCTCGTCCGGCCGACTGGCGCCTCCTCCGTGCCGCGGGTGTACGAGCGCATCTTCGACAACATGCGCTCGGAGGCCCCGGATGCCGTCTTCGACCGGGCCGTCGGGGTGGCCCGGGAGTACGCGACCGTCGAGCACCCCGGTCCGATCCTCCGGCTGCGCCACGCGCTTTACGACCGCCTGGTGTTCTCGAAGGTCCGCGACCAGATGGGCGGCAACGTCGAGGCGTTCATCAGCGGCGGCGGCAGCCTCTCCAAACGGCTCTCGCAGCTCTTCGAGGGGATGGGCCTGCCCATCTACGAGGGCTACGGACTCACCGAGACCTCGCCCGTCGTCTCGGTCAACCCGCCGGAGGACTCCCGGGCGGGGACGCTCGGCCCGCCGCTCGTGAACGTCGACGTCACGCTCGACGAGTCCGTCGTCGACGACGAGCGTCGGGCGAGCGTGGATGGCGACATCGGCGAGCTGCTCGTCAAGGGTCCGAACGTCACGCCCGGCTACTGGAACCGGCCCGGCGCCACGGAGGATGCCTTCACCGAGGACGGCTGGTTCCGCAGCGGTGACATCATCGAACGAACGAGCGACGACTACCTGATCTACCACGACCGGCTCAAGCAGCTGATCGTGCTGGACACCGGGAAGAACGTCGCGCCGCAACCGATCGAGGACGAGTTCGCGACCTCCGAGCGGATCGACCAGGCGATGGTGATCGGCGACAATCAGAAGTTCATCGCGGCGCTGTTCGTCCCGAACTTCGAGGCCGTCGAGGCGTGGGCCCGAGCGGAGGGCATCGACCTCCCGGCGGACCGCGAGGCTCTGTGTCGGGACCCGAGCGTCGTCGAGTTCGTCCGGACCGAGGTCGAAGCGGTCAACGAGCAGCTCCCGAAGTCCGAGCAGGTCAAGGAGTTCCGGCTTGTCCCCGAGGAGTGGACGCCGGAGAACGACCTCCTGACGCCGTCGATGAAGATCAAACGCCGGAAGGTCACGGACCGTTTCGACGACCTCGTCCGGGACATCTACGGCGAGGACTACGTCGAGTAATCCGACCACCGACAGGGTTTAGCCGATCCTCACGAAGGTGGAATCCGGTATGGCGTCCGACGACGCCGCGGCCACGAGTGTCGCTCGACTCACTGCCCGCTCGAGGACCGCCTCCGCGGCGTGTCGCTGTCGCTGCCGAGTTCGTCCCGCCGGACCACAACCGATAAGCCCGAACCGGCCGCGGTGCGGGGTATGGACCCACCGGTCGTCGCGCTGCTCGCGCTCCTGACGGGCTTCATCGCCGGCGCCGCCTTCGCGTTCGTCGGCGTCCCCATCCCGGCACCGCCCGAACTGGCCGGTCTCCTCGGCATCGTCGGCATCTACCTCGGCTTCAGGACCGTCGAGTTCCTCGACCTCGGGATCGACCTGCTCGGGTCGATCGGATAGATCCGTCGGCGCTCCGATCGGACAGCCGGCTAGACGTCGAAGACGACGTACGCCCGCCAGCCGTCGGCCGCCTCCTCGAGTGCCATCTCGGAGTACGTGACGGCCTTGATCTCCCTGGCGTCGACCGCGTCGAACGGGACGCCGCGGGCGGACGCCTCGGCGACCCACTGGCCGTCCCGGCGGACGTCGACCGCGTGGTCGGTCGGGAGGACGCTCCGGACGTCGCGCTGGTAGATCAGTTCGTCGAGGTAGTCGAACAGCAGGGCCTCGCGGGAGTCCGCGGCGACGCCGACGGCGAAGCGCTCCCCGACGTCGTCGGGGACGGCCTCGGCGTGGGCGGCGGTCAGCCCGGCGGCGGTCGCGGAGAAGACCGCCGCGAGGTTCTCGCCCGTCGCCTCGACGGCGACGTCGGCGGTGTGGGCCCGGAGCTCGAACGCGCCCGTCATCGTCCACCGACGGCGCCGCGGTCGGTCCCCCGGTTCGGTGTGTCGGCCCGTCGCCGATCCGGCAGTCGGTCGTGGTGCCCGCCGTTGTGTCGGTCACGGTGCCCGCCGTTGTATCGGTGGCTTCGTCCGCCAGGGGTTCGGCGGCCACCGCGGCGGCACCCGCGGACGCGCCCGGTCGCGCACGGGGCGGCCGTCACCCCGCTCCTGGTCCGGGTTGCGGACGCGCCCTCCGCCGTCGGCTCCGCGGCCGCGTCCGGCTCCGTGGACGCTGAAGGCATCGGATATCTGATATCAGCGGCGGGGTGAAAGCGTTTCGGCCGGCAGCGATCGATCCGCCGGGCGGAGTCGGTTCGGCCGGGATCCCCGCACGTTCGGCCGTTTGCGGTAGATTTCGACGGCTGGCGGTGGAGTTATGTTCACCGCCGACGTACGCGGTGGCAGTGAGTGTCACCGTCGATACGCGCCTCATCGACACCGGTGACGACGCGTACGTCGACCAGGCGTGGGGGCTGAAGGAACGCATCCGGCGCGACGAGGGCGTGCTCAAGCAGCGCCACGGCTTCTTCTCGGACGCGTACCGACGCTCGAAGGTCTACCTCCTGGTCGAACCCGGCTACGACGAGGACACCGTCGTCGGCTTCGCCGCCGTCCGGCGGGACGGCTACCTCCTCTTTCTGGCCGTCCACCCCGAATACCGCGGCGAGGGCTTCGGACGCCGACTCGTCGCGGCGGTCGCCGACGACCACGGGAGCGTGACCTGTCACGCCCGCGCGACCAACGACGGGGCGCTGTCGTTCTACGAGCACCTCGGCTTCGAGGTCCAGCGACGCGTCGACGACTACTACGAGGACGACGGCGACGCCTACTACCTCCGGCTCGGCGACGGCGGCATCACCGAGACGCTGTCCCGGTTCATGCCCGGCGGATAGCGGCCGGGGAGTCGTCGCCGGCCCACCCTCGGGAGAGCAACGCTTTTTCGTCCCTCCCACGAACCCGGCGGCATGGACGGCCGCACCCGAGAGTACCTCCGGGGCCGGTTCGGCGATCACTACCGGCGGACGGCCGTCGCCCCGCCGCCCGACGCGAACGAGCGCGAGTGGGGCTACATCACCTGGAGCGAGGGCGGGACGACGATGGTCCGGCACCGGACGCTCCTGGACCTCATCGGCGGCGGCACGCTGGCAGGCTTCCTCGCCGGCGAGCGGCCCCGACACGTGTACTTCTCGGCGGGCCGGTACGACGACCCCGGTGCCGACACGATGGGCGCCAAGGGGTGGCGCGGCTCGGACCTGATCTTCGACCTCGACGCCGACCACCTCCCCGGCGTCGACCCCGAGGAGACCTCGTACGCGGAGATGCTCGCCGAGTGCAAGGAGGCCCTCCAGCGGTTGCTCGACCTGCTCGAGACCGACTTCGGGTTCGACGGGTTGACGATCGTCTTCTCCGGCGGTCGGGGGTACCACGTCCACGTCCGTGACCGGGGCGTCCACGACCTGGATCGGGGCGCCCGGCGACAGATCGTCGACTACGTCCTCGGGGAGAACGTCGCCTTCGACGACGTCGTTCGTACCGAGGCCGTCGCCGGCAGCGCAGGCCGCTCCTCGCCCGCTCACAAGCGGACCCTGCCGGACGGCGGGTGGGCCGGTCGGACCCGCGACCGGCTGGCGGCGTTCGTCGACGAGCTGCTCGCGATGGAGGAGGCCGACGCCCTCGAGCGCCTCCAGGGGTTCGAGGGCATCGGCGAGGGGAAGGCCTCGGCGGCGCTGCGGGCCGCCCGCGAGAACCGCGAGGCGGTGGCCGACGGCAACGTCGACGTCCACTCCGCGGTCTACAGCGTCGCCCGCTTGCTCTTCGATGACGTCGTCGCCGAGCAGTCCGCGCCCATCGACGAGCCCGTGACGACGGACATCAATCGGCTTATCCGGTTACCCGGCAGCCTCCACGGCGGTAGCGGCCTGGCCGTCCGCCGCATCGACCGCGGGGACGTCCCGGCGTTCGATCCCCTCGTCGACGCCGTCCCGGAGACGTTCGTCGGCAACGAGATCGCCGTCTCCGTCGGCGATGCGACCGCGGACGAGTACCCGATCGACCTCGACCTGGGCGGCGAAACCTTTAGGCTCGACCCGGGCGTCCACACCGTGCCGGAATACGTGGGCGTCATCGCCATGGCCCGCGGCCACGCGAGCAAGGCCCCAGAATGAACCTCGACGAACTCCAGTCGGTGCAGGCCCGCGAACGCCAGTCCAGCGACCTCCAGCACCTGCGGGCGTCGTTCTACCGGGAGGTCGGCGAGTTCATCCGCGAGCTCGCCGCCGAGCGCGCCGAGGCCGTCGAGGCGGCCGAGGACCCCTTCTCCGCGCCGGAGGTCCGGCGGCTCTCCGACGACATCGAGACCGCCGAACAGACCGTCGAGGCCATCTACGAGCGCCGCGTCGGCAAGGTCGTCAAGAAGGCCTCCATCGCGGCGGCCGGGATGCCGGTCGACGACGACGGTCTCACCGACGAGGAGGCGGCCCTCTTCGACGACCTCGTCGACCGGATCGAGCGGAACCGCGACACCGTCCTGGCCGTCCTCGACGGCGATCCGCTCGCAACCTCGCCCGGCGCCGAGGAATCCACGACCGGTGGCGACTCGCACGCGACGGCCAGCGAGTCCCCGCCGGCCGAATCGGACGTGGCGGATTCCGAGTCGGGGGACGGGGTCGGCGCTGCCGACCTGATGGGTGACGCCGACTCGCCGGACGCGTCGTCCGACGCGACGGATCCGCCGGAGCCACCCGCACCGGACGCCGAGGACCTGGCCGGGGGCGACGCGACCCCGGAGGAGCCACCCGCCGACGCACACCCGGAGGGTGACGGCGGGACCGATGCGGATGCCGCCGGGACCGGTGCGGATGCCGTCGGACCCGATACGGAGACCGATCGGACCCAAGGTGATGACGATGGCCCCGTTGCCGACGACGAGCGTGCCGACACCGACCCGGAGTCGGCCGGGCGGGACGCCGCCGGGAGCGGGACCGACGTCCCGGGCGTCCCGCGGACGACGGTCCGGATCACGGCCGACGACGTCGGCGAGGTCGTGGGGGCCGACGGCCGGGACTACGAGCTCTCGGCGGAGGACGTGGTGACGCTGCCGGAGCCCAACGCCGAGGTCCTGCTGGACAAGGACGCGGCCGAGCGGTTAGAGTAGGAACGACCGCACGGCGTCGTTGAACGCCGACGGACGTTCGAGCATCGGCACGTGTGCTGCGTCCTCGAGCTCGACGTACTCGGCGTCCGGCAGGGCCTCGGCCAGGTCGGCCTGGAACCGGGTGGGGATCATCCGGTCGTGTTCGCCACAGCAGACGAGCGTCCGCAGGTCGACCGCGTCGAGTCGGTCGCGGACGTCGAAGGCGTCGCAGGTCCGGAAGTCCCGGAGCGTGACGGCCGGGCCGGTCGAGAGGTAGCCGCGCTCGGTGACGTCGACGAGGTCCTCGTCCGGGTCGTGGAACAGCGTGTCCGGGACGTGCATCGAGGCGACCGCGCTCTCGAAGTTCCGGTCGATGGCCTCGAGGAGGCCGTCGTCGACGGGGATCTTCGCGCCGGAGTCGACGAGCACCAGCGCGTCCGGGTCGAGGTCCCGTTCGAGGACCGTCCACAGCGCGACCGCGCCGCCCATCGAGTTGCCACAGAGCACCGACGCGTCTGTCGCCTCGCAGGCGGCGACGACGTCGTCGGCGTACGCCTCGAGCGTCCCGCGGCCGGCTTCGGCGTCGACGTCGTCGCTGTCGCCGTGGCCGGCGAGGTCCACCGCGGTCGCCGGCGGGCCGTCGCGGTCGCCGTACTGGTGGACCCAGACGCCGTGGGTGCCGCCGGCGCCGTGGACGTAGCAGACCCGCGGACCGTCGCCGAAGTCGGTCGCCCGGTATGCGGTGGTCCGGCCGTGGTGGGTGACGGTTTCCATGGCGGACGCTCGGCCGGTCGGGCGATAAACGCCACGACCGAGCGCAGTTCCCGGTCGTCGCTGGGGGCGGGTCGATGGCGCGCCGTTCGGGGTGTCCGCCGTCGAGGGGTCACTGTCCCACCGGAAGTAGGGTGTGAACCGCAATACTACCGTTATCGTGTACACCCACTCACACCGGTGTTTTATGACCAATACATTTATATATTGTAACGACTAACTCGTAGTTAGTATGGCAGAGATTTCCCGGTCGGTCCTGGACGACGGCGTCGTCCGTCGGTACGACTACGACGACGAGTCGGTCATCGTGGCCGACTTCGGACACGTCGACGGCAGCGTCGACCTGGTCGACGGCACGGCCATCGTCGTTGCCGACGGCGACCAGCACGAGATCGACGTGCCCGCGGGCGCGTCCCGTGCATTCATGAACAACGGAATCGTAACCGTCGAGGTGGAAGGCTAACGCATGAAGCTCACCGTCAAGCCACTCAAACAGAAGGACGCGGGCCGCGGTCTCGCCGCGATCGACCGCCAGGCGATGGCCGAGCTCGACCTCGAGAACGGCGACTACATCGTCATCGACGGCGGCGAGTCCCGCGCGGTGGCCCGGGTGTGGCCCGGCTACCCCGAGGACGAGGGCCAGGGCGTCATCCGGATCGACGGCCGCCTGCGGCAGGAGGCCGACGTCGGCATCGACGACAACGTGGACGTCGAGGCCGCCGACGTCAACCCGGCCAAGCAGGTGACCGTGGCGCTGCCCCAGAACCTCCGCATCCGGGGCAACATCGGGCCGCACATCCGCGACAAGCTCAGCGGCCAGGCCGTCACGAAGGGCCAGAACGTCCCCTTCTCGCTCGGCCTCGGCCCGCTGTCCTCGCGCAGCGGCCAGCGCATCCCGCTGAAGATCGCCGACACCGACCCGAGCGGCACGGTCGTCGTGACCGACTCGACCGAGGTCGAGATCAGCGAGCAGCCCGCCGAACAGATCGCCCAGCAGGGCGGCGGCGCGGCCGCCGGCGCCGCCGGCGGCACGCCCTCGGTGACCTACGAGGACATCGGCGGGCTGGACGACGAGCTCGAGCAGGTCCGGGAGATGATCGAACTCCCGATGCGGCACCCCGAGCTGTTCCAGCAGCTCGGCATCGAGCCGCCGAAGGGCGTGCTGCTCCACGGCCCGCCCGGGACCGGAAAGACGCTGATGGCGAAGGCCGTCGCCAGCGAGATCGACGCCTACTTCACGAACATCTCGGGCCCCGAGATCATGTCGAAGTACTACGGGGAAAGCGAGGAGCAGCTACGGGAGGTGTTCGAAGAGGCCGAGGAGAACGCCCCCGCGATAATCTTCGTCGACGAACTGGACTCCATCGCGCCCAAGCGGGGCGAGACCAGCGGCGACGTCGAGCGCCGCGTCGTCGCCCAGCTCCTCAGCCTGATGGACGGCCTCGAGGAGCGCGGCGACGTCATCGTCATCGGCGCGACCAACCGCGTCGACGCCATCGACCCCGCGCTCCGCCGCGGCGGCCGGTTCGACCGCGAGATCGAGATCGGCGTCCCCGACAAGTCGGGCCGCAAGGAGATCCTGCAGGTCCACACCCGCGGGATGCCGCTCGTCGACGGCATCGACCTCGACCAGTACGCCGACAACACCCACGGGTTCGTCGGCGCGGACCTCGAGAGCCTCACGAAGGAGGCCGCGATGAACGCGCTGCGCCGCATCCGGCCGGAGCTGGACCTGGAGGCCGACGAGATCGACGCCGACGTCCTGGAGTCGATGCAGGTCACCGAGGCCGACTTCAAGGAGGCGCTGAAGGGCATCGAGCCATCCGCGCTACGGGAGGTCTTCGTCGAGATCCCCGACATCACCTGGAACGACGTCGGCGGGCTCGACGACACCCAGGAGCGGCTCAGGGAGACCATCCAGTGGCCGCTGGAGTACCCCGACGTCTTCGAGACGATGGATCTGGACGCCGCCAAGGGCGTCCTGCTGTACGGCCCGCCCGGGACCGGGAAGACGCTGATGGCGAAGGCCGTCGCCAACGAGGCCCAGTCGAACTTCATCTCCATCAAGGGCCCCGAGCTTTTGAACAAGTACGTCGGGGAGTCCGAGAAGGGCGTCCGCGAGGTCTTCGAGAAGGCCCGCGCCAACGCGCCGACGGTGGTGTTCTTCGACGAGATCGACTCCATCGCCGGCGAACGCGGCAAACGGATGGGCGACAGCGGCGTCGGCGAACGCGTCGTCTCCCAGCTGCTGACGGAGCTGGACGGGCTCGAGGAGCTGGAGGACGTCGTCGTGATCGCGACGACGAACCGGCCGGACCTCATCGACTCGGCGCTGCTGCGGCCCGGCCGGCTGGACCGCCACGTCCACGTGCCCGTGCCGGACGAGGAGGCTCGCCGGAAGATCCTCCAGGTGCACACCCGCGACAAGCCCCTCGCCGACGACGTCGACCTCCACGAGCTGGCCCGGAGGACGGACGGCTACGTCGGCGCGGACCTGGAGGCGCTCTGCCGGGAGGCCTCGATGGCCGCCACGCGGGAGTTCATCAACAGCGTCGACGCCGAGGACGCAACGACCAGCGTCGGGAACGTCCGCATCACCACCGACCACTTCGAGACCGCCCTCGACGAGGTCGGCGCCAGCGTCGACGAGGACACCCGCGAGCGCTACGAGGAGATGGAGGAGGAGTTCACGCCCGGCGGCGAGCCGGACGAACCCGAGGTCAGCCGGACGTTCCAGTAGCGCCCCGCTTCTCACGCGCGCCACCCTGCCTCGAATCCATCTGAATACATCGACTACCACCTGCCGCCATTGACAGGCAGCAGGTTTATCCGTGGCAGGTGCGTTATCCTATACGATGGCCGACAGAAACCCCCACCCGGCAGCCCGGGCGGACAGGAAGGCGGTCCTGTTCTGTCCGGCCTGCGGGCACGACGCCCCGGTCGACGGGAAGTGGGCCGTCGCCGACGCCGACGGCGACCGGACCGACATCCGGTGTCCCGAGTGCGGCTCGACCGTGGTCAGCCAACCCTCCTTCGGTTCCGACAGCCGCTGGACCCCTTTCTCCGGCGTCCGGCCGCTACTCCAGCTTGTGAACGCCCTCGTCGGTTACGACGTTCGCTAGCAGGTGGGTGGGAGTCGCGTCGTAGGCGGGGTTCTCGACGGCAAAGCCCTCCGCCGGCTCCCGCATCACCTCGCTCGTCGACCGGAACGCGTTCTCGAAGGCGAACCCCTCGTCGATGAGCTTCGCGCTCGAACCGAGCACCGACACCGGCACGGCCAGTTCGGCCGCCGTCGCCGCGATGGGGAAGGTCCCGACGCGGTTGTAGAGGGTGTCATCGACGATGCAGTCCATCCCGACGACGACCCGGTCGCAGTCGTCCAGGTAGTAGCCCGCCGCGCTGTCGACGACGAGGGTCGTGTCGACGCGGTCGATCCCGGCCAGCGTCCGGGCGGCCTTCCGCCCGATGTACCGCGGCCGCGCCTCGGTCACGTACACGTCGAGGTGGTGGCCGGCCTGGGCCGCCAGTTCGATCGCCTCAATGACCGTCGAGGAGAAGTCGTGCGTCAGGACGGTCGAGCCGTCCTCGAGCAGGTCGACGGCGTTCGTCGCCGCCTCGTGTTTCGCGCGCTCGACCTCCCGTACCACGTCGTCGATGGCCTCGGCCGTCGCCGCCTTCGCCGCCTCTACGGAGCCGTACGTCTCGGACTGTACCTGCTCGACGATCGCCCGCTGGGTCGTGAACAGCGACGCGTGGGAGGTATTGGCCCGTCTGAGCGCGTTACTGTTCCGCTCGAGGTCCCGGAGGTACTCGTCGGTCGTGGCGAACTCCCGCTCCAGCAGCTCCCGGAGTGCCTCGGCGGCCTTGATCGCCACCGTCGACGAGGAGTGGGTCTGCATCTCCTCGATCTCCTCGACCGTCTCGTCAATCATGCCGGACCCGTCGGCCGGCGGCTTCATAACCCCTTCGGGGCGTCCGACGCCCCTATGGCGGTTCGTGGCCAGCGAGTGGTGTGGTCGCGGTTTCCTATCGCTGCCCGCGGTGTGGTGCCGTCGCCGAACTCCAGCGTGTCGCCTACCTCGACGACAAATGCGTCACCTCCGATCCGCTCGACGGGTAGGACTGCGTTGACGCCCATACCGATATCCGCACCCGACCGGACAAGGGCCGAGGTCAGGATGTGGGCACCGAGAGGGATCCCTACGCCGACGCCGACGGCGTCGTCATCGTCTGTGGCGCCGCCGAAACCGACGGCGACGGCTCCGGTGAGCCGTACTACCTGAGCTTCGTCCGGTTCGATGACGGCCGAGAGGTCGAGCCCGCGGTACCGCTGGAGGAGGTCAGCTTCGATTTCCGCCGATAGCGGACACCCACGGACCGTTTATGGGGCCGAGCCGCTACGCAGGGATACGATGTGTCACAACGTCCCGCTGGAGAACTACGGCGAGGCGGTCCTGGACGCGATCCGCGAGGAACACGACGAGGCGGCCCTCCGGGAGGCCCACACCGAGCACGAACTCGAGCTCCTCGGCGTGGCGGACTGACCGCGACGACGCACGACCGGGGCTACCGTTCGGCGGCCGATGGTCGCCGGTCGGCTGGTGGCGCGCCGCAACCCGGTGGAACGGCCGGTCGGGCGCCCATGGGAGGGACCGGATTTTTGTCGAGCGCCCCCGAGGTGACTCCCACAATGTTTATACGGCGCGTTGGTATATCACGGCACACGCACACGCTGGAAACTCTAAACCCATCGTGAGTTTCCAGGAGATATCATGGAGATCCAAATCGACAACGAGACCGACGAGGAGATCGCACAGGCCATCGCCACGGCCGTTTCCGAGCACCTGGGCCGGGACATCCAGCTCGTGGAGGGCGACGAGACCCTCGCGGCGGCCGGCGAGAACTGGAGCGAGGAGGGCGCCGTCGTAACCGAACGGGAGGAGGCCATCCGGGAGGAACTCAAGGCCATCCTCTCGGGCGGCCCGGAGCGGGGCTTCGACAAGATCGAGGACCTGGGGAAGGTCTTCGTCCGGGACCGCCTGGACCTCATCTTCGACGAGATCGAGTACGAGGACGGCACCTTCGCCCGCCACGGGGACGACGACGAGCTGCCCGCCGACGGGCTCATCACCGGGGTCGGCACCATCGACGGCCGGAAGGTCGCCTTCACCGCCAACGATTACACGGTGAAGGCCGGCTCGCTCGGCCAGATGGGCGTCGAGAAGGTCATCCGCATCCAGGAGC
>CAZATR010000086.1:0-11742 GCA_964488035.1 uncultured Natronomonas sp.
TACACGCTCGTCTCGCTCGAACAGGACGTCAACCTCACCGTGAACACACCGGCCGAGGTGGGGGCGGACGACTGAGGGGACCGATCCATGGCAAACTCCCTCGACGTCGACAAACTGGAACGGGCGGTGAAATCGGTCTACCAGGACGTGGCTTCCGAACCCGACGAGGAGTACCACTTCGAGATGGGTCGACAGCTGGCGGAACGGCTCGGTTATCCGGCGGCGCATCTCGACCGGGTTCCCGGTGCGGCGCTGGAATCGTTCGCCGGCGTCGGCTACCACTTCGACCTCGCCGGCATCGATGACGGGGACGCCGTCCTGGACCTCGGTAGCGGCTCGGGGACGGACGCGTTCGTGGCGGCGGTCCATGCGGGGGACGCCGGCAGCGTGACCGGGGTCGACATGACGGCCCGACAGGTCGAGAAGGCCCGCGCGTTGCGCGACGAGGCGGGGCTGGAGCCCGTCTCCTTCGAGCAGGGGTACATCGAGGACATCCCCCTCGAGGATGGGGCCGTGGACGTCGTCGTCTCGAACGGGGTCATCAACCTCTCGCCGGACAAGGCGCAGGTGTTCGAGGAGGCCCACCGGGTGCTCGCCCCCGGCGGTCGGCTCGCCATCTCCGACATCATCAGCGAGGAGGTGATGCCGGAGAGCATCAAGAACGACGAGGACCTCTGGGCGGCCTGTATCGGCGGCGCCGAGCAGATCGACCGGTACACGTCGGCCATCGAAGCAGCCGGCTTCTCGGTGACGGACGTCCGGGAGAACACGCAGTACGAGTTCATCTCGGACCGGGCGGCGAACGCCTGCGAGAAGTACGGCGTCAAGAGCATCTCGCTCGCGGGAACCAGGTGACCCACCATGACGACGAATCACCAAGTCACGGACGAACCGGAGGGATCGGTGCGGTTCGAGTCGCAGGTCCGGACCGGTGCGGCGTTGATGGCGCTCGCCGGTATCGCGTTCGTCGGGTACGGGGTCGTGTTCCTCGTGCTGAACTTCGTCGGGAGCGGCTTCGAACTCGGCGTCAGTACCCTGAGCGGGATGACGGCCGCGGACCTCGATCCGACGGTGGCGTACTACATCAGTCACCTCCACGTCGCCACCGCTGCGTTCATCATCTCGACGGGCATCGCCGTCGCGGGCCTCTCGTGGTACGGCGTCCGCCAGCGGCTGACGTGGGCGTGGGCGACGGCGATCGTCTCCGCCGTCGTCGGCCTGGCGCTCGCGTTACCGATGCACTGGACGGGCGAGGCGTTCGCCCACGACTGGGTGACGCATCTCGGTCCGATCTACCTCGCGACGGTCGTGTTCGTCGTCGGCGTCGCGGTGTCGTATCGGGGCGTTCGGAGCTCGTAGCCGAGTGTGCCCGTCCATGTTTTCGCTTCTCGGTTCGACGGCGTTCGTCGGACTGCATACCGGCCACAGCGTGACCCTCGTAGCGTACCTGTCCCGGGTCGTCGTGTCCCTGGTAGCCCTCGCTGGTATCGGCCTCACCGTCTTCGGGGGCGTCCGCGCGATCGAAATCATCCGGTCGACGGCCAGCAGGCGGGGGAATCGACGGGGATGACTCGCGAATATACGTGTATCGGGTCGGGGCCGGACGCCCTCGACATGGCCGGGTCCCGCCGACGAGCGTCCTCCTGGCCGTCCTCGTCGGCTGGCCGACCCTCGCCCGCTGGCTCGACCGCCGACCGACCCGCCACCGGCACCGCGGGGCAACTCCACACGGCTCGAGCCCCTGTGTGGCCCGGGAGTGCGGTCAGGCGTCCGCTTCGTCGGCGTCGAGCGGCCGGAGGCGGACGTCGCCGTCGTCGACGCGGACCGTCAGCCGCCCGCTGCCGTCGCCCATCCGGCCCGTCGTCACCCCGTCGTCGCTGTGGTAGCTGTCGAAGAGGCCGTCGTCGACGTCCAGGCTGCCGTCGTCGGCGTGGATTTCGACGGTGGCGTCCAGGTCGGCCGCGAGCGCCGCCTCGAGCGTCCCGTCGTCGAGCCGGACGGTGGGCTCGCCGTCCAGGGCCGCGACCGCGAGTTCGAGGCGGCCGTCGTCCGTCGCGAGGTCGCCGACCCGGGCGCCGCGGGTCATCCGGAGCCCGCCGTCGTCGACGTCGCCGCGGAGCCGCGTGACGCGGCCGACGGTCACGTCGCCGTCGTCGACGTCGACCTCGAGGGCCCCGTCGACGCCGTCGACGTCGGCGCTGCCGTCGTCGAGCGACACCGCGAGGTCGCCCCGGACGTCCCGGACGCGGGCGGTCCCGTCGTCGACCGCGACCCGTCGGACGCGGATCGACCGCGGAACCCGGACCGTGAGGGCCGCCAGACCGCCGCCGGAGGGCCCCAGGCTGATGCCGCCCGGCACCTCGACGCCGATCGTGAGCCGGCCGTCGGTCACTTCCCGGGTCACGGTCACGTCCTCGAGGTCCGTGCCGCCGACGGCGTAGGTGGTCGCCTCGACCCGGACGTCGGCCTCGTCGGTGCCGCGGACGACGGTGTCGCCGTCGTCCCCGCGGACGACCACCCGGTCGACGTCGTCGCCGTCGACGGCGAACGACTCCGTCGCCGTCCGTCGATCCCCGTCCCCGATCACGCAGCCGGCGAGGCCGACCACCGCGCCCAGCCCCGACCCGGCGAGCAGCCGGCGTCGCGTCCACCGCCCGCGGCCGTCGCGGCGCTCTGCCCCCGCGGCTTCCTCTGGTTGTCCATCGACGCCCGATTCTCGGCTCGGGGTCATCAGCGTTGGGCACGGTCCCAGCCCTCGGAAACCGGCGCTGGGACCGTCGAGCCGCTCGCGTGTCCCGACCCCGAGAGGGCGTCGAGGCCCGATCGCCCAGGCCCGCGGCGGGGCGGGTCGTTCGGCCCTCCTGGTGCGGGGCGGCCGCGGTGGTCAGGTCTCGAGGATGGCGTCGAACAGCTTCGTCTGGGCGGCGGCGAGGTGCTCGGCGAACGTCGCGCGGCTGATGTCGAGGGCGTCGGCGACCTCGCCGGCGTTGGCGCCCTTGGGGCGGTCGAAGTAGCCCATCCGGTGGGCGGTCCCGAGCACCTCCCGCTGGCGGTCCGTCAGCCGGCTGCGGTCGACGAACAGGAGGTCGTCCTCCGGCCGGTCGTGCTCCGAGCGGAGCAGCCGCCGGACGTCGACCGTCGGGAACGCGTCCTGGAGGGCGGCCATGATCCCCTGGAGGGCGGCCATGTCGGCGGCGTGGAAGACCAGCCGGACCATCCCCTGCCGGGTCCGGAGGTCGACGACGGGGGTGTCGTGGGCCTCGACGACCGACCGCGGACACCCACAGTCCGGCCCGTGGGTGACGCGGTAGACGGTGGCGCCGCCGTACTCGAAGACGCGCCGCAGGTCGAGGTCGGTGTCGGGGACGCCGTCGACGCCCTCGAGGGTGAACTCCTCGACGACCCGGCGGGGGTCGCCAGCGCCGGCGGCGGTCGACACCGAGCGGGCCGGCGCGCCGGCCGCGCTGGCGACCGAAAGCACCGGACAGGCCCCGTCAGGGTCCACCTGGACCTCCGCACGGATCCCCGCGCTCATCGGCCGACGTTGCAGCGTCGGCCACCTAAAGCTGTCTTCGCCCCGCCCGCCCCGTCCCCGGTATAAACCCCCTCAGTTCTGTGGCTGTAGGTTCCCGGCGGTGGCGGGCCACTCCTCGCGTATGCCGAGGACGACACTGCACGCCGACCGCACCGGGACCGGCCCGGGCCGCGGCGCCGACGACGGGCCGTCGATCGACGGGACTGGGGCCCTGGCGGCGCTGGACGACCCGGACTGTCGGGCGATCCTCGAGGCCGCGACCGAGGAACCCCGGACCGCGGGGGAACTGATCGAGCGGTGTGACCTCCCGCGGTCGACGACCTACCGGAAGGTCGACCGGCTCGTGGACGCCGGCCTGCTCGAGGAACGGGTCCGGATCCGCCGCGACGGCGCCCACGCCAGCGAGTACCGGCGCGCCGTCGAGGACGTCGTCGTCTCCATCGACGCCGACGGCGACGTCGAGCTCGCGGTCGAGCGGCCGGCCCGGGATCCGCAGTGACGCCCGTGCCGCCACGGGCACCGGGCCGCCGGACGGTCGGTCGAGGCCGTCCGGCCGGCCGACGCGGATCACACGCAATATATACCGTCGGGGGTGTAACGACCGGTCGTCCCCCGCCGGGTGCCGGCGGCGCGGGCAGCCGCTCATGACCAGCTACGAGTTCACCTGTTCCGACTGCGGCCAGCGGATCGAGGTCAACGCCTCGATGCGCGAGGCGATCCTCTCCAGCGGCTGTCCGGTCTGTACCGCGCCCGTCGCGCCCGCGGACTTCGAGGAGTCGTAGCGCCTGCCGTCGGGGAGACGTCGCAAGCGCGGTCGCCGACGGGGGTCGCCGTCCGTCCCGCGGTCAGTCGGTGGTGCGGTCGACCTCGATCAGCCGGCCGCTCAGCGTGTCGGGGTCCAGCCGGTACAGCTGGATGTCGAGGGCGCCCTTCTGCTCGGGCCAGACCTCGAACAGGGGGCGCTTGGCGTCGCCGTACTGCTGGACGTCCTCGACGGTGAGCGTCTCGGGGTCGATCCGTTCGAGGGGCCCGATGGCGATGGCGCTCCGGTAGACGTCGTCGTCCTGCTCGTAGACGACGATCCGGGCGGCGGGAGCCGAGGCGAGGAAGCGGCGCTTCTCGCTGTCCGGCGTCGAGACGAGCCGCAGGTAGAACTGCCGGTCGTCGGCGTCGTAGCCGTAGGAGATCGGGATCGCGTACGGCTCGTCGGTCCGTGCCAGGGCGAGGACGCCGGTTTCGTGGCGTCCGAGGAAGGCGTCGGTCTCGTCGTCCGCCATCTCGGTCCGGCGATCGATGGCCATACCCAACCAATCCCGGCCGCGTATTTATAGGATGTGCCGGGCGCGGGGCGGGACCGTCCCCGATCGCCGGGCCAGCGCGACCCCCGCGGCGGACCGTGTGGCCGGTCGGCGACGGGGGTTCCGGCGGGGCGACGACGGTTAGAGCCGCCGGCGGCCGGCCAGCGCGCCCGCGGCGGCGACCGGGAGCACGATCCAGGCGGCGAGCGCCGCGGCGAGCAGGCCGGTCGAGAGCCCGGTCGCCGCGAGCACGGCGGCGAAGCCGCTGCCGCCCGCGGCGCCCAGGTGACCCAACACGAGCACGCGGAAGACGCTGGCCGGGTTCGCGAGCACGAACCCCGTGAGGGCGGCGTCGGGCAGCCGGAAGGCGGCGACGATACCGAGCGCGAGGAGGTCGTGGACCAGCACGAACCAGACCCACACGAGCAGCGCGGCCCCGAGGCGTGGGTCTTCTCGCGGGCGACCGTCGAGACGAGGACCGTCAGCGCGAGGAAGGCGGCGCCGACGGCGACCGCGCCGCCGAGGAACGCCAGGTAGCCGGCCCAGTGGGCGGTCCCGTACTCCCGGAGCAGCAGCGCGCCGACGGCGCCGAACCCGACGACGGTGGCGCCGCCGAGGACGACCGCGCGGCCGAGGAACGTGCCGACGACGCGGGCCCGCGTGACGGGCAGCGAGCAGACGACCGCGAGCCAACCGTCCTCGTCGCGGCCGACGACGGCGTCGTAGCCGAACGCGAGCGCGGCCAGCGGCACGAGGTACGTCGCGAGGCTGGCGAGGCTGGCGACGACCCGGCGGGCGCCCTCGGGCCCGGCGGCCGAGCCGGCGAACGTCGACAGCACCGTGCCGAACACCGCGAACAGCGCGACCAGCGCCAGCGCCCACCGGCTCCGGAGCGCCAGCCGGAACTCCGTCACCGCGAGCGTCCCGGCCTGGCGGAGCCGCGGTCGCCACGACCCGGCGGTCGCGGCCGCTCGGTGCCGGCGTCGTGGCCGGTGGCGTAGCCGCCGTCCGTCGTCGCCTCGCTGTCGTCGGTCACGGCGCCACCTCCGCCCGCTCGATGGCGTCGTGGAAGGCCGCCTCGAGCCCGTCGCGCTCGACGGTGACGTCGGCGACCTCGACCGCCGCGGTCGCGGCGAACAGCGCGGGGACGTCGCCGGCGGGACACCGGACGGTGACGGTGCCGTTGGCGGCGCGCGACTCCCCGTACCGGGCGGCGGTCTCGGCGTCGACGGGACGACCCGAGGCGGCGATCGGCAGCCGTTACTCGACGACCACGACGCCCTTCATCCCCTGTGCCTGGTGCGGGTTGCAGTAGTACGTGTACGTACCCGCCTCCTCGAAGGTGTACTCGAAGGTCGCGCCGGCGTCGCCCTTCAGCTCGCTCTCGAAGGCGCCGCCCTCGTCGACGACGTTGTGGGCGCCGCCGGCGCCGGTCCACTCCCAGACGACGGTCGTCCCGGCGTCGACCCGGACGGCCGGCGGCGCGAACAGCAGGCCGTCGCTCCCGGCGCCGACCTCGACGGCGACCTCGCCGCTGCCGGTCTCGTCGTCGACGCCGTCGTAGTTCGAGACGCCGTCGAACCAGCCGTCGAACTCCTCGGCGCCGCCGTTGCCGTTGCCGCCGTTGCCGCCACCGTTGCCGCTGTTGCCGCTCGTACAGCCGGCGAGCGCGCCCGCGCCGATCGCGAGTCCGGTGGCCGCCAGGACGTGCCGTCGCGTCGCACTGTCTCGTGGCATGACACCTGGACCTCCGGGACCCGGGGATAAAGGCGGTCGAGCGCGGTCCCAGCCAGCGGGACACGGCGACGCCCCGGCCGGGCCGGCGCCCGGCGGTGTCCCACGCGCCGGGAGTCCCCACGCCCGTTTTTCCGCCCCGTCGCGTAGCCGTCGAGTATGACCCAGGCGAGTCTGTCCGTCCGGCTCCCGGCGGGCACCTGGATCCACGACGTCACCACGACCCACCCGGACGCGACCGTCCGCGTCCTCGCCGGGATGCCCGGCGACGGCGTCGGCGTCGCCCTCGTCGAGGTCACCGCCCCGGACCTGGAGGCCGTCCTCCGGGCGATGGTCGACCACGACGGGCTGACCGACGTCGAGCCGCTCCAGCGGGCCGACGACCGCGTGGTCCTCCAGATCGAGACCACGGCGCCGCTGCTCCTCGTGACGGCGCGGGCGTCCGGCGTCCCCATCGAGCCGCCCGTCACCATCGCCGACGGCGTCGCCGCCCTCGAGATCCGGACCGCCCACGACCGCCTGTCGGCGCTCGGCGACCAGCTCGACCGATACGGCCTCGAGTACACCGTCGACGCCGTCCGGGACGGCCCGGAGGCCGAGTCGCTGCTCTCCGAGCGACAGGCGACGCTCCTGGAGACCGCCGTCGAGTGCGGCTACTACGACACGCCGCGGCGGTGTACGCTCACGGATCTGGCCGACGAGGTCGGCATCGCGAAGTCGACGTGCAGCGAGACGCTACACCGGGCCGAGAGCACCGTCGTCCGCCGGTTCGTCGACACCCACCTCGCGGCCGACACGGGGGACGCGGGCGGCACGGGAGACGCGGCCGGCGACGGATCGGTCGACGACCCCGGCCCGGCGCCATCGGGCCCCGATGCCGGCCGGAGCCGGTGACCCGAACGCGTTCGGGACCGACGCTTCGGCCGCCGGCGTCCAACGCCCGCCCATGCCCGCGCCCGACGCCGAGCGCCGCCCCGGCCCGGTCGACACCGACGAGCGCCCGCTCGTGGTCGTGTGGGAGGTCACGCAGGCCTGCGAGCTCGCCTGCGACCACTGCCGGGCCGACGCCCGCCCGCACCGCCACCCGATGGAGCTGTCGACGACGGAGGGCAAGCGCCTGCTGGACGCCGCCCGCCGGTTCGGCGAGGGCCAGCTCGTCGTCCTCTCCGGCGGCGACCCGATGGCCCGCGAGGACCTCCTCGAGCTGGTCGCGTACGGCACCGACCGCGGCCTGCAGGTCACCCTGGCGCCGAGCGGCACCGCCGCGCTGTCGGCCGAGCGCGTCGAGGCGCTGGCGGACGCCGGCCTCCGCCGGATGGCGGTGAGCATCGACGGCCCCGAACCCGGCCACGACGTCTTCCGCGGGGAGGCCGGGAGCTTCCGACGGACCATGGCGGCCGCGGCGGCCGCCGACCGGGCGGGCCTCCCGCTCCAGGTCAACACCACGGTCTGTGCGGACACCGTCTCGACGCTCCCGCAGGTCCGGGACGTCGTCGCCGACCTGGGCGCCGTGCTCTGGTCGGTCTTCTTCCTCGTCCCCGTCGGCCGCGGCCGCGAGCTCGACCCCGTGCCGCCGGCGCGGGCGGAGTCCGTCCTCGAGTGGCTCCACACGGTCGCCGACCGGGAGGCCTTCGCCGTCAAGACCACGGAGGCCCCACAGTACCGCCGCGTCGGGCTGCAACGCGCCGCCGCCGACCCGGCCACCGACGGCGATCACGGCGGCCGGCCGTCCGGCGGCGTCGGGCGCCGCCGCGGCATCGTCGCCGGCGACGGCTTCGCGTTCGTCTCCCACACCGGCGAGGTCCACCCGTCCGGGTTCCTCCCGCGGTCGGCCGGCACCGTCCGCGAGGACGACCTCGTCGAAATCTACCGCGAGGCGTCGCTGTTCCGGCGCCTTCGGGACCGCGACCGCCTCGCGGGGAAGTGCGGCGCCTGCGAGTACCGGCACGTCTGCGGCGGCAGTCGGTCCCGCGCCTTCGCCACGACCGGCGACCCCCTCGAGAGCGACCCCCTGTGTCCCTACGTCCCCGAGGGCTACGCGGGCCCGTTGCCGGCCCGCCTGGCCGCCGAGCCGGACGCCTAGGACGGCACGGCCCGCCCGGGTCCTGGCGACCCCCCGGCGGCCCCGTCACGGCCTGCACGCCGCCGACGGCACTCGCTGCCGCGGCGCCCGTCGCGACGCGGAGCCCCGGCCGGTCCGACGCCGATCGACCCGAACACGTTCGGGGTGGGCCTCTTCGGCGGCGCCGCCCTCCGGACCGACATGGCCACCCAGGACACCGCGACCACGGACGCTGCGCGCGACGCCGAGGCTCCGACGACCACCGTCCGCGTCCGCTGTACCGGCCACGTCAGGACGGCGATCGGCGACCACGAACTCGAGTACACCTTCCCGGGCGAGACGCTCCGGGCGTTCCTCGACGCGTTCTTCGACGACCACGACGTCGCCGACCTCGTCATGGCCGAGACGGAGGCCGACGCGACCGCCCACGGCTGGGCGCCGACCGACGGCGACCCGCCGGGCACATGGCGGAAGAACCCGGAGGGCGAACAGACCCGTGCCTACGCCCGGATCGCCGTCAACGGCCGGTTCAACGAGCACCTTGAGGGTCTGGACACCGTCCTCGCGGACGGCGACCGCGTCGCGCTGATGTACCCGTTCATGTTCTGCTGCTGATCGAGGATTGAACCCCCGAGCCGTCCGGGGCCGGGCGAAGGCGCGGCGGGTCAGTCGGCCAGCGCCTCGGCGGGCTCGCCGGGCCGGGGCGTCGTCCCCGGCGCCATGGCGTCCCGTGCCTCGCCCGTGAGCCGGTTCACGACGGCCCGCCCGTCGCGCTCGCGGGTGACGATGTCGTCGGCCTCGAGCCGCTGGAGGTGGTGGCTGATGGTGCTGGGGTCCCGGCCGAGGTCCTCGGCCAGGTCGCTGACGGAGGCGGCGCCGAGACGGGCGAGCGCGTCGATGATGCCCGCGGTGGCCTCGTCGTTCAGCGCGGCGGCCAGCTCGATCCCCTCGGCGTAGGCGGGGTAGAACCGGCGCTTGCCCCGGAGCTTCGCGCCGGAGACCAGCTCCTCGCGCTCGAGGACCTTCACGTGGTGCCGGGTGGTCGACAGCGGGAGGCCGGCGCGCTCGCTGACCTCCGAGAGGTACGAGCCGGGCGCGTCGTTGACGATCTCGTAGACGAGCTCGCGGGCCTCGTGCTCGAGCGGGTCGGAGTCGTCGTACCGGCTGTACCGGAGCGGGACGAGGAACGGCCTGACCTTCTCGAACAACGCCGAGAGGTAGCCGGTGGTCGCCGACCCGCTGCCGCCGGCGCTCGAGGTCGCGAAAAGCGGCGCCGAGCGGGCGACCGCGACCGCCGCAAGCGCGCCCAGCCCCAGCGTCGCCCCGCCGCTCAGACCGGCGGGCCCCGGGAGATCGCCGTCGCCCGACGCGGCGTCCGGGGTCGCGGCGTCGGGGTCGACCGCCCCGGCGAGCTCCGCGGCCGTGTGGTCCCCGCCCGATCCGGTGTCGCCCCCGGCCGCGGCCCCGTGGGGGTCGACCGCCCGGCCGGCCACCCCGTCCGTGGCCTCGACGCGTGCGGTCTCGTGGAGCCCGGTGGTCGGGAGGGCGAGCGTCCCCCCGAGCCCGGTCGTCCCGGAGACGGTCCCGACGAGGTCGTAGTCCGTGTCCGTCGCGACGTCGGCGGTGGTCCCGACGGGCCCCGGTACGCCGTCGGCGGCGTCCTCGACGGCGTCCCCGGTCCCGCGAACCGTCCCCTCGACGGCTCCCGTCGCGTTCCCCGCGTGCCCATCGCCGTTCGCGTCCTCGGTCCCGTCGATCGAGTCCTCGGATCCGTCGTCCTTCGTGGCAGCGTCGGCGTTGCCGCCGTCGTCGCCCCCGTCGGCCGAGTCGCCGTCGGCCGACGAGCCGTCGAACGGGCCGCCACCGGTCGACTCGTCGTCGTTACCGGCGTCGTCGGACGAGTCCCCGTCGTCCGAGCCACCGGCCGACGAGTCCTCGGCGGCCGAGTCGCCGTCGGAGGCGTCGGAGGAACCATCGTCGGCGTCGATGGTGCCGCCGACCTCCTCGCCGAAGGTCCCGGTGGCCGCTGCCGCGGCGACGGCCGGGCCCCCGGCGACGGAGCAGACGACCAGGAGCGCGACCACCACCGCGAACAGCCGCCGTGTGGTAACGTGTGACATGGGTGCTGGTGGTGCGGGCGCCGCAGTTACGCTCCCTTTCGACCAGCACACGAAATGGATTGCGCGGGGTATGTGTGGTTGTTTAAATAAGAGGCTGTGTTCGGCGATCGGGACGGGCCCGACGGTCGGAGGCCGGCCGCCGTTCGACCCCCGGGACCGCCGCGGCGCGGGGCCGACCCGCCTGTTATGCCTTCTGGCAACCGCGTCCAAACGTGTCAACATTTGCGAGCCAGCGCGGTCCCGCTCGCGGGGCGTCGGCCGCGGTCCGATTACAGGTTCTCGCCCTGGTAGGTGCCGTCGTAGGCGCCGACGGCGTCGGCCTCGGCGAGGACGAGCTGGGCGATCCGGGCGCCGGTCTCGATCTCGACGTCGTGGTGGACCTCCAGCAGGCCCTCGCCTTTCCCCTCGTAGCCCGCGTCCCAGACGGCGGTGTTCAGCATACAGGAGTTCCGCATGAGCGACGACCGCGGGTAGATGAAGCCGACGTGGTCCTCGGGGATCGAGACGATCTCGGCGTACCGGACCACGTAGCCGCCCGGCGGGAGGTAGTAGGTGTCGTTCCGGTCGGCGACCCGGTCGATGGAGTCGCCCTCGACGACCGGGTCCGCCCGGCGGCGCTGGCGGACGCCGACCTCCTTGCCGTCCCGGCCGATGCGGCCCGGCTCCCGCTGTTCGAAGACCGCCTCCAGCGTCAGGTCCACCCCGTTCGGCTGGACCTGCTCGTCGGACGTCGGCGTGACCTGGCCGGCGACGAACGCGCCGCTGCGGTACATACCGGCCGGTCCCGCCGCTCGGTCAAGTCGTTTGCGTTCGTGGGCCGGCCGTTCGACCGGCTTTTGAGGGGTCGCCCCCAACCGGCGGGCATGGACGCCGAGACCTTCGAGGCGGAGAAGTACGTCGAGTACTTCCCCCAGCTCCAGCAGGCGTACAAGAACGCCTTCAACCGCGTCAACGAGCGGTACGACTCCACGCTCGTCCACGGCATCGACCAGC
>CAZATR010000087.1:0-11553 GCA_964488035.1 uncultured Natronomonas sp.
CGGCCAGCACCTCGCCGACGAAGTCGTCGGCGACGAGGCTCCAGCGGACGGCGCGTGTGTCCTGTGCGGCGACGACGGCCGCGACGGTGCGGTCGGCCGACCACGGGCCGTCGAAGGCCTCCGCCTCGACCGGCCGGGCCCGCCGGTGGCACGCCCCCCGGTCGCTCGTGGCGTAGGCGAGCGCCATGCTCTCCGATCCACGGGGGTCGTAGGCCGGCAGCGTCATCGCCTTCACCGACGGGATGAACGCCTCGCCGCCGCGGCGCTCGGCCGCGGCCGCGACGCCGTCGGCCAGGTCGTCCCCGAGGTCGGTGCGGCGCCGAGCGACGGCCGCCAGCAGGTCCCGCGCCCCCTCCGGGTCGCCGAACGCGACGTCCGCCTCGAGCAGTCCCGCTTCGCTCGCCCGCGCGGCCCAGGCGACGGCGTTCCCGCCGGAGATGAGGTCCATCCCGAGGCGGTTGCACAGTTCGCCCAGTTCGGCGACCGCGTCGAAGTCGTCGAGGGCCAGCCCCGCGCCGAGCGTCATCGCGGTCGCGCCGCGGGGGACCGACTCGCCCTCCGGCGTCTCCACGCGGAAACCGCCCGGCAGCGGGCCGTCGTACTCGCGCTCGACCGCGCGGTCGCGGACGGCGCCGACGCCGACGTCCTCGGCGCCGTCGAAGCCACGCTCGCTCCACCCTCTCGCGGCGAGCACCCCCGCCGCGTCCGCGAAGTCGACCGTCTCGACGGTCCCGGAGGCGCGCTGCCACCGGCCCGTGTCGTCCCCCAGATATCGCTCGGCGTACCGCTCGCGGAGGTCGGCGAGTCCCGACGGCGGTTCGCCGCGGGCCACGACGGCCTTCAGTCGCTTCGAGCCCATCACGGCGCCCGCGCCGCCCCGCCCGGCGTGGTGCTCGGCCTCGTCCGAGGCGATGGTGGCGTAGGCGACCTGCGACTCACCGGCCGGACCGACGCAGGCCACGGCGCCGTCCGTCGACCGCGCGGTCGACACGGCGTCCTCGCCCCACGTCTCGGCGGGTTCGACGCGCGCCGTCCCGTCCTCGACGACGATCCGGACCGGCTCGTCGGCCGCGCCGGTGACCGAGAGCGCGACGTGGTCGCCGAGGGCGCCGGCCAGCCGGCGGGGGAACGACCCGCCCGCGTACGAGTCGAGGAACGCGCCGGTCAACGGCGACTTCGTGACCGCGGCGTATCGGGTCTCGCCCGGCAGGAGTCCGGACACCGGCCCGAGCGCGAACAGCAGGACGTTCCCCGGGCCCAGCGGGTCGGTACCGGGGTCGAGTTCCTCGTACAGGTAGCGGGCCCCGAGGCCCTTCCCCCCGAGGTAGCGTCGCCGCCAGGCCCCGGGGACGCGCTCGCTATCCGCCGATTCGGCCGTGAGGTCGACCCGGAGCAGCCGGTCTGGGGCGCGGCGGTCCATCTCGCGGAATCGTGGTGTCTGACCCCGTTAAATGTTCCCCCGATGGGCGTCATCGAGAGGCAAAGGCACTTGCGCGCGGGACCAACCGTCGCCGATGCGCGGAGGGGTCGTCATCGCCGGGGGGTCGGTCGAGGCGGTTCGGAGACGAGGACAAGGCGACCGCGACGCTGGACGGGATGCCGATGGTCCGCCGGGTCGCCGACCGGCTCGTCGACATCGTCGACGTCCTGGTGACAACTGTCGGGACGACCGGCGGACGGCCATCGACGAGGCCCACCGCGATCAGGGCCCCGGGACGGAAGTCGTCGAACGCGTGAAAGAAGCTGGCCCGCGAACGAGGTTGCGACCACCTCAAAGTCGCTTGCGGGTGGCGGAACGGGGGCGCCCGCCGGTTCTACCGCGGGACGAACGTCCAGCCGAAACAGGTCGACCACGTCACCCCTCGAATGAGTCGCGCAACCCGGCGGGTATACAGCTCGCACCGAACCGATCAAACGATCAGACTCGAGCATCCGCCGAGGGGCCGGAGGCCCCGAGGAGGTTCGCGGCGACGAACGAACGAAGCGAGTGAGTCGCCGTCGCGCTCTCCTCCAGCCGCTGGCCCGAACGAAGTGGGGGCCAGCGGCTGGAGGAGCGCGCGCACAGTTTCCCCAAGTTTTGCCGGCCCCGAGCGCAGCGACGGGGCCGTGTAAGAAGTGGTTATTCGTACAGCCAGGGCTCGTCGACGCGCTCGTAGTCGTGCAGCTCGCCGTCGTCGAAGAACAGCTCGATCTCTCGCTCGGCCGAGCCCGGCTCGGTGTCGGAGCCGTGGATGACGTTCCGGCCGAGGTCCAGCCCGAGGTCGCCGCGGATGGTGCCGGGGTCGGACTCGGCGGGGTCGGTCTCGCCCATCATCCGGCGGACCTGCGCGACCGCGTCCTGGCCCTCCCAGACCATCGCGAACACCGGGCCGGACGTGATGAAGGAGGTCAGGTCGTCGAAGAACGGCTTGTCCTCGTGCTCGGCGTAATGTTCGCGCGCGAGGTCGTCGGCGATCCGCATGAACTTCCCGGCGACCAGCTTCAGGCCGCGGTCCTCGAACCGGGAGACGATGTCGCCGACGAGGCCGCGCTGGACGCCGTCCGGCTTGACCATGACGAACGTGCGCTCGGTCGCGGCCATCAGGCCTCGACCTCCTCGTCGTCCGCCTCGCCGTCCTCGTCGTCCGCCTCGCCGTCCTCGTCGGCCCCGTCAGCGTCCCCGTCTTCATCGGCGGCCGCCGTCTCGTCGGCCTCGTCCGCGTCGGCGTCCGGCGCGGCGTCCGCATCGGACTCCGGGTCGGCTGCGTCGGCCTCGACCTCGGCGTCGGACTCCTCGTCGTCAGCCTCGGGTTCAACATCGTCAGCTTCGAGCTCCGCCCCCTCAGCCTCGGGTTCAACATCGTCAGCTTCAGGCTCCGCCCCCTCAGCCTCGGGTTCGGCCTCTTCAGCTTCGAGTTCCGCCTCCTCGGCGGTCGCTTCGGCCGCCTCGAGGTCGGGCGTCTCGGGTTCCGCAGTCCCCTCGGAGACGGACTCCGGCTCCTCGTCCGACCGGGCTGTCTCGGCACCGGTGCCGGCGCCCGTCTCGGTCCACTCGAGGTCCCGGGGTTCGCGGCCGAGGTCGGCGTTCTTCTCGCACTTGGCGGAACAGAAGTGCGTGATGGTGCCGTTGTTGGCCACGAACATCGTCCCCGTCCCGGGCTCGATGTCGGCCCCGCAGTAGTCACACGCTCCGGTCTGTGGCATGGTCACTGGCCTCCGATCGAGTCGGCCTCGCGGGCGGTCTCGCGGAGCTGCAACACGTCGCCGACGCGGACCGGTCCGAGGACGTTCCGGGCGATGATGCGGCCCTGGTTTTCGCCCTCCTTGATCCGGCACTTGACCTGCATGGCCTCGCCGTGCATACCGGTCTTGCCGACGATCTCGATCACTTCGGCAGGGGTCGCTCCGCCGCCCCCGTCGTCTTCAGCGCTCATCCTCGGTCACCTACCGGAGCTCCTCGAGCTTCTCGGCGATGTCCTCGACGTCGCCGTCGGCCTCGCCGGCGTCGACGATGGCCGCCGCGGCGCTGCCGACCTCGAGGCCGGCCGCGTGCCCGATGTCGTCCTGCGTCTCGATGAAGACGTAGGGCGTGTCCTTCTCGTCGGCGATCTCCGGGAGGTGCATGACGACCTCCTCGGGGCTGACGTCCTCGGCGATGAAGACCAGCTCGGCGTTGCCGCGCTCGACGGCCTTCGTCGTCTCGTTCGTCCCTTTCTTCACGGTCCCGGTGTCCCGGGCGACCTCGAGCGCCTCGATGGCGTCGTCCTCGAGGGCCGCCGGCACGTCGAAATCCACGTACACTGACATTGTCTGTAGTTGCTCCTCCCACGCGCGGGTTCGCGCTCCCCCGCCGTCGAACGCCGAACGGTGCAACACCGTCCGGCGGTTCTCGCGCCCGAGTGGACGCGTTTGTCCTTGGGTCCGGCTAGGAGCATCACAACCCCGCGTAGGCTGTACTCCCTCGTACTGCATCACTGCATAAAAGAGCTTTTGAACGCCCGCGTGCGTGCGAACGGCCCGCAGGCGAGGCGCAGGCGACGGGCCGCCGACCCACCGGTCGGCCCTCGGGGCGGGACCCGCAAAGTTGGCAGGCCCACCCCGTGGTCGTCGCGTCGTCCCGGCCCCACGCGACACGGCACGGACCCCGAATGTTAGATGTTTATGAATCTATTTTTTGGATAGCCAAAAAGTAGTTAGTCACGAGACAAGGTTTAAGGCCGTCGCGCGAGTATCCCGTCGTGCATGAGCACCCAGGAAACCGTCCGTCGACGGGCAGGGAGCGTGGAGGCGAGCGAGGCGCTCCGGCTCGACGAGGACAAGGCCGAGCAGCTAATCGACGCCCTGAACACGGACCTCGCGGCGAGCTACGTCCTGTACCACCAGATCCGGAAGCACCACTGGAACGTCGAGGGCGCCGAGTTCCTTGAGCTCCACGAGTACCTCGGCGACGTGGCCCGGGACCTCGAGCTCGCGGCCGACGAGTTCGCCGAGCGCGTCCAGGCGATCGGCGGCGTCCCGCTGTCGGGGGGCTCGACGTTCGAGGAGCACGCGCCCATCGAGCCCGAGGGCGAGGACGTCTACGACATCCGGACGTCGCTCGAGAACGACATGGAGGCCGCCGGCGACATGATCGAGACGATGCGGGACCACATCGCGCTGGCCAACGAACTGGGCGACTACACCACCGACGAGATCCTCCGCGAGGAACTCGAGACCCTCGAGGAGCACGCCCACCACTTCGAGCACTACCTCGAGGACGACACCCTCGTCCTGGATTCGGCCACCCGGTAACGCGACGAAGCGCACGCGCCCGCCGATTTCGCCGTCGACGCGATCGACCAGCGGAGCGCGCGAACGCGGAGCGCGCGAACCCGAACCGCGCGACCCGCGACCGCTCTCCCTCGCCGAGGCTGTCAGCAGGTTCGGCCCGAAAGGGTGGATTGGAAAAGCGGTCGCGGTTACCGGTCGACGTCGACGGTATAGTCGGTCGCGATCCAGCCATCGCTGTTGTCCGGTTCGGTAAAGACGGTACGGTCCGGCGACGTCGAGTGCGCCCTCAGCCCGACGTGGGCCCCGTCGGGTTCCCGGGAGGCTGCCATTACCAGTCACTCGACACCGGGAGGGCTAAAGCGTTTTGGTCCACCTAAACTTCGACCCAGTCGGTGGTCCCGGTCGCAGCCGGGAACCGCCACCGCTGGTACGTCGTCCCGTTGCCCCGCCGGACCTCGACGACGGCGTCGACTGCGTCGAAGAGCGCCCGCGGCACCGCGTCCGCCATCGCGGGCAGGTGCAGGTGGACGACGGTGCCGGTGTCCCGGGCGGTCCCCCGGATCGACGACAGCGTCGAGGCCAGCACCGGCGCGTCCGTCGCGTCCACGAACGGACGGAGCGAGTCGAAACACACCCCGAGCGTCCCGCCCCCGCCGCTTCGCTCCCGCATCGCCGCCTCCAGGTCGGCCGAAAGCGAGCCGATACCGCCCGCTGGTGACGGAGCGTCACCCCCGGCCGCCGCCGACCGCGTCGGGAACTGCCGTGCGATGACCTCGACGGCCCCCGCGTCGTCGTCACGGACCGGCCGGTCGGTGTCGACGAGGACGGCGTCGCCGCCCTCCCGGAACCGCTCGCAGACGTCGTGCTGGGCCTCGGTGGCCGCGCCGACGACCAGCACCGACCCGCCCTCGCGCTTGAGCGCCGCCAGCCCCTGGGCGACGCCGGCGTCCGTCGGCGGGTCAGCGTCGAATTTCATCGTCGATACGATAAAATAAATCCGCTGTCTGAAAAGCGTTCTGGGCCCAGGGTTTTCCCCCTCCGCGCCCGACCACCGTGTATGGACGAGGACCCGGAGCTCGAGACGGCCGTCCGCGAGCTCGCTGACACCCTCCAGGCCCTCCGGTCGGAGCTCCGCGAGCCGCCGCGGGGCCCGCTCGGTCTCCCCCGGCCCCCGCCGCCGAGGGAGCTCCTCAGGCTCACCGAGCAGTACACGATCCCGGCCATCGTCGCGGTGCTGGAAACGAACGTCCGCCTGCTCGAGTTGCTCGCCGCCGCCATCCGCGTCGCCGACGGCCGTCCACTGGACGGCGCCGTCGACGACGAGGGGCTCCTCGCGGCCGGGCGGCGGACACTTGGCGACGCCAGCCGGGAGGGCGCCGGCGGCCTCGCGGCCGCGAGCCGCGCGACCCTCGAGCGGCTCGACGACGCCCTGGCGGACCTCCAGGAGGCCGCCGACGGCGGCGCCCCGGACGACCCGGAGGTCCAGCGGCTGCTGTCGGAAGCCCGCGCCCTGCGTGCGGAGGTCGACGACCGGCTGGCCGACGCCACCGCTGCCGACGCCCCCGTGACCCGGGACAACGCGACCGGACCCGGCACCGACGACGCCGACGAATCGCCCTCCGACGAGAGCGGGGCTGGCGGCCCCGTCCAGGTCGACGTCGAGGAGGAACTGGACACCCTGCGCCGGCAGGCCGACCGGCCGAGCGACGACCCCGACGACGGCGCCCACGACGACGGCGACGATGCGGATGCCGGCACGTCCTGACCCGGCGACCCGTCGCGGTTAGTGGGATGGCGGGGCGGATTACAGCGGTTCGAACCGGTAGCCGTCCCACGCCTGGCT
Source organism: uncultured Natronomonas sp. (assembly GCA_964488035.1). GTDB lineage: Archaea > Halobacteriota > Halobacteria > Halobacteriales > Haloarculaceae > Natronomonas. The sequence goes on from CAZATR010000087.1 coordinate 6,593, forward strand.
GTCGGGCTCGCGGATGCCGGCATCCGGATCCCGCAGCTCCTCGCAGTACACCGGGCGGACCTCGTCGCCGACGTCCACCTCGCCGGTCGAAAGTTGCCCGATCGCCCGCACGGGCGTGCCGTCGACGTCGAACTCGACGATGGCGAGGTGGTTCGGCTCCCTGACGCCCGGCGGCGTCGCGTGGGCGGTGGTCCACGTCACCACCTCGGCGGTGTACTCGCTGAGGTCGACCGTCCCGACCGGCTCGCTGCCGTCCGGCCCGACGGGGTGGCCCGGGTAGGCGATGCTGCCGTCGGCGTACCGGTAGGCCTCCATCGTCATCGTGCCTCCATAAGGGAGGTCGTGACGCAGTTCCCGAACCCGCCGACGTTGCACGCCAGGCCGACGTCGGCGTCGACGCCGCGGTCGCCGGCCTCGCCGACGAGCTGGGTGTATATCTCGTAGGCCTGGGCGACGCCGGTGGCGCCGAGCGGGTGGCCCTTCGACTTCAGGCCGCCGGAGGTGTTGATCGGCAACTCGCCGTCGAGCGCCGTCGCGCCGTCCTCGACCATCCGCCAGGCCTCGCCCTTCGGCGCGAACCCGAGGCCCTCCATCTGGAGGAACTCGAGGATGGTGAACATGTCGTGGAGTTCGGCAACGTCGACGTCCTCCGGGTCGAGCCCGGCCATCTCGAAGGCGGCCTCCCCCGACTCGACGACCGCACCCATCGTCGTCGGGTCCGCGCGCTCGTGGACCACGTGGGTGTCCGTCGCGCCGGCGACGCCGGAGATAACCGCGTATCGGTCCGCGTACTCCCGGGCGTGCTCGGCGGGACAGAACAACAGCGCGGCCGCGCCGTCGGTCACCGGACAGAAGTCGTACAGCCGGAGCGGGTCGGCGATCATCGGCGAGGACAGCGCCGTCTCGACGTCGATCTCCGTCCGGAACTGGGCGTGGGGATTGCGGGCGCCGTTTTCGTGGTTCTTCACCGCGACCCTCGCGAGGCTCTCCCGGGGCGCGTCGAACCGATCGAGGTACAACCGTGCGGTCAGGCCCGCGAAGGAGGGCAGCGTCACGCCGTGTTTGTACTCGACCGGGTGGGTGAGCGAGGCGATGACGTCGGTCGACTCGCCGGTCGTCCGGTGGGTCATCTTCTCGCCGCCGACGAGCAGCGTCACGTCGGAGGCGCCGCTGGCGACGGACTGCCAGGCGGCGTAGATGCCCGCGCCACCCGAGGCGGAGGTCTGGTCGACCCGCTGGGTGTAGGCGGGCGTCGCCGCCAGATCCTGGACCAGGGCGTTCGGGACCCCGGTCTGGCCCTCGAACTCGCCGCTGGCCATGTTCGCGACGTACAGGTGGTCGAGTTCGTGCGGCGCGACGGCGGCGTCCTCGAGACAGGCCTGGCCCGCCTCAGCCAGGAGGTCGCGGATCCAGGCGTCCCGATCGCCGAACGACGTCATCGAGGCCCCGATGACGGCGACATCGGTCATGTGGTCCGCGTCGCGGGACACGCCCCTAAGCGTTCGGGGCCGCCCGTGGGCGCGGGCGGGCCGGCGGCGATCACGGACGCCGATGGGCCGCCCCTGACGGCGCCCGTGGCCGGTCCGGTCACCACTCCATGCCGCCGTTGACCGCGATGATCTGGCCGGTCATGTAGCTCGCGTCCTCGCTGGCGACGAACCGGACGATGCCGGCGACGTCGTCCGGGGTCGCGAACCGGTCGAGCGGGATGCGCCGCAGGATCTTCTCCTTGACCCGTTCTGGCACCGTCTCCAGCATGTCCGTCTCGACGAAGCCCGGTGCGACGCAGTTGGCCGTCGACCCCGAGGAGGCCAGCTCCAACGCCAGCGTCCGGGTGAAGCCGAACAGGCCCGACTTCGTCGTCGCGTAGTTCGCCTGGCCGTAGTTGCCCTGCTGGCCGACGACCGAGGAGATGTTGATCAACCGGCCGTCCTCCGCGTCGCGGATGTCGTCGAAGAAGACGTGGGTGCAGTTGAACACGCCGCCGAGGTTCACGTCGACGACCTGCTGCCAGTCGGTCGGCGACATGTTCTCGAACTTCTTGTCGATGGTCATCCCGGCGTTGTTGACCAGCACGTCCACCGCCCCGAACGCCTCCCGGGTGGTTTCGGCCATCGCCGCGACGTCGTCGACGACCGAGACGTCGGCCTGCACCGGGACGGCGGCACCCCCCGCGGCCTCGACCCGTTCGACGGACTCCTCGGCCATCGCCTCCGACGACCGGTAGTTGACCACGACGTTTGCGCCCCGTCGGCCGAACTCCTCCGCGATGGCGCGCCCGATGCCGCGCGAGGCGCCCGTGACGACACAGGTCCGGTCGGCGAGCGTCATGCTCCCTCCGGCCGGTGGCGCCGAACGGGTGTCCGTTCACCGAGTGCCGAACTCCGCTCCATGTCGGGATCAACTACCGCCAGGGTAATACCGTTGTCCTTGCCACAGCCGGCCCCCGAGACCGGACCGCCCACCGGGGCGCCACGAGACCGTGACCCACCGCGACGCGTGAGCCCGCCGGAGAGCGGAAACTATTTTGGCGTGCCTAAAGAATACGGTGGCAATGGCTGACGATTCGGCGTCGACGGTGCGGGCCGGAGGCGGTCGCCGTGTCTAGCGGGACCGTCCCGGCGAACTCCGGGCTCGAGTACGGGGCCGACGAGGGTCGTGGGACGGTACTGGAACTCGACGGGCTCCGGAAGGTCTACGACGGCACCGACGTCATCCGGGACCTCACGCTGTCGGTCCGCGACGGCGAACTCCTCACGCTCCTGGGTCCCTCCGGATGTGGCAAGACGACGACGCTTCGGCTGATCGCCGGCCTGGAGCGGCCCGACGCCGGTGCGGTTCGGCTCGACGGCGAACCCGTCTCCGGCGACGGGTTCGCCGCTCCCGAGGACCGCGACGTCGGGGTCGTCTTCCAGGAGTTCGCCCTGTTCCCACACCTCAGCGCACGCGAGAACATCGCGTTCGGCATCGAGGACCGGGACGCCCCCGACCGTGCGGCACGCGTCGACGAGCTGCTCGACCTCGTCGGGCTCGAGGCCCACGAGGACAAACCGCCCGAGGAGCTCTCCGGCGGCCAGCAACAGCGGGTCGCACTCGCCCGCTCGCTCGCTCCCGAACCGAGCCTCCTGCTTCTCGACGAGCCGTTCTCCAACCTCGACGTCGACACCCGCGTGCGGATGCGGGAGGAGGTCCGCGAGATACTGAAGGCCGCGGGCGTGACGGCCATCTCGGTCACGCACGACCAGGAGGAGGCCATGTCCATCTCCGACCGCGTCGCCGTGATGAGCGAGGGCCGCATCGAACAGGTTGGGACCCCGGAGGCCGTCTTCCAGCAGCCGAAATCCCGTTTCGTCGCCGGCTTCCTCGGCCACGCCTCCTTCGTCGCGGGCGAGGTCCGGGACGACCGCGTGGCGACCGACCTGGGCGACATCCCCCTGCAGCGCGTCAACGGCCTCACCGACGACTACCGCGGCTCGGCCATCGACCTCATGGTCCGACCGGACGACATCCGCGCCACCGTCGCCGATCCCGAGGCCGCAAACGGCGAGGTGATCCACCGGCGCTACCTCGGGCCGACCGTCCTCTACCGGGTCGAACTCGACTCGGGCGACGTCGTCGGCTGCATGCACAACCACGCCGACACGGTCTCGCTCGACGACCACGTCGCGGTGCGGCTTGACGCCGATCACGACCTGGCCTGGTTCCCGAAGGACGCGGACCGGCACCCGAGTGCTTTGGACTGACGCACGGCGCGGCCGTCCCGGACGTCACGGTCAGCCGAGATCCGAAACAAGGGGTTCGATCTCCTCCGTGCACCGGGCGAAGTCGGTGGCGTGGTCCGTCGCAGGTGGTCGGGCGAACGGTCGCTGTTCCGACCGACGACGAGCGCCGTCCTCGGCGACGGATCGGGTGGTTGGCGCGTGTGGAACGATCGGGGCGTCGTGGGTGTCTGGATGCTGCATGGATTTCGGGCAGGACGGTCGAACGGCGATGCAACTCGACGGAAAATCAGAGGTGTACGCGTACGAGCGTTTCGAGCATCGCGTGTCCGACCCTGTTCGTTGAACCATAATAAATGTTCATGTTAGTGCAGGGTTCGCCCCGGGCGGACGGTTCGCCGAGACAGACTCCCTCGACCCTGTGTGCCGCATGCGTGTGCCACCCCGATGGAAGGCCGTCGTGGGATGCGTCGACCCACCTCGAACCGTCGTGAATACGACACCGGCCGACCAAATCCGGCGTTGCAGTTGTGTATATCGACATATCGTTTATAAGTTCGACGCTCGACGGATTTTATCAGTTCCGCATCACTATTGTCCGATACCGAGACCGTGAAGGGCCGTTTCGCGGCTCCTGGAGGAAACCGCAAACCCGGCGTGTGCGTGGCGCACCGATGCGCCACGGACGATCCAGGGGCAAGTGACGTCGCTGACGGATTCCGAACGCGTCGAACCGAAATCCCATCGGGAATCCGAGGGCCACCGAAGACGTTGACGGACCGTCGATAGAGCCCCGAAGACTCGGAAGTCACAGGAAGCGGCGGTCAGAACTGGCCGTTGCACGGGTCGATGCATCGCTGGCCCCAGCAGGGGCCTCCATCGACCGGTCGGGCATCCGTGTCACGTAGAAAGCCACCGAACGACGATCGAAGCCGCGTGTAGGACTGCCGGAGTGGCTAGAACACCCGCCGAGGGCGAAGGCGATCGGTTCCCGTCACGTTGAGACCGGAGTAGGGCTTCCGTCGAGCTGGTTCAGGACCCCGACGCGTATCGACCCGAATCCGGCTACGAAAGATGGCCTGCCACCGGGACGGAACCTGAGTTCATGTTGCTCGAACTGTCCCGCAACGGCCGAAATCGTTTATCGTCAAATTAAATTCTGATTGTCAATACTACTGTAGTTACAACGATAAAAAATTCTGTCCCCTGCCGGATATACGTTATTCCAATCGATAAGGGCTT
>CAZATR010000088.1:0-11106 GCA_964488035.1 uncultured Natronomonas sp.
GAGCCGGTCGGGGGCTTCGGAGGTGGAGTGGGGGTCGCCGTGGGAGAGCCGGTCGAGGGCTTCGTGTTGGGTGGTTGGTGGGAGACGAGCTGGACGAGAGACCCAGACGTCGAAACGCAGACGGTTTACTCGGCGGGTTCCAGGAGCCTGAATTCGGTCCCGGAGCGGTCCTGGAAGACGGCCTCGGTGCTGTACGGTCGAGGAGCGGGCGGTCTCGCGAATGGCACATCAGCGTCATCGAGTTCCCGACACGTCGTCTCGATGTCGTCGGTGTGGAACGACCAGGGGTTCCGGGCCCGCACCTCTCGTCGCGCCGGCGGTCGAAGCCGAGCGTTCAGTCACGTTCGTCGTCGCGGCGGCGCATCTGCTGGCGGGTGAACTGCGGCCGGGCGCGGATGCCGCGGCGTCGGCGGAACGACCGCCACAGCCACATCGAGACCGGGACGGCGACGACGAGCGGCACGAGGGCGGCGAGGGGCGTCGAGAACGCATAGAGGACGGCCGAGGCCATCACGGTGGCCGACAGCAGCCCGCCGAGAATCAACCGCTTCGCGAGTCGGTCCAGTGCGCGTTCGTCGTCGGAGACCTCGAACTGGACGGTGACGTCGCCGCGCTCGACGCTGTCGAGGGTGCGCTCGAGCTTCGGGGGGACGCGGACGAGCGACTGCCCGAGGTCCCGGAACTCCTCGCCGCGGGCCTCGACGAACTCCCGGGCGGTCTCCTCGACGTAGCCCTGGTCCCGGAGGAAGTCGGTGGCGACGGCGATGAAGTCGAACTCCGGATCGAGGGTGACGCAGACGCCCTCGACGACCGTCGCGACCCGCAGCACCAGGGCGAGGTTCGGCGGGAGCCGGAGGGGGAACTCGTAGATGGTGTCCTCGACCTGCTGGATGATCTGCTGGACGCGGTACTGCTCGATCTCCTCGCCGCGGGCGTCGGCGATCGCCAGCTCCATCACGTTCGACATCACCTCGCGGTCGGCCTGCGGGCTGAGCGTCCCCATCTCCACGAGGGTGTCGAGGATCGCGTCGGTGTCCTGGCGGGCGACCGCCATGTAGAACTCGACGATCTTCCCCTGGACGTACGGGTCGACGCGGCCGGACATCCCGAAGTCGTAGAAGACGATGGTGCCGTCGTCCTTCACGGCGAGGTTGCCCGGGTGGGGATCGGCGTGGAAGACGCCGTCCTCGATTATCATCCCGAGGTAGACGCGCTGCAGGGTGGTCGCCAGCGCCGTGCGGTCGACGCCGATGGCGTCCAGGTCGTCGAGTTCGGAGATCTTCGTGCCGCCGACGTACTCCATCGTGAGGACGCGGCGGCCGGACAGCTCCGGGACCGCCGACGGGACGCGGACGCGGTCGTTGTCGGCCAGGTTCTCGCCGATCTCCTCGAGCATCCTGCGTTCGCGCTCGTAGTCCATCTCCTCGCGGATGACCGTCTCGAACTCGTCGGCGAGCGTCTCCAGGGAGAACGACCGGGCGTCGTCGACGAAGCGCATCAGGACGGGCAGCGACCACCGGATGACGCGGAGGTCCGTCTCGACGAGTTGCTCGACGTTCGGTCGGCGGACCTTCACGGCGACGCGGCGGCCCTCGTAGGTCGCGACGTACACCTGCCCGAGGCTGGCGCCGCTGATGGCCTCCGTCGTGAAGTCGTCGAACGTCTCCGCGACGGCGCCGACCTCGCCCTCGACGACCTCCTTCGCCTCGGCCCAGGGCGCCGGCGGGACGTCGTCCTGGAGGCGCTCGAACTCGTCGACGTACTCCGGTGGCAGGACGTCGGGCCGGGTCGAGAGGAGCTGGCCGAGCTTGATGAACGTCGGGCCGAGCGTCAGCATCGAGTCCAGCAGCGACCGGGCGCGGCGCCGCCGGGTCGCCGGTGCGACGTCGCGGCTGGCGCCGAACAGGAGAAAGCGGTTGCGGTCGCGGGCGTACGCCCACAGCAGCGGGAGGAACTGGTAGGCGACGACCAGGAACCGTCGGTACGCGCGGAGGCTCACCGACCGGCCACCTCAGGAGACCGGGATGGTCTCGCCGTGGTCCTCGCCGGACTTGGGTAACCGGAGGGTGAGCACGCCGCGCTCGACCTCGCCCTCGGCGTCGGCGCCGGTGGCGTCGGGCGGCAGCGGGAGTTCGGCGTCAAGGAACAGCGACCGCTCCTCGGTCAGGTAGCGGAACGACGTCGGGACCGACTTCTCGCGACGCGCCTCGACCTCGAGCCGGCCGTCGGTGACGGTCACGTCGACGGTGTCGGCGGTGGTGCCCGGCAGGTCCAACACGAGGAGGTAGGCCTCGTCGCTCTCCAGCATGTCGGCGAACACCGTCTCCGGGAGGTCGGCCAGCGCCTCGCGCAGTTGCATACCGGACCGTTGGACCGGCGGCGCGTTAAAGGCCCCGGTGGCGGGCGTTCGGCGCTCGAAACGGGCGATAGGTACTTGATAACGCCCCGTCGACTTTCGACGATGGCGCGCGCCAGCCCGACTGTCGGTTCCGATCGGCCCCCGGCCGTCCACAACGACGGGTCCGCGACCGTCTCGGTCCGGGTGGTGGTCCGTGGCCCGACGGTGTCGGCCGAGGTCCTCACGCTGGCGCCGACGGAGACGGCGACCGTCGAGGCGGCCCCGACGGCGGCGATCGAGGTCCACGCCGCCGGCGGCAGCGCGACGGCGCCGGCCCACGCCACCCCGACGTTCGTCGTCCGCGAGGGGTCGGTGCTCGTCGCGACGGAGTGATCGGGCTCCGGCCCGCGGGCCGCCGGGGAGTGACCCTTTTCATCCCGGCGGCCCCAGGGACGGTATGAGCGACGCACGCCGGTCGGGGTTCACGGAGCGGACGCGGGTGGCGGCCGCCCGCAAGCGCCTCCTGGACGTCGACCCGATCGAGCGCACCGAGCGGGTGTCCCTTTCGGCGGCCGACGGCCGCGTCGTCGCGGCACCGATCGAGGCCGGCCGCGACGTGCCGCACTACGCCCGCGCGGCGATGGACGGGTGGGCGGTGCGCGCCGCCGACACGTTCGGCGCGTCGGACCGCTCGCCGGTAGTGCTCCGGCGGGCCGACGCGGTCCGGGCGGACGCCGCGGTCCGGGTGCACACGGGCAGCGACCTCCCGGACGGCGCCGACGCCGTCGTGATGGCCGAGGACACGACGGCCGTCGGGAACGACCTGGAGGTCTTCGACGCCGTCGCCGAGGGCGAGAACGTCGCCCCCGTGGGCGAGGATGTCGAGGCGGGCCAGCGGCTCTACGACCCCGGCCACCAGTTGCGGCCGTCGGACCTGGGGCTGCTGAAGGCGACCGGGATCGACGTCGTCGAGGCAGCCGCCCGGCCCGAGGTCGCCGTCGTCCCGACCGGCGAGGAACTCGTCCAGGCCGACCCGGAGCCCGGCGAGGTGGTCGAGACGAACCGCTTTACAGTCTCGCGGCTGGCCGAGCGATGGGGTGCCGACGTGACCCGACGGAACATCGTCACGGACGACGCGGATGCGCTCCGGGCCGCCGTCGAGCGGGACCTCACCCGGGACGTGGTCGTCACGACCGGCGGTTCCTCCGTCGGCGACCGGGACCTCGTCCCGGACGTCGTGGACGACCTCGGCGAGGTCTTCGTCCACGGCGTCGCCCTCAAACCGGGTCACCCGGTCGCGCTCGGCCGGGTCCGGGGCGTCACGGTCGTGATGCTCCCCGGGTATCCCGTCGCGGCCATCGTCAACGCCGTCCAGTTCCTCCGGCCCCTGATCAAGCACCTCGGCCGGATGCCCCCGCATCCGCTGCCGAACCGGGCGGCGACGCTGGCCCGGAAGGTCCGGAGCGAACCCGGCGTACGCACGTTCGTCCGCGTCGAGCTCGACGAGCCCGACGACGGCGGCGACCTCGAAGCGACCCCAACACGCGCCAGCGGAGCGGGCGTCCTCTCGAGCGTCGCCCTCGCGGACGGCTGGGTCGTCGTCCCGGAGTCCCGGGAGGGCATCCCGGCGGGCGAGACCGTCGCCGTCGAGAACTGGGAGTACCATGCCTAGGAAGGAGTTCCGCGACCTCGCGTCGCCGGAGGCGGCCCGCGAGGCCATCGCCTCGCTGGACCTCCGGCCGGACGACGAGACGGTCCCGCTCCGCGAAGCCCGCGGCCGCGTGCTGGCCGAGCGGGCCGACGCCGCCCTCGACGTCCCCGGCTTCGACCGCGCGAGCGTCGACGGCTACGCCGTCAAGGCCGCCGACACCTTCGGCGCCGACGAGGCCGACCCCGTCCGCCTCGCGCTCGCCGGCGAGGTCCACGCCGGTGCCGAACCCGACGTCCACGTCGGCGCGGGCGAGTGCGTCGAGGTCTCGACCGGCGCCGTCCTCCCGCCGGGCGCCGACGCGGTCGTGATGGTCGAACGGACGGACCTCGCGGACGATAGCGGGTCCGACACCGACGCGGCCGGCGTGCTCGTCCGGACCTCGGTCGCGCCGGGCGACCGCGTGATGTTCGCCGGCGCCGACGTCGCCGCCGGCGAGCGGGCGCTCGGCCCGGGCACGGTCCTCACGCCGCGCGAGATCGGGCTCCTGTCGGCGCTCGGCGTCGACGAGGTCCCCGTCCGCGGGCGGCCGACCGTCGGCATCATCTCGACCGGCGACGAACTCGTCCGACCCGGCGACGACCTCGACAGCGACGCCGGCGAGATCTACGACGTCAACAGCTACACCACCGCCACGGCCGTCGAGGAGGCCGGCGGCGAGGCCCGGCTCTACCCGCACGCCGGCGACGACTACGACGCGATGGAGGCCGTCCTGCGCGAGGCGGCCGACGAGTGCGACCTCGTCCTCTCGTCGGGGTCGACGTCGGCCTCCGCCGTCGACGTCATCTACCGCGTCGTCGAGGAGTCCGGCGAGCTCCTGCTCCACGGAGTCGCCGTCAAACCCGGGAAGCCGATGCTCGTCGGCCGCCTCGCCGGCAGCGCCTACGTCGGTCTCCCCGGCTATCCCGTGTCGGCGCTGACCATCTTCCGGACGTTCGTCGCGCCGGCCATCCGCGAGGCCGCCGGCCTGCCCGAGCCCCGGACCGCGACCGTGACGGGCGCGATGGCCGTCCGGGAGCGCTACAGCGAGGGCCGCCTCCGGTACATGCCCGTCGGCCTCGTGACCGACGGGGCCGGGGAGACGCTCGTCTACCCCGTCGACAAGGGCAGCGGCGCGACGACCAGCCTGGTGGAGGCCGACGGCGTCGTCGCCGTCCCGTCGGACGTCGAGCAGCTCGGGGCCGGCGAGCGCGTCGAGGTCCAGCTGTTCTCCCCCGACGTCCGGCCGCCGGCGGTGTTCGGCGCCGGCGAGGACGACCCCGCCCTCTCGCGGCTGCTCGACCGCGTCGACCGTCCGCGCTACCTCGGCGTCGGCAGCCGCCAGGGGCTGCGGCGGCTCCGGGACGGCGTCACCGACGTCGCGGTCGTCACCGGCGACGTCGACGTCGACGCCACGGCCGACGTCGCCCTGGACGCCGCGCCCGACGGCGCTCCGGATGACGCCGTCGGCCTGGAAGGCTGGCACCGGGAGTGGGGCCTGGTCGTTCCGGCCGGGAACCCCGACGGCGTCGCGGGACTGGCCGACCTCGTCGACCGCGACATCCGGTTCGTCAACCGCACGACGGACTCGGGGCTCCGGGCGACGCTCGGGGACGCCCTCGCGGCGCTGGCCGACGATCGCGGCGTCGACCGCAACGACCTCGTCGACGCCATCGACGGGTTCGAGGTCGCCGTCCGCGCCCACGAGTCGCCCGCCCGGAAGGTGATGGCTGGCAGCGCCGACGCCGGCCTCGGCCTGCGCGCCACCGCCGACGCCCTCGGAATGGAGTTCGTCGCCTGCGGCTGGGAGCCCGTCCGCGTCCTCGCCGCCGCGGACCGCCGCGAGAAGCCGGGCATCCGGACGCTGGAGGCGGCTCTCGGGTCGGTAGAGGACGTGCTGGCGGACCTGGCCGGGTACCGGGCGGGGTGACCGGCGGCTACGTGACGCCGAAGTCGGACTTCGCCTTCTGGTTGCCGGCCGTCCGGAGGCCCCACCCGGAGCCGACGACCGGACGGTGCGCGAACGCGACCGTTACGAGGTGACGAGCTCGTCGACGCGCTCGATGCGGTGGTCCCCCACCACGCAGAGCCCGCGGCGCTCGTGGCCGTGGCGCTCCACGTGGGCGCCATCCAGCCCGGCGTTCCAGGCGGCCCCGACGTCCTGCGGCCCGTCGCCGACGAGGACGCCGCGTCCGTCGTCGGCGCCCGCCTCCCGCAGCGCCATGTGGACCGGTTCGGGGTCGGGTTTCCAGCCGGTCTCCTCGGTACAGCAGACGACGGCGTCGAACCAGTCGCGGATGTCCAGGTGGGAGAGCACCGGGTCCGTGAGGTGTTCCTGGCAGTGAGTCACCAGCACCGTCGGGTCATCGAGGTCGCCGACGACGGCCGCGTCGTCGTGGAGGAAGGTCGCCTCGGCGCGGGCCTGCCCGTCCTCCTCGGCGTGGAACGCCGTCCAGAAGGCGTCGACGTCGACGCCCCAGTCGGCGAGCTGGTCGTTGCGGAACCCGCCGAGGCCGTGCCAGATCGCCTCGGCCTGCGCGTCGGTGAAGCCGTGGCCGAGCCGGTCGCCGACACGGTCGAAGACGTCGTGGATGTAGGCGGGTTCGACGTCGACCAGGGTCCCGTCCAGGTCGAACGCCCAGTGGTCGTACGACGGTGCAGTCACAGGTGGAGCGATAGCCGACTGGCGGATAAGTGTCTTCCGGCCCGCTACGGCTCCCGGACGTGGATACGGGAGCCGAGGTACTTGGTGAGCACCTCGGCGACGTCGTCGGCCGCGAACGCATCCAGGTCCTCGCCGATGGCGGCCTTCAGCTCATCGAGGTACGTCCCGTCGGTCCGGAGCTCCCGGAACTCGATCGAGCGGACCTCAATCCCGAGCCGTTCGGCGGCCGACGCCCGGAGGTACTCAGGGTCGTTCACCGCACCGCGCCAGAGGTTGTCCCGGAAGAACCGCCAGCCCGGTTCGCCGGGCTCGGCGGCCTCCTTGAAGAGGGTGGTCTCCACGACGGCGGGGTCGAGCCGGAGGTCCGGGTCGTCCGGCGTCAACTCGAGCGTGACGGCGAAGACGTACGCCGCGTCGCCGGCCATCAATCCGCCAGCTCGTTGAACCGCGATGCGAGGTCGGTGTCGTTTTCCGTGATGCCGCCGGCGTCGTGGGTGGTCAGCCGGACCTCGACCTCGCGCCAGCCGACCGTCATCTCGGGGTGGTGGAACGCCTCCTCGGCGAGCCCGCCGGCGCCGGCCGCGAAGCCGACGCCCTCCAGGTAGGAGTCGAACTCGAAGGTGCGGACGATCTCGTCGCCGTCGCGCGTCCAGCCGTTCGGGAGCCGGGCCTCGATCTCGGCGTCGTCGAGCAGTTCGCTCATGGCCGGACGGACGGCTGCAGCGCCAATAAAACCAGGCGGCCGTGCAACCGCCCTGCGGGTCACTCGACGAGCGTCTCGTAGGCCTCGGTGACCCGCTTGAACTCGGCCTCGTCGCCGCCGCGGTCCGGGTGGACCTCCTTGACCTTCCGCCGGTAGGCCGTCCGTACGGCCGCCTCGTCGGCGTCCGGCTCGAGGTCGAGCCGCCGGTAGGCCTCGGCCCGCGACAGGCCGACGGGCGGCCGCTCGGCTGGCCGTCCGGAGTCGGTGTCCCGTCCCCGCTCCCGCTGGCGACGGCGTCTGTCGCGGCGGGCCTCGCGGCGCGCGCCGGCGCCGAACCCGTCGCCCCGGCTTCCCGTCCCACCGCCTCCAGCCGCCCGCTCTGCCCGCTTGCGGAGGATCCGCTCGCGGAGTCGGCCCGAGGACTGATACCAGAACACCCCGGTGGCCGCCGCGAGCGGGACGGCGACGACGAACAGGACCGGCTCGACGGCGGCGATCGCGACGAGGACGACCGTGGCAGTCATCGCCGCGAAGACGAACGTCAACCCGAACAGGAACCGGTCTCGCTGCACGCCCGCGCTTGGAACCACACCCACGTAAGCCTCCGGCTTTATCACGCTGTGGACACAATCCCCGCTATGAGCGTCGCGGGGCTCTGTGAGATCTGTGAGGCCTCGACCGTCGCCGACAGCTGCGACCGCTGCGGCCGCGTCGTCTGCGCGAAACACTACGACACCGCGACCGGCTACTGCACCGACTGCCTGACGGAACTCGGTGGGAAACCGGACGACGATCCCGGCCAGCGGGACTACCCGGACGGCGTGGACGAATACCGGTTTTGAGTTACTTTTTCCGGCGGTTCGTTTCTGCGACGACTCGTACCTCTCCGAGCGTTCGTGTTCGCGTAGGTAGCGATCTACCAGTCCTCGGGTGAGACGTCGAGAACACCTCGAAGGCCCCGGCGGGTTCGCGGTCGCTCTGCAGGCGGTCGGCTTTGCCGACCGCCCGGTTGACCCGGCCGAGGCCTTCGGAGGTCGTCGCAGCCGCCCTCGAAAATCAACTCGCGTCGATGTCCCGGCGTCCCGGACGACCGTTTTTGTACGAGGCCGCGTAAGCGGGGCCCAATGGCGACGATCAAGGACAGCGTCCACGACCACATCACCGTCGAGGGGGTCGCCGCGGACCTCCTGGACACGCCCCCGGTCCAGCGGCTCCGCCGCATCAAGCAGCTCGGGACGGCGGAACTGGTCTACCCCAGCGCGAACCACACGCGGTTCGAGCACTCGCTGGGCGTCTACCACCTCGCGACGCGGGCGCTGTCCCACCTCGGCATCGAGGGCCAGCAGGCCGAGCGGGTACGCGCCGCGGCGATGCTCCACGACATCGGGCACAGCCCGTTCAGCCACAACGTCGAGGACCTGGTCGCCCGGCGGACGGGCCGGATGCACGACGAGATCGGCGACCTCCTCGATTCGGGCGAGGTCGCCCGCGTGCTGGCGCTCCACGACATCGACCCGGGCCGCGTCGCCGGCCTCGTGGCCGGCGATGGCGAACTCGGCCAGCTGGTCTCCGGGGAGCTCGACGTCGACCGGATGGACTACCTGGTCCGGGACGCCCACCACACCGGCGTCCCCTACGGCACCATCGACACCGGTCGGTTCGTGCGGGCGCTCCGGTTCGTCGGCGGCGACCTGGTGCTCGCGGAGGGCAACGTCCAGACCGCGGAGTCGTTGCTGCTCGCACGGGGCCTAATGAACCCCGTCGTCTACAACCACCACGTCGCCCGCATCTCGAAGGCGATGTTGCGGCGCGCGACCGAGGGCCTCCTCGAGGCCGGCGCCGCCGCACCGGGCGAGGTCCGTCGGATGGACGACCGCGACCTGACCGTGGCGCTCCGGGACTGCGAGGCGACCGCCGCGTTCGCCCGGCGGCTCGACACCCGCGACCTCTACAAGCGCGCCGTCTGGGCGGAGCTGTCCGACGTCCCCGACGAAATCATCGACGCGGACCACGAGACGGTCCGGGAGTTCGAGCGCGACATCGCGGGCCACGCCGACGTCGACCCCGACGACGTCATCCTCGACGTCCCCTCGCGGCCGCAGGTCAGGGAGTCGACGAGCCGGGTCGTGGTCAACGGCGAGGTCCGGGCGCTCGGCTCCCAGTCGACCCTGGTGAAGGCGCTTCGGCGCGCCAGCCGCGAACAGTGGCGGATGGGCGTGTACGCACCGGAGCCGCTGACCGACCCGGTCGGGGCCGCCGCCGAGAGCGTCCTCGGCCTCGATCTCGAGGCGCTCGTCGTCGACGTCAGGCAGGGCATCAACGCGACGCTCGACGAGTTCGACGGCGGCGGGGCGTAGCGGCGGTCCTCGCCGTCGAGCCCGGCCGAGGCTGCGCGCCGGCCGAGCTCGGCCGACCGGTTTTTATCCGGGAGGTCCGGAGTGGCCGGTATGGAACTGTCGGGGACGGTGCTCGCCGGCGAGGAGTACGACCCGCTGGAGGGCCGGGTCGTCGTCGAGGACGGCGAGATCGCGACCGTCGAGCGGACACCCACCGACTCGACGGACGTCGTCTGTCCCGCGTTCGTCAACGCCCACACGCACATCGGGGACTCCATCGCGAAGGAGGCCGGCCGGGGCCTCACGCTCGAGGAACTCGTCGCACCGCCTGACGGCCTGAAACACCGGCTGCTCGGGGCCGCCGACCGCGACGAGGTGGTCGCGGCGATGGCTCGCAGCATCGAGTTCATGCAGGCTAGCGGTACCGCCGCGTTCCTGGAGTTCCGGGAGGGCGGCGTCGCCGGCGTGGACGCGCTGCGGACGGCGGCCCAGGGCTTCGACGTCAGTCCCGTCATCTTCGGGCGCGGGGGGATCGAGGTCCTCGAGGTCGCCGACGGCTACGGCGCCAGCGGCGCCCACGACGACGACTTCACCGCCGAACGGACGGCCGCCCGCGAGGCCGGCAAGCCCTTCGGCATCCACGCCGGCGAGGTCGACGCCCACGACATCAACCCCGCGATGGACCTGGACCCTGACTTCCTGGTGCACATGGTCCACGCCGAGCCGATGCACCTCGAACGGGTCGCCGACGGCGGCACGCCGGTGGTCGTCTGTCCCCGCTCGAACCTCGTGACCGACGTCGGGCTCCCGCCCGTCGAGGAGCTCCTCGAGGCAACGACCGTCGCGCTCGGGACGGACAACGTGATGCTGAACAGCCCCTCCATGTTCCGCGAGATGGCCTACACCGCGAAGCTGTTCGACGTCAACGCCGTCGAGGTGCTGCGGATGGCCACCGCCGCCGGCGCGGAGATCGCCGGCCTCGACTGCGGCGTCATCGAGGCGGGCCGCCCGGCGGCGCTGCTCGTGCTGGACGGCGACTCCGCGAACCTCGCCGGCGCCCGTGACCCCGTCCGGGCCGTCGTCCGCCGCGCCGGCGTAGCCGACGTCGAGCGGGTCGTGCTTCCGTGATCCGACGGCTGGCTGGTTCGCCGATCCCGGCGAGGGTTGGAGCGTCGAAACTGGTTTGTAGGTGTCCGGGCAACGTTGCTGTGACGTGGTGACAATGTACAAGCGCATCCTGGTGCCGACGGACGGCTCGGCGGGCATGACCCGGGTGATCGACCACGCCTCGGACCTCGCGCGGACCCACGGCGCCGAACTGCACTTCCTCTACGTCGTGAACACCGCCAGCTTCGCGAACCTCCCGATGGAGACCTC
>CAZATR010000089.1:0-10936 GCA_964488035.1 uncultured Natronomonas sp.
TGACGCCGTCGTTCCGGCGGACCCGGTCGCCGTCCATGAACGTCTGCTTCTGGATCGAGATGATGTCCAGCTCCAGAATCATCTGCGTCGGCACGTTGAGCGGCTGGTTCTCCAGGCGATTCAGGACCCCTTCGACGCTCTCGGCATGGATCGTCGTGTAGGCGGTGTGGCCGGTCCCGATGGCCTGGAAGAACGTGAACGCGACGTTCTGCTCGGTCCGGATCTCGCCGACGAGCAGGTACTCCGGCCGCTGCCGGAGCGCCGCCTGCAGGAGTTCGTACATCGTGACCTCGCCGCGGCCCTCGGCGGTGATCGACTCCCGCGTGAGGCTCTGGATCCAGTTGTCGTGCGGGAGCGTGATCTCGCGGGTGTCCTCGATGGAGACGACCTTCGCGTCCTCGGGGATGAACATCGAGACGGCGTTCATCGAGGTGGTCTTCCCGGAGCCGGTGCCGCCGGAGAAGATGAGCGAGCGGTTGTTCTCGATGGCGAGCCAGAAGTACGCCATCTGCTCGGTGCTGAACGTGCCGCGCTGGACGAGGTCGACGGGCGTGAACGGGATCGTCGCGAACTTCCGGATGGTGAAGTTCGACCCCCGCGTCGCGACGTCCGAGCCGAACGTCAACTGCACACGCGAGCCGTCCGGGAGCGTCCCGTCCATCAGCGGTTCGGAGACCGAGACCTGCTCGCCGGCCCGCTGGGCGATCCGGAGGGCGAAGGAGGACAGCGACTGCTTGTCGAACGTGATGTTCGTCGGCATGTCCCGGTGCTCGGTGTGGTAGACGTACACCGGGATGTCGATGCCGTCACAGGAGACGTCCTCGATGTTCGGGTCCCGCATCACCGGCTCGATCGGGCCAAGGTGGACGAAGTCCCGCAGCAGGTAGTACTTCAGCTTCAACAGCGAGCCGTCGTCGATGGTCGCGGCGGCGTGGTCGGAGATGATCTCCTTGGCCTTCTCCTCGAAGATGGCCTCCCGGTCGTCGCCCTCCTCGAGGTCCTGGTACATGAGGCTGTTCCGCAGGATCTTGACGAGGTCCTCGCGGACGTACTCCTCGAACTCCGAGAGGTGGGGTTCGTGGACCCGGTAGCGGAGCTTGTCCTCGCCGTCGCGCCGGAGGATGGAGACGTAGGCGTACGGCTCGTCGACCCAGAGGCGCTCGACCTCCTCGTGGTTGTCGAGATAGGAGAAGTCGAAGAAGCGGCCCTTGATGAACTCCGTGTCCGGTGCGCTCGCGAAGGACTCGTCGATGTCCGTCCCGTCGAAGTAGTCGTGGACCTGTCGGAGGATTTCGCCCTTGATCGGGTGGTCGGACACGAGCTGGCGGCGATCCGAGCCCGTCGACGCCGATTCCGGCGTGGCGGCTCCGTCGGCCGCCTCGTCGACCTCGTCCGCTTCCTGCCATTCGAACTCCTCGTCACCCTCCGCGGTCTCGCTGTCGCTGCTCATGCGGTGCCTCCGAGCCGAGGCCTCGACCGGTTCGACATGGTGGCCCACCCTTTCGCCTGTTCTTTTAATAACATTATCGTTGATACCATCGGTCCTCACCCTCGTTTAAACCGCGTCCACCAGCCGGACTGCTCCGCGTGGGAACCAGGGGCATGATGGGATACCTCACCCCTATAGACGGAGCCTAATATCATTGGCGAAGATTACGAAACATGAACTACGCCGCAGTTTCGGCCCGTTTTTCGGGGACGTCGCTCCTCGGCCGCCAGGCGTCGACCGGGCCAGCAAATACCGACCGGCGGAGACCGGTATACCAGCGTCCCCGAGCGCGGCACATCCCCACTCCACGCCATCCCCCATCGAACGCACGACACCCAACACTGTAGGGTATTCGACCGACTTCCGTTCCTGAGAACACCGCTCCGCAAGAAACACCGCATGGCTGGTCGCCGTCCGGCAGCGGATCGCACCGGCCGGGATTCTCCCGGGTGGAGTCGGCGAGCCGTCGGGCGGCGTCCGACTGCCAGGAGGGCGCCGGCCGGATCTGAACCGGGCCGAGGCGGTCCTGCTCGCCTCGCTCCGCTCGGCTGCGCGGGCTGGGACTCGTCGGCCTCGAATCCCCGTGCGGTTTCGTGGCTCGCGCCGGGTGTTCGCGCCGCCTCGCGCCTGCTCGGCGGCGCTCACAAGCATTGCGAGCCACGGAAATGCGCCGGCCGGGATTCGAACCCGGGCCATGAGCTTGGAAGGCTCAGGTCCTGCCACTAGACCACCGGCGCTCCCTTCGGGCGCGCCGAGATTCGCACTCCGTCCGGGAGTGCTCACCACCGGCGCGCTCGTCACTGCGTTCCTCGCGCCCCGAGGCTCGTGATTCCTTCGGAATCACTCACCACCGGCGCTCACCTCGAGGTATCCGCGGGCTCCCCAAGGCTCTTTCCGTTCCCCATCACGGCGCCCGGACGACGGCGTAGCAGTTCCCGCTGGAGAGCCAGGACCGGACGACCCGGAGGTCGCTCGCGGCGAGGTCCTGTTCGAACTCCGGCGGGGCGTAGATGTGGTAGTAGCGGGGCACCGTCTCGCCGTCGGGCAGCGTCCAGTCCACGTGGGTGTCGAACCCCGCCTCGGCGTCGGGGTCGACGTCGAACCGGTCGTGGGTGACGCTCCAGGCGCTGACGAGCGCCTCGCCGCCGGACGCGAGCACGCGGGCGAGTTCGTCGAGGCTGCGACGGCGGAGCGCCCGGTCCGGCAGGTGGTGCAGCGTCGCGACGTAGACGGCCAGATCGACCGTGTCGTCGCCGAGCGGGAGGCTGCTGGCGTCGCCCTGCAGGAACTCGGCGGCGGGGACCCGCTCGCGGGCGATCGAGAGGAGGGCGTCGCTGGCATCGAGCCCGACGACGGTGGCGGCGTGGTCGAGTAGCACTTCGGCGTTGCGGCCGTTGCCACAGCCGACGTCGAGGGCGACATCGACCCGGCGCCCCTCGCAGAAGGACGTGGTCTCGGGCCAGGGGTGGGCGCGGGTCGCCGCGAAGTGGTCCGCGATTTCGTCGTAGGTCTCGCGGACGGCCCGCCGGTCGTCGGCCATACCACCGGGTCCGGGTGGCGTCGCCATGAACGGCGCGGTTCCCGGCCCGGGGGTGCTACCCGAGGAGGGTCAGGACCAGGTACGTGATCGACAGCATGACCGTGGCGTGTTTGACGCCGTCCTCGAGCGAGCCGCCGCCCATCATGCCGCCGACGAGCCCGGAGAGGAGCGACTGGACGAGGGCGGCGTGGAAGAAGACGAGGCGGTACGGCGGGACGTCGCCGCCCTGGATGCCGCCGATGACGCTCGGCGCCTGCGAGGCCGTGCGCTCGGGGATGCCGCTGGTGTCGGGGAGGTTCGGGATGAGGACGTAGTCGATCGCCATGATGACCACGAGGAACACGACGAAGGAGATGTAGATGACGACGAGGTAGGTCAGCATCTCCTGGCGGCGCTGCCGGCGGAGCCGCTGGTCGGCCCGGGCCTGTTCGGCGGCGATCCGGAGCACCGGCCCGATCTCGTTGGAGGCCCGCATCGCGTTCGTGATGAGGGTGACGACCCTAGTGACCGAGGAGGTCTGCACCCGGCTCTCGAAGCGCTCCAGCGCCTGCTCGACGGTGGCGCCCCACTGGATGTCCCGCCAGATGCGCTCGACCTCGGGGTTCAGGGGGCCGAGGTCGCTCTGCCGTACCCGGTCGAACGAGGAGACGACGGCCGTCCCGGCCTCGTTGAGGCTGGCGAGCCGGTCCAGGAGGTCCGGGACCGAGCCCTCGAGCCGCCGGAGGCGGCGCTGGCCGATCTCGTAGACGACGGCGAACGTCGCCAGCAGGAACAGGACGCCCTGGACGACGACGTCGTCGGCGGCGCGGAGATCGAGGCCGCCCGTCGCGGCGATCCCCTGGAGCCGGAGGAGCGTGACGGCGACGGCGATCGGGACCGTGACGTAGAAGACGAGCACCGGCCGGTCGATGAGGGACTGGAACGGCGAGGCGAGCGTCTCCCGGATCGACTTGATCCCCTCGTGGGCCCTGAGGCGGCCGTGGTTGAGCCGGGAGTTCGGCCGGAGGTAGCCGCCGTCGGACCGGACGCCCCGGAGGCCGGCGCCCCCGTCCTCGCCGCCGATCAGCACCCGGCCGCTGTCGCGGGAGATCCGGAGCGGCTGGGTCACCTCCGCGAGGTAGGCGATGAAGACGAGGTTCACCGCCGGGAGGACGACGTAGGCGGTGATCTGGAGCGGGAACAGCGTCCCGCCGGCGACGACGCCGATGATGAAGAGGATCGTGACGAAGAACAGCATCCCGGCGACGACGACCGTGACGTACACCTCGGCGGTCGTCGCCAGCAGATCGAGGATCTCCCGTTGCTGCTCCGCGGCCTCCTCGCGGTACCGCTCGTACTGGCCCCGGAGGAACTCGGCGATGTCGCCGCCGCTCTGGAGGACGCTGCCGAGGTTCTCGGTGAACTGCTCGAACTGGCTCGAGGGGGTCCGCCGGGAGGTCCGTCTGATCGCCGTCACGAGGTCGACGCTGAACAGGTCGATGCTCCGGACCGCGACCCCGACCTCGGTCGCGCTCTCGCCGAAGACGCCCTCGTTCCGCGAGAGGGCGCGCATCACGTCCGGGAACGACATGCCGCCGCGGGAGAGCGCGTAGACGAACGCCACCATGCGGGGCATCCCGGCGTCGATCTGTCGGCGCCGGGTGTCGGCCCGGACGTCCGGGAGCTTCCACCGCACGAGGTAGGCGGCCGCGCCGCCCAGGACGCCGAACAGCGCGGCGGCCAACCCCACGGCGATGGCGACGCCGCCGTCGACGCCGACCGCGAGCGCGACGGCGCCAACCGCCTCGACCAGGGGGCCGAGGTCCGGGGCGTTCGGGAAGATCCCCGGCCGTGGGACGGAGACGTCGAGTCGCTCGGCGAGGCCGGCGGCCCGGACGACGCCGGCGGCCACGTAGGCGCCCACCACCGCGGTCGCGATCGTCGACCCGAGGACGTACAGCCGGGTCCGGGTCGCGTACTCCCGGTACGGCGTCCCGATCGCGGCGGTCCGGAGCAGCCGCTCGCGGCCCGCGTGGGGCTCGACCGAGAGCCCCCGGAACAGCGAGAAGGCGGTCCGGGAGACGGCGGCGTCGAGCCGGCGGCTGTACGGCACGAGCACGAACGCGAGGAGGACGGCGAGGGCGGCCCCGAGCGGGAGGTAGACGAGCATCTATCGCTCGGGGGCGTCGAGGGGCATCGGTCCCCGGTCCGTGTCGTGGCCCTCGATCCGTGCCATCACGTCGTGCGGCCGGGCGTAGTAGCGGTTCACCATCGCGGTGAGGTCCTGGTACTCGTCGATCCCGTTGTCCCAGAGGTACTGGAGGAACTTCCGGCGGCGCTGCATCTCCCGGAGCAGTTCCGACTGGGCCCACCCGCGTTCCTCACGGATTTCCTCGAGCAGCTTCTTGTTGCCCTCGCGGAAGCTGTCGTCGTTCGATCGCCACCCGTAGGCGTTCGTGTAGTCCAGTTCGCCGGTCCGCTGGTCGATGCCCTCGATCTCCGCGATGGCGTCGGCCCGTCGCACCCGTTCGCCGCCGAACCGGGCCAGCGTCTGGACGCAGAGCACGTCCAGCGACTGCACCATCGGCCGCGGGACGTTGATGGGCTCGTTCTCGAGGCGGTTGATGACGGTCTGGACCGAGTCGGCGTGCATCGTCGACAGCGTCGTGTGCCCGGTGTTCATCGCCTGGAACAGCGTGATCGCCTCCTCGCCCCGGACCTCGCCGACGATGATGTACTCCGGCCGGTGCCGGAGCGACGACCGGAGCAGGTCGTACATCGTGACGTTCGAGCCCTCGTCGAGCCGCTCGCGGGTGACGCAGGACAGCCAGTTCTCGTGGTACAGCGCCAGCTCGCGGGTGTCCTCGATGGTGATCAGCTTCGAGCGCGGCGGGAGGAACATCGAGATGGCGTTCATCGACGTCGTCTTCCCGGAGGCCGTCCCGCCCGCGAAGATGATGTTCTTGTTGTGCTCGATGGCCATCCAGAGGTACGCCATCTGCTCGAGCGAGTACGTGCCGAACTCGAGCAGGTCGATGGGGGTGAACGGCTCCTCGCTGTACTTCCGGATCGTGAACGCCGACCCGTGCGGCGTCACTTCCTCGCCGAGCGCGAGTTCGGCTCGGGAGCCGTCGTCGAGCGTCGTCTCGACCACCGGGTTGCCGACGGAGATGTGGCGGCCGGCCTGCTGGGCCATTCGGACGACGTAGTTGTCGAGTTCCTCCCGCTCGTAGGAGACGTTCGTCTCGATGTCCTGGTAGTCGTCGTGGTAGGCGTACAGCGGGACGCCGTAGCCGTCACAGGAGATGTCCTCGATGTTGGGGTCGTGCATCAGCGGGTCGATCCGCCCGAACCCGCGGAACCGGCGGTAGAGGTAGTAGTAGAGCCGGTAGAACCCGGCGACGTCGACGTCGATCCCGTACTTCTCGAGGCGGCGTCGGAGCTCCCGCTGCAGCGCCGCTTCCGGGTCCTCGTCGGGGTCGTCGCGGCCGTACAGAAGCGGGGTGCGGACGTCGTCGTACAGCGCCTCGATGAGGTCGGTCTCGAAGCGGTCCAGCGACGGCTCGATGGCCCGGTAGAGGTGCTTGTCGGCGCGGTCGTCGTAGGTCACGACGACGTAGGAGTACGGCGGGTTCAACCAGTACCTGTCGACCACGCGGTCGTCGAATTCGGCGTCCTCGACGATCGGGCCGTGTTCCGCCGGGCGGAACGGTTCGTCCGGCACGCTCGACCCCCTGAGGGTCTCGGCCGTTCGCGCCAGCCGGTCACGTAGGGTCGGGTCGGTGCCGTTGCGGTCTCGTGCCATCGGGGTGTCCCAGCGCGGTACGTGGGTATCTGTCACGGCATTCACCCTCGAATCGTATAAATCCCGCCGGCGATTCGGGGTGTGACTTCACGCCCGGTCGACGATCAACAGCAGGCCGCCGAACAGGTACATGAAGAGGACCCCGACGGGGACCGTGGTCCCCGGGAGGGAGCCGACGACGTAGTACGTCGCCACCGACAGCGGCAGCGCCGTCGCGACGAGGAGCACGCCCATCACGCGGACCGGATCGATCGGCGAGCGGGCCTCGAGCCGGTCGTCGTAGACGTAGTAGACGACGCTCCAGGCCAACCCGACCGTGAACGCGGCCGCGGCGGCGATCCACAGCCGGTAGGCCAGGACGACGCCGGGGTCGGAGGCGAACGCGGGGCCGTCGACGACGAGCACGAACGGGACCCGGCCCGCACCCAGGTCGGCACCGGGCACGAACTGGAACAGGAGGTAGACGAAGTGGATCCTGAACACCTGGAGGTCGCCGGGCGACGCGTACGAGACGCTCCACGGCAACAGCGCACACAGCCACGCCGACAGCACGGCCAGTTCCCCGGCGTACTCCGAACGAACCCACATACCCTGGCGGCCGCCCGGGAGTGGGTAAAAGCTACCGGAGGGCGGCCGGCAATCCGCGACACCCATCGGGCGGGTGACGGGGTGATCGGGCGACGGCGTGTCGGGGCGTGGGTCGCTCGAGCCGGGTCGCCGGCCGGGAGCCGGTCGACCGGGCCCGACGCCGACGGCCGCTGAAGCCGGCCGGGCCTGACGGGGGCGTTACGTTCTTGCCCTCCGACGTTCTAGAGCCGTCAACACCAGGAATGCGGCGCGATTACTTCACCCCGAGCGTCGACGACTCCGGCGGCGAGGGGACCCGACGTCCCGTCCTCACGATCGACTACGACGGGCCCGCCGACGGCCTCTCCGAGCGGCTGACGAAGGGTGACTCCCTGCTCGGCGAGTCCGACGTGGACGTCGCCTACCGACTCAAGGACGACGGCGACGCCGCCGAGGGCGTGCTGGCCGTCGCCGACCGCGTCACCGGCGAGTACGTGCTGGAACTCAACGCCGAGGCGGCCGACGTGTTCGCGCTCGTGGAGGCCGCCCGGGAGTTCGGCCAGCGCGCCGACACCGAGGACAGCTACCGGATCGTCGTCGAGTCCGACGGCGATCACCTGATCACGTACGACAAGGCGACGCTGCTCGTGTACGACCACGAGGGCGAACTCCTCCGGAGCCGTAGCCTCATCCCCAGCGGCGTCGAACTCTGACGCGTCGGGCGGCGAACGCCGGCCAGGATCCGGGGCCGCGGCCGCCTCGACCCTCGCGAGAAGACCCGCCCACCACGCTGTTCGATTTCGGTCCGGGCGCCGGACGGCCTCCGGTACGCGACCACCCCGTCCCGGCCGGCATCCGCTGCCGTTGCGGGCGCGCGCCAGCCACCCGCCGGTTACTGGATGAGGCTCGTGACGACCCGGGACTCGGCCTTCCGGAGGTGCTCGTCGACGGTCGAGGGGGCACAGCCGAGGTGCTCGGCGATGTCCTTGTGGGTCGCCTGCCGCGGGACATCGTAGTACCCCTCCTGGACGGCGGTCTCGAAGACCTCCAGCTGCCGGTCGGTCAGCGGCGAGAGGATGTCCTCGCTGCCGGGCACGTACGTCCCGGCGTTCTCGACGGAGAACTCGATCCCGTCGGGGATGGTGCCCAGCGCCGCCCGGAGGTTGTCGTGGGTGCCGACCAGCGTGGCCTGCAGGCCGTCGTCGGTGAACTCCAGGGGCGTGTCGACGATGAGGGTGTGGTCGTGGGCGACCTCGAGGAGCGTCCCGCCATCGTCGGCGGCCTCGGCCTGGACGAACGCGTGGTAGCCGTTGCCGCCGAGGTCCACGACGTCGTGGTCGAAGATGCCCGGCTGCTCGGCGAGGGCGTCGTCGAACGTCTCGCCGTTGCCCGTGACCCGGTAGAGCAGCACCGTGGTCCCGTCGGAGCGGGCGTCGACGTGGAGCAACGACTCCCGCGTGATCGCCGCGTGGTCGGCCAGGAACCGGTCGATGGGGTGGATGATCCGGTCCGTCGGCGAGAGGGTGAGTGTGAGGTACTTCATGGTGGCGTACCTATCACCGGGGTTGAACGGGGGTTTAAGGTTCTGACAAAACCGTCCAAACGATGCGAACCACGCCCGACCCTCGAGCGGAAACGATATTGGGCCGGCTCGCACAGTCCCGGTATGGACTGGCCGCACGACCCCGACGGCGAGGAGGGCTCGGAGGGCATGCGCAAGTACGGGCAGGCGATCCTCGCGAAGAAGCTCGACGAGGACGAGGACTTCCCGCTGGCGGCGGCCGACTTCCTCGAGGAGCACGGCGAGGACCCGGTCCGGCTCAACCACGACGAGGTCGTCAGCGTCGCCGACGTCTTCGAGCACGTCGACGAGACCGAGTTCGAGGACATCGTCGGCTTCCACCGGGCGGTCGGCAGCGCGATGCGGGAGGCCGACATGTGGGAGATCGACGTCCAGCAACACGTCTGACCCGAGCCGGGCTGCGGTCGACGGGACGCTTCGTGCCCGCCCTGCCGTAGCGCCCGCCCGCTCGTTTCGCCGGTTCGGTCCGCCCGTTCAGACCGCCGAGAGGACGCGCTCCCTGAGCACCGACACCGCCTTCTCGTTGGCGCCCTCGGGGATGATCAGGTCGGCGTTCCGCCTGGTCGGGCGGACGAACCGCTCGTGCATCGGTTTCACCGTCGAGAGGTACTGGTCGACGACGCCCTCGAGGCTCCGACCGCGCTCCTCTATGTCCCGCCGGAGCCGCCGGAGCACCCGGACGTCGGCGTCGGTCTCGACGTACAGCTGGAGGTCGAGCCGCTCGCGGACCGCGTCGTCGTACAGCGCCAGGATGCCCTCCAGGACGACGACCGCACCGGGCTCGACGGGGACCGTCTCGTCGGTCCGGACGTGCCGTTCGAAGTCGTACTGCGGCATCTCGATGGCCTCGCCGGCCGCCAGCGCGTCGAGGTGCTCGCCGACGAGCGGCCAGTCGAAGGCGTCCGGGTGGTCGTAGTTGATCCGTGCGCGCTCGTCGGGGTCGATCGAGGCCCGGTCGCGGTAGTAGTTGTCCAGCGGCAGGACGCGGACCGACTCGACCCCGTCGGTGACCTGGCGGGCGACGGTGGTCTTGCCGGCGCCGGTGCCGCCGGCGATGCCGATGAGCATGGACGAGCATCGCCGCCCGGCGACAAAAGCGCGGCGCGTCGCCGCTGCCGGCGAGGCCGCACGGCGTGCGGAGGTGTACGGGCGGGACCCGACGCGTCGCCGCGGATGGCAAGGCAAATACCGGCGCGCGTCGAACCGGCGGCCGTGACGAACACGCAGTTGACGCTCGTCCAGATCGACAACTACGGCCCCTGGACGGTCACGCCCGAGCCGCGCCGGGAGGTCGACCTCCAGACCCTGCAGTCGCGGCTCTACGCGGACCTCTCGCAGCTGTTCGGCAATCGGGAGGGCTACGTCTTCTTCACGCGGTTCGACAACATGGTGGCGGTGACGAACGGCCTCGACGAGGCCGCCCACGCCCTCGTCCAGGAGTCCGTGGCGAACCGCTACCCGGTCTCGGTGAGCCTCAGCATCGCCGTCGACCCCTCGCCCGCGGCGGCGCTCGGCGTCGCGACGGGGCAGCTCCAGGACGCCGGCAGCGCCCAGGACCGCGGCCGCACGGAGATCTTGCGGGGGACGCCGCTGTCCGACGACGAGCGAACGGGGACGGACGTCCAGATCGCGCACTTCGACGTCAACGACGCGACCGGCAAGTACACCGACCGCCTGAACGAGTTCGACTCCTTCATCACCATCGAACAGGGGTACGCCGAGCTGATGCGGTACATGCGGCGGGCCCACGACTCGCTGTCGTTCTTCGTCGGCGGCGACAACATCATCGCGGTCTGTGAGGCCGTCGACCGCGAGGGCTACGCCGACGCCATCGAGCACGTCCACGAGGCCGTCGGCGTCGACCTGAAGGTCGGCGTCGGCCGCGCGACGACGGCCCAGGAGGCCGGCATGGCCGCCAAGCACGCCCTGGAGACCTGCCGCGAGGACAACACCGACGTCGAGTTCGCCGAGTGA
>CAZATR010000090.1:0-10924 GCA_964488035.1 uncultured Natronomonas sp.
CCGACCCGCCGCGCCGCCACCGCCCGCCCGGGCGCCGCGACGGCCGGTCGGCCCGCCGCCGGGTCCGCTCGACCACGTGCCACGCACCGGAGCGCGCCAGCGCCCACGCATGGGGGCGACTCGCATGAGCACCGAGTTCGGCGGCCCCACCCGTGAGGACCGAGGCGACGCCGGGACCGGGACCCCCGTCGCCGACGAAACCGGTTCGGCCGGCCGGGCGATCCTGCTCGCGTCGCTCGTCGCCGGGGTCGTCTCCGGTGGCCTCGTCTACCTCGCCGGCCGACTGTTCCTCCGGTATCTCGGCGCCGCCGTCGGCAACGGCTCGCCCCGCCTCGGCTTCGGCGCCTGGGTCGCCATGAGCGTCGTCCTCGGCATCGTGTTCGGCGTGATCGCCGCCGGCCAGGCCAAGCGCGGCAACAGCACCACCGCCTACGGCTTCGTCTACGGCATCGTGCTCGCGGTGTTCGCCGGTCTCCTGGCCATCCCCGCCGTCGTGACCGAGGTCACCAGGTGGGAGTTCCCGCTGGCCCACGTCGGCGTCACCCCGCTCG
This sequence comes from uncultured Natronomonas sp., assembly GCA_964488035.1. Taxonomy (GTDB): domain Archaea; phylum Halobacteriota; class Halobacteria; order Halobacteriales; family Haloarculaceae; genus Natronomonas. The sequence goes on from CAZATR010000090.1 coordinate 552, forward strand.
TCGGTTTCGCCCTCTACGGGGCCGTGCTCGGCTCGCTGTTCTGGAAGCTCGTCAACCGTCGCCCGCTCCGGCCGCTGTTCCTCGTCGGCCGAACCCGCTCGACCCTCGTCGCCTCGCTCGTCGCCGGCATCGTGGCCGGCGTCGTGCTCGTGGCAGCGGCGCCGCACCACCTCGTCTACTTCGCGCTCGTCGTCGGTGGCGGCGCGTCGGTCCCGGTCGGCTTCCTCGTCTTCCTCGCCGTCTCCGTCCTGCTCGGGGCCGGCTTCGCCGTCTACCCCGCCCGTCGGGTCGAACGGCAGGACCTCCCCGGCCAGAGCGGGTTCAAGCTCGGCGCCGCCTACGGCCTGGTGCTGCTCGTGCTCGGCGGTGCGGTCGTCATCCCGCAGTTCCTCGGCGCCGCGACGGCGTTCGACCCGCCGCGGCCCCGCGCCGGCATGCTGGCGGCGTACCTGCTGTTCGGCGTGGTGCTCGGCATCAGCTACGCCACCCTCGAGGGCGCCGCCGGCGCCGCGCCGTCCTTCGTCCGCGGCCGCGGCGTCCCCGTCCTCGGCGCCGGCCTCGTCGGCGCGGCCGCGGGAGCGCTGTTCGTCTTCCTCGTCACCCCATCGCCGATCTACTTCCTCGGGCTGAGCTACCTCGGGGTCAGCCCCTCCTGGCAGCTCGGCCTCGTGATCTGGGCCGCCCTCGCCGTCCTCATGGGGCTCGCGTTCGTGCCGCTCGCGGCCCGGGCGGTCGAGTACCGGATCGGCCTCGGCCGCGGCCTCGTCGTCGGCGGGATTTACGGCGCCGTCCTCACCGGCCTCGTCGGCGCGGTCGCCGTGCCGCTGCTCGTCCGTTCGCGGGGGTTCCCGATCGACGCGCCGAGTACCGAACCGACGATCTTCGCCTACCTCGTCTTCGGCGTCGTCTTCGGCGGCGTTTACGCGACGCTCCGGAAGCGGCGGCTCGCCCGCGAGGAGATGCCGACCTCGCCGGCGGTGGGCACCCGGGGTCAGCGCGCCGTCGTCTTCGGCTCCCTGTTCGGCGGCGTCGCCAGCGGTCTCATCGCCTACCACATGGTCGGCCCGGTCACGATCCTGTTCATGGGGTCGCTCGTCGGCAGCGCCGGCAGCGTCGGCGTCGGCTGGACCGTCTGGCTCGGGCTCTCGCTGTTGCTCGGCATGGTGTTCGCGGTCGCCGTCGGCCCGCGGCTCGACGACTATACCAGCTCCATCGACGACTTCGCCGAGCGGGAGCAGGACGTCGACGAGACGCTCGGCCGCTACCTCGACAGCGCCCCGATCACCACCACCGCGACGATGGCCGGCTTCGTCTACGGCGTCATCGTCGCCGTCGCGGTCGGCGCCATCGCCATCCCCATCGCCGTCAACACCATCACCGGCCCCGGCCTCGGGATGCCCGTTCCCGTGCTGCAGCCGTACTTCCTGCTCGCGTTCGTCGTCTACGGCGCCGTGATGGGCCTGGGCTACGGCGTCGTCCGGGAGTTCTGAAGCCGCCGTCCGGGTCGCCCCGCCGTTCTCGATGCAGGCGTCGAACCGGTGCCGGCGTCCGCGGTCCGGGTGGCACTCGGCGCGTTCGTGTGGGTGGTATTTTGTGGCTGCCCGCGCCAGGTGCGGTCATGACCGCCGACCTGGAGGCGAAGACCGACCGCTACGAGGACCTGCTGGCGGCGGCGCTGTCGGCCGCCGAACTCGCCCCACCCGAGGGGACGCCGCTGTACGAGGCCGCGCTGGACTACGAGGAGATGGCCCGGTCGTATCTCGAGGACGGCCGCCACTTCCGGGCGGAGGACGACCCGGTCAACGCGCTCGCGTCGTTCGCGTACGGCCACGGGTGGATGGACGCCGGCGCCCGGATCGGGGTGTTTGCGGTCCCGACCGACGGGGACCTCTTCACCGTGTAGCGCTCCCCGGCCCCTCATTCACGTCGGTCGGGCGTGTGGGTCGCGGCCGTGGCCAGTCGGCACCGTGCTCGCCGCCGCCTGCCCGGCCTCGGATCGAACTCCGTATCGTTGGCCGCGACCGATCCGGGACCCCGTTCGTAACGTTTATACACGAAGGATGTGCGTGAACATCTCGCACATGGTATACCCTCACACATGTCACGCCCTGAAACGGCCGAATTCGCGGGTTCGACGCCGAACACCGGCGAAAGGTTTAAGTTCCTTTCGGACTAACGTCCTGTTAGCAAGCGAGTTCCGGATTTCTTGGGTTTTCCGCCTCCGGAGCCCGGAGTAACCCATCATGAGCGACACCAGCATCCGAACGTTCACCGAGGAGAGCCGAACCGAGTCCACCGAACGAACCGACGAGGAGGCCGTCGACGAGACCGTCTGTCCCGAGTGCGGCGCCCGCCTCGAGGCCGACACCGAGCGCGGCGAGACGGTCTGTACCGAGTGTGGCCTGGTGGTCGAGGAGGACGAGATCGATCGTGGGCCGGAGTGGCGGGCGTTCGATAGCGCCGAGAAGGACGAGAAGAGCCGCGTCGGTGCGCCGACGACGAAGATGATGCACGACGAGGGCCTCTCGACGAACATCGGGTGGCAGGACAAGGACGCCTACGGGAACTCGCTGTCGAGCCGGCAGCGTCAGAAGATGCAGCGGTTGCGGACCTGGAACGAGCGGTTCCGGACGCGGGACTCCAAGGAGCGGAACCTCAAGCAGGCGCTCGGCGAGATCGACCGGATGGCCTCCGCCCTCGGCCTCCCGGAGAACGTCCGCGAGACGGCGTCGGTCATCTACCGGCGGGCCCTGGACGAGGACCTGCTGCCGGGCCGCTCCATCGAGGGCGTCGCGACCGCCTCGCTGTACGCCGCCGCCCGGCAGGCCGGCGTCCCGCGGAGCCTCGACGAGGTCGAGCGGGTCTCCCGCGTCGAGAAGATGGAGCTCACCCGGACGTACCGCTACATCATCCGGGAGCTGAACCTCGAGGTCAAGCCCGCCGACCCCGAGAGCTACGTGCCGCGGTTCGCCAGCGACCTGGAGCTGTCCGACGAGGTCGAGCGCCGCGCCCGCGAGCTGATCGAGGCCGCCCGCCAGGACGGCATCCTCTCCGGCAAGTCGCCCGTCGGCCTCGCCGCCGCGTCGGTGTACGCCTCGGCACTGCTCTGCAACGAGAAGGTGACCCAGAGCGAGGTCAGCGAGGTCGCCGACATCTCCGAGGTCACCATCCGGAACCGGTACAAGGAGCTGCTGGAGGCCGGCGAGGTCGTCACCGCCTGACGACGCGGCCCGCCTCCGCCCTCGCCGTCACTCCGTGGTCCGACCGACAACGCACTCGCCCCGGTCACCGCCCGGTGGGTCCGTTCGGACGCGCCGTTCCGGTGGGGCCGTCGAGCCGGGAACCGTGACAAAGGTTTTCCTTCCGGCCACCGTGGCGGCGGTATGGAAACGTACGTGCGACTTCTCTGTCCGGAATGTGGGAAGCACTGGCAGGACTCGCCGAGCGAGCTGCCCAAGCCCGCCCGGACGTTCCATTGTCCGGCCTGTCACGCCAGCCGGCCGCTCTCGGAGTTCGCGCGCACCGAACACGACCTCCAGAACCTCAAGCAGTTCTAGCTCACTGGATGTAGCTCGGCTCCTCGGAGTCGCAGGTCCCCTCGTGCTGTCTGGCGTCGCCCTGGTCGTCGAACAGCATGCCGCATTCCTCGCACTCGTACCACGTCGACCCGTCGCGCTCAGTGGTCGCGACCATGCGTGATACTCTACCACGGCGACGTATAGTCGTTTCTCCGGGACCGGCGGAACGGTAAAGCACGCGGCGGCCCGACGGTCGGGCATGGACCGGCGGGTCACGCTGACGGTACGGGGCGCCGAGAAGCGGGACGCCGGCCGGGGCGTCGCGAGGCTGCCGGAGTCGGCGCGCAAGACGCTGGGCGTGCTCAGCGGCGACACCGTCGTCATCGAGGGCGAGCGGCCGACCGTCGCGAAGGTCTGGCCCGCCGGGGACGCCGAGGGCGTCGTCCGCATCGACGCCGACACCCGCGCCAACGCCGGCGTGAACGTCGGCGATGACGTCACGGTCGAACCGATCTCCGTCGAGGCGGCGACGGAGGTCGTCCTGGCGCTGCCGGCCGTTCCGGAGGAGGACCTCGCCGACGTCGTCGCCGCCGCGCTCCGGGACCGCCCGTTGCGCGCGGGGGAGGGGGTCCGGCTGGAGCGCGCCGGCGTGCGTGCGACCGTCGTCGAGACCACGCCCGACGGCACCGTCCGCGTCACCGACCGGACGACCGTGACGCTGCGGGAGTCCGCCGACGCGGACGACGTCGGGCCGGCCGGGCCCGACGGCGATGCCCCGACCGCCGGCGAGGGGCCGTCGACGGCCGTCACCTACGAGGACATCGGCGGACTGGACGAGGAGCTCGAGCAGGTCAGAGAGATGATCGAGCTCCCGCTGTCGGAGCCGGAGCTGTTCCGGCAACTCGGCATCGACCCGCCCGGCGGCGTGCTCCTGTACGGCCCGCCCGGCACCGGGAAGACGCTCATCGCCAAGGCGGTCGCCAACGAGGTCGACGCGGGCTTCGAGGTCATCGACGGCCCGGAGATCGTCTCCAAGTACAAGGGCGAAAGCGAGGAGAAGCTCCGGGAGACCTTCGAACGGGCCGTCGACGCGGCACCCGCCGTCGTCTTCATCGACGAGATCGACTCCATCGCCGGCGCGCGCGACGACGACGCCGACATGGAGACCCGCGTCGTCGCCCAGCTGTTGACGCTGATGGACGGCCTCGACGCCTCCGAGGGCGTCATCGTCGTCGGGGCGACCAACCGCGTCGACGCCATCGACCCCGCGCTCCGGCGCGGCGGTCGGTTCGACCGCGAGATCGAGATCGGCGTGCCCGACGAGGCCGGCCGCCGGGAGATCCTCGACGTCCACGCCCGCGGGATGCCGCTCGCCGACGACGTCGACCTCGACGCCCTGGCCGCCCGGACCTACGGGTTCGTCGGCGCGGACATCCACTCGCTCGTGACCGAGACCGCCCTGCGGGCGCTCCGGGCCCGCGAGGACCGCGGGACGCTGTCCGTCCGGCGCGAGGACTTCGATGCCGCCCTGGCCGCCGTCGACCCCTCCGCGATGCGGGAGCACGTCGCCGAGACCCCGTCGGTGTCCTTCGAGGACGTCGGCGGCCTCGTGGAGCCGAAGCAGGTGCTCACCGAGGCCGTCAGGTGGCCGCTCAGCTACGCGCCGCTGTTCGAGGCGACCGACACCGACCCGCCCGCCGGCGTCCTGCTGTACGGCCCGCCCGGTACCGGGAAGACCCTGCTCGCGCGGGCACTGGCCGGCGAGAGCGACGTCAACTTCGTCAGCGTCGCCGGCCCCGAACTCCTGGACAAGTACGTCGGCGAGTCCGAGAAGGCGGTCCGGGAGGTGTTCGACCGCGCGCGCCGGGCGGCGCCGGCGATCGTGTTCCTCGACGAGATCGACGCCATCGCCGGGACCCGCGGCGAGTCCAGCGAGGCGACCGAGCGCGTGGTCTCCCAGCTGTTGACGGAGCTGGACGGCCTCGCGGACAACCCGAACCTGGTCGTGCTCGCGGCCACGAACCGCCGGGAGGCCCTGGACCCGGCGCTGTTGCGGCCGGGTCGGCTGGAGTCCCACGTCGAGGTCCCGACGCCCGACCGCGAGGCGCGCCGGGAGATCCTGGCCGTCCACGCCCGCGGCAAACCCCTGGCCGCCGACGTCGATCTCGACGCGCTGGCGGCCGAGACCGAGGGGTTCTCCGGCGCCCAGCTCGAGGCGCTGCTCCGGACGGCCTCGATGCGCGCCATCCGGGAGCTGGCGACCGACCTCGGCCCGGCGGCGGCCGCCGAACGGGCCGGCGAGATCGAGATCCGGCGCGAGCACCTCGCGGCGGCACTCGAGGCCGTCCGGGAGTGAGGCGCCGGGCGCGATCACCCGACACGGCCGACCGACAGGGTGCCGTTGCTGTCCTGGCCGTTACTCGGATGGTCGTCGCTGTCGTGTCGACGACGGGCGTCGGCGCCCGTCGGGGACGTCCCGACCATCCGGTATCCCAACGTCAGGACGAACGGATCGACGGTCGGGGACTGCCACCGGGGCCGGCCGGGTGCGGACGCCGGGGTCAGTCGTCCGCGGGTCGGTGGCGGCCGCCCTCACTCCCCGTCCTCGCGCACGGTTCCGTCCTCGAACAGCAGCTGGATGAGCTTCTGTTCGGCGGTCCGGAGGTGCTCGGTGTAGGTCGGCGAGGCGACGCCGAGTTCGTCGGCCAGCTCCTGGCAGGTGACCTGGCGGGGCCACTCGTAGTAGCCGGCCTCGTGGGCGACCTCCAGGGCCTCGCGCTGGCGGTCGGTGAGCGCCTCCTCGACGGCCTCCTCGAACTCGCGGTGGCTGAACAGCGGGGTGAAGTAGGACTGCTGGCGCTGGGCGAGCAGCCGCGCGTCGTCGTAGGCCTCCGAGACGGCGGAGATGGCCTCGGAGGCGTCGTGGGAGGAGGGCACCTCTGCGGCGATGGTCATCTCGCCGTCCTCGACGGTGACCCGCCGCGGGAGCGCCCCGTACTCGGCCAGCACCATCGCCGGGCTGTCGTCGGTCACGAGGATCTCGAGCAGCCCGGTGGCCTCCCGGCGGGACAACAGCTGGGCCTTCCGGGCGCCGTGCTCGTCGACCATCTCCGTTACGGTCCCCGGGTCGCCGCCCTCCACGCTGTAGTACTCGACGTGGCTCGCCTCCGCCTGCGGGATGAACTCCTCGAGGTCGAACCGGCAGCCCTGGGCGTCGGAGGCGGCGATGGTAGGGACCGACTCGTCGGAAAGCAGGAGCTCGATCTCGACGACCGGTTCGGAGGTCGACTCCTGCCTTCGAATGGACATGTCGTGGCTCGTAGGTCGGCCAACTGCCATATAGCCCTATCGGTCCTGACAGTTTATCTTCAGGATATGATACGACGCCGCGAGGCGGGATGCACTCAACACGCCACCAATCGGACAGTAACTGCTCTGAACGCCAAAATCCGGAAACCGGGAGCGTGACGGCCCACAGATATATCAATTTACACATGTATCGATGGGCGGGGAAACGATACACCGGCTGACGGGTCAGACCTCCCGGTACGGGCCGAGTCGCGTCCCGTCGAGCAGGAAGGCCTCCCCGTCGGCAAGCCCCCCGGGGAGGAACGGCGAGAGGAACGCGTCCTCGGCGTTGACCAGCGTGCCGCCGGAGAGGTCGTTGTACGCCGGACAGACCACCATCCGGTCGCCGTACCGGTCGTACTCCGGGAACCCCTCGGGGTCGACGCGCCCCCGGAGCCACGCCCGCTCGGTCCGCCGGCCGCCGACGTCGTCCTCCAGCGCCACCAGCGGGTGCTCGTGGGCCGTACACACCGTCGGGGCCGCAACGACCTCCTCGGCCGGCCACGTGTGGCCGTGACAGAACCCGACGTCGCCGATGCGCGTCCCCGGGCCGTCGACGATCGCGACGTCCTCGAACCCGTCGGTGACCGCCTCGATGTCGCCGTCGTGGTTCCCCTTGGTCACCGTGACGGCCGCCCGGGCGGTGACCGCCCCGAACAGCGCCTCGAGTTCCGCCCGCTCGGCGCCCGACGGCTCGCCGATGCCGTCGCCCAGGTCGCCCAGGAACACGACCCGATCGGGGTCGGTCCCCTCGACCAGCGCCAGCAGGTCCTCGCGGCGCTCGTCGGCCCGACTCCGCACCTCGACGCCGTCCCACCGGAGACCGACCTCGATGCCGGCGTGGTAGTCGGCGACCACGAGCGCCCGGGCGGTCCCGCAGTCGGCGACGGCCGCCGGCTCGCCGGGCACCGGTTCGACCATCAGATGGCCTTCAGCGTCCCCTCGGAGGGCTCGTAGCACCGCCCGCTCATCAGGGCGTCCTCGATGGCGGCCTCGACGGCCTCGGGGTCGGCGCCGTGCTCGTCGACGACGGCGTCGACCAGCGTCTCGCGGTCGGCGCCGTCGCCGTCGTCGGCGGTCTCCATCGCCGCCATGACCGCGTCCTCCAGATCGACCTCGCCCGCGTCGTCGTCCGTTTCGGCGGATTCGGCCCCTCCAGCGTCCGTCGGTCCGCCGGCCGTGCCGCTGGCGGCGTCGTCGGCGACTGATTCCGCTGTGCTCGCGTCGTCCGTGCTGGCCTCGGCCCCCGGCTCGACGGCCCCCGCCTCGCCCGACAGCTCCGTGTCCGGCTCGGGTGACTCGACGTCCGCCTCCTCGACCTCGTCGGCGGTCGAGAACTCGGTGCCGTACTCCTCCTCGACCTCCTCTCTGGTCTCGTCGTCGAGCTCGAACTCGCCCGGATCGAAGTCGCCGGGCTCGGCGTCGGCGTCGGTCGCCGCGGCGGTGTCGGCGAGCTCCTCCGTCGCCGGTTCGGTGTCGAGGTCCGGTTCGACGTCGGTCGTCTCCCCGGTGTCGGGGGTCTCGTCCGTTGCCGGTTCGGTGTCGGGGGTCTCGTCCGTTGCCGGTTCGGTGTCGGTGGTCGGCGCCTCCGCCGTGTCCGCGTCGTCGAGTTGGTCGGTCGCTCCGGCGTCGGTCGTCGGCCCCGATCCGGCCGGCTCCGAGACGTCCCCTGCCTCGTCGGGGTCGCTCGCCGGATCGGCGCCCGCGTCGGCGGCCGAGTCGCCGGTATCGGGGGCCGCCGCACTCGTGGGCAGTCCCGAGAGGTCCAGCGTGGCGAGGTCGCCGGCGGTCGGAGCGTCCGGTCCGCCGGCGGCGTCCGGCCGGACGTCGAGCGGCCGGGCCTCGTCGCGCTCGCCGGCGACGACGCGGCCGGCGTCGAGCGCCGTCTCGCGGAGCGCACCGAGGTAGGCCGGCGTGGTGTCGTAGTACTCCAGCGCGAGCGCGACGCCGTCGGCCAGCCGCTCGTCGACGCCCGCCTCCTCGAGGCCGGCCCGGAGTCGGTCGCCGGCCAGGTCGGCGTCGATGGCGGCGGCCGCGACGCCGACGCGGTCGAGCGTCCGTTCGGCCGCCGTGACGACCCATCGGTCCCGGGTGTCGGCGTCGACGGTGTTGACGGACTCGGGACGGACGGAGCTGTACACCACGTCGTCGTCATCGGGTTCGAACGTCCGGGCCTTCCCGGTGAGCGCGACGAACGCCGGCGGCTCGGCGCGCTCGAGGAACGCCAGCGCGTCCGGCTGGTACTGGCCGGCGTAGGTGACGAACGCGCCCGTGGGGTCGACGACGCGCCCGCGGACCATCTCCGGGTTGACGTCGTCGACCTCCGTGAGGACGCCGACGGCGAACAGGCGGTTGACGCGGGCGCCGGTCGGCGTCACGACGTAGTTCGGCGCGCGCTCCTCGTCGCTCTCGCTATAGCCGAACTCGGCGTCGTCGAACTCCGCGGCGAACAGCCGGTAGGCGACCTCGCGGCGGCCGGGCGCCGACCCGCTCATCCCGCCACCTCCGACAGGAACTCGCGGGCGCGGCTCTCGGGGTCGTCGTCGCTGGGCTCGAAGGCCTCGCAGTCGAGGTTGGCGCCGTACTCGTCGACCGACAGCGCGCCGCGGACCCGGTACTCGCCGCCGACGAGGTCCTCGGCGATGGCGTCGGCGACGGCGTCACGGTCCATCGCGTCGCGGGCGTGCTCGAGGGCGTCCTCAAGCGTCCCTCCGTAGACGGCTTCGGTCAGCTCCCGGTCGAGAATGGCCGTGACGGTGTCGGTGCCGTCGTCGAGGATGGCCTTCACGCGGAGGTCGTCCTCCGGGTCGACGTCGCCGTGGCTCCGGCACTGGTCGTTCTGGACGACGCGGCCGCACTCGGGACATCGCTGGATGAGCCCGGAGCCGTCCCGGACCTCGAGGACGTTGCCGACGAGTTCGACGTCGAAGACGCCGCCGGCGGCGACGGCCTCCCCGACCGTCATCCGGGCGGCCGACTCGCTGACCTCGACCTCGTCGGTCGGTTCGACGGTCGAGAACTCGGTGACGTTCACGGACGGCACCCCGCGGAACTCCCGGATGTAGACGTCCTCGAGCCGGACGGAGGCGTCGGCGACGATGGCGTCGTGGGGGTCCCAGTCGGTGAACGGGAGCCGGGCGGTCTCGTCGCCGAGGACGCCGCTGAGAATCTCGGTCTCGCCGTCCCGGCCGTCGATGACCTTCGTCTCGACCTCGACGACCCGGACCTCGACGGTCCGGCCGCGGTCGCCGGGCTCGAGGTCGATGAGGTCGCGCTCGCCACCGATCTCGTGGGGCACCTCGAGGGGGTCCTCCTCGAACGTGACCGTCGTCGACTCGCCGAGGTTCAGCTCCGGCTCGCCCTCCCACTCGCGGACGCCGGCGTTGCCGGCCGTGATGGTGTCGCCGGGCGACAGCGCGAAGTCCGTCCAGGCGGTGTAGGAGATGGTCCCAGTCCCGTCGGCCAGCTCGCCCTCGTAGATGACCTGGTCCTCGCCCTCGTACCGGA
>CAZATR010000091.1:0-10891 GCA_964488035.1 uncultured Natronomonas sp.
GCGGGACGATCTCGTCGATGACGACCTCGCTGGCCATCCGGCGGACGTCGATGTCCTCGCGGTACTCCTCGCGGAGCTCCTGCTCCTTGGCCTCCCGCTCCTCCTCGTCGTCGATCTCGGCGAGCTTGTTGGCGTAGACGGCGTTGATGGCGGCTTCGGGGCCCATGATCGCGATCTCGCCGGAGGGCAGCGCGATGGTGGACTCGGGGTCGTACGCCGGGCCGGACATCGCGTAGATGCCGGCGCCGTAGGCCTTCCGGACGATGACGCACTGCTTGGGCACCGTTGCCTCGCTCGTGGCGTAGATCATCTTCTTGCCCTTCTCGAGGATGCCCTCCTTCTCGACCTGCGAGCCCGCCATGAATCCCGGCGTGTCACAGAGGTACAAAAGCGGGACGTTGTAGGCGTCGCACTTCCAGGCGAACTGGGCGGCCTTCTCGGCGGAGTCGGGGAAGATGGCGCCGGCGCGCTCGGCGGGCTGGTTGGCGATGACCCCGACCGGACGGCCGTCGACGTGGGCGAAGCCGGTCAGGATCTCGGGGCCGTACTCCGGCTGGAGCTCGAAGAACGAATCTCGGTCGACGACGCGCTCGATGACGTCGTGCATGTCGTAGCCGCGGTTCGGCGCCTGGGGCACGACGGCGTCGATTCCCTCCGGCTGGCGTTTCGGCGGTTTCGGCGCGGTGTGCGGGGGCTTTTCGTCGCTGTTGTCCGGGAGGTACTGGACGAGCTGGGCGACGAGTTGCCGGGCGTGTTCCTCGTCGCGGGCGACCAAGTCGGCGCTGCCGGACTCGGCAGTGTGGACGCTCGGACCGCCCAGGTCCTGGAGGTCGATGTCCTCGCCGGTCACCATCTCGACCATCCGCGGGCTGGCGATCGCCATCGCGCTCATCCCCTCGACCATCACCGTGAAGTCGGCGAACACCGGCGTGTACGCCGCGCCGGCGATGCAGGGGCCGTAGAGCACGCAGATCTGGGGGACGCGCCCGGAGAGCATCGAGTGGTTGTAGTAGTACTTCCCGATGCCCTCGCGGTTCGCGAAGAACCCGGTCTGCTGGTCGATGCGGCCGCCGGACGAATCCATCAGGTACAGCACCGGCTTGCCGGTCTTCAGCGCGCGCTGTTGCATCCGGAGGAACTTCTCGACGCCCTTGCCGGCCATCGAGCCGGCCTTCACGGTGAAGTCGTTCGCCATGAAGTGGACGTCGCGGTCCTCGAACTCCGCGGCGCCGGTCAGCAGGCCGTCGGCGGGCAGCCGGTCGTCGGCGTCGAACTCCGCGAACTTCCCGTCCTCGAACGTGAGCCCGTCCTCGCCGAACCACAACTCGAGGCGGTCGCGGACGAAGAGCTTACCCTGCTCGGAGAGCCGCTCTCTGTACTTCTCCGGGCCGCCCTGCTCGATCGCCTCGATCTGTTCGAGCAGCAGCTCCTCGCGCTCGGTCGGGCCCAGGTCGTCCTCGATCGGCGATAGATCCGCCTCCCCGTGGGCGGCCGGCTCGTCGGCGGTGCCGACGTACACCTCGACGGCCGTCTCGGCGTGGGTGGCCATCGCCCGCGCGATGGCCTCCGCCTCCTCGACGCTCGCGTCGCCTCCGATGCGGACCTTCATACCTCTACGCTCCGGCGGTGCGACTAAACCGTTTTCCATCGCCCGCGTCGGGGCGGCGGAGGTCGCGGATTCCGATGGCGGGGCCACACGGTCCGGCCCGCGGGCGGGCGCCGACTACCAGCGGGCCAGGTGCCGTTCGGCGACGCCGACGCCCTCGACGTCGTGGCCGGCGACGGTCCCGGACCAGTTGCCGAACGGCTGGCTGTACCGGGATGCGATCAGGCCGACGTCGAGGTCCTCCTCGCGGCTTCCCTCCACCGCGAGCGCGACGTCGACGGTCCCGCAGGCGCTTTCGGCCCGCCAGGCGTCCCCGTCGGCCTCGATGGTGGCCTCGCCGACGGGCTCGGGGTCGCCGTCGACCCACGCTGCGTTCTCCAGGCCGTCGTTGAACCCGCTCGCGAGGTTGAACCCGACGGGCGTCCCGTCCGCCGCGGTGCAGCTCCCGATGGCCCAGCGCCACGTCGTCTCCCGGGCGAGCAGTCCGTGGCTGTAGTCGAGTGCGCCGACGCCGTCGAAATCGTGGGTGTCGTCGACGGCGACGTGGCCCTCGAACGGGACGCCGGTCTCCTTCTGGGTGACGTTCACGCCGCGGTCGCGGTCCGGGACCGGACAGACCGCCGAGACGGCCTCCCGGTCGGCCGTGCTCGCGGCGAGGGCGACGTCGGCGCCGGCGAAGCGGGCGTCGACCGCGACCGCCTCGCCCGTGCGGGTGACCCGGAGCCGGCGGCGCGGCAGGTCGACGCGGGCGACGACGCCGCTCGCCGGCTCGGTGGCGACCGACACGAGCGGCGCCGGGACGACGAGGTCGGCGTCGACGAGCAGCTCGCCGGTCCCCCGGTCGGCGACCCACAGGAAGGCGGTGCCGACGAGGCCGGCGTCGACGACCGCGCCGCCGACCGCGACCGCGTCGTCGAACGCGGCGAACCACTGCCAGCGCTTCTCGGAGAGCGCCCGCCGGAGCCGGCCGACGCCGCGCTCGGCGAGCCCGAGGTCGGTGTCCGTGAATCGGCCGGCGTAGGTGCCGAACGCCGGCCCGTCGTCGGCGACCGGGAGCGGCGGGACGTCGCGCATGGGCGTTCGTCTCGCCGGTGACAACAATAGCTTGTGGTCAGGCCACCGGCGGAGGCCACGAGAGCTTGTGGTCAGGCCAGCGCGGCCTCGAGCCGCTCGACGTACGTCTCGTCGCCGACGAACAAGGGGGTGCGTTCGTGGAGCCGGTCGGGTTCGAGGTCGAGCAACGACCGGTCGCCGTTCGAGGAGGCGCCGCCGGCGGTCTCGACCACGTGGGCGATCGGGTGGCCCTCGAACAGGAGCCGGAGCTTGCCCTCGGGCCGGTCGCGCAGCCCGGGGTAGCCGAATATCCCGCCGTAGGTGAGCACCTGGTTGACGTCGCCGATCATCGCGCCACCGTACCGGAGCTTGAGGTCGGCCTCGACCTCGGCGACGTAGCCGGCGAACGCCTCGCTCCACTGCGGCACGCGGCCGCCGAACCCGTACACCATCGGGTCGTCGGGCAACCGGAGGTCGTCCTCGACCAGTTCACGGGTGCCGTCCTCGAGGACCCACTGGCGGACGGTGCCGTCGCGGGCGGTGACCATCGTGGTGATGGGGCCGAAGAGCACGTATCCGGCCGCCCGGAGCGCCGAGCCGGGCGCCGGCAGCGGCGCGTCGTAGATGCCGAACAGGGTTCCCATCGTGTTGTTCGATTTGAGGTTCGAGGAGCCGTCCAGGGGGTCGCAGGCGACGTGGAGAGTGCCGTCGCCGTCGGCCGGGATCACGTCGTCGCGTTCCTCGCTGGCGTAGCTCCCGACGGCGTCCACGGCGAGCAGGCGCTCCTCGAGCAGCTCGTCCGCGTACACGTCGGCGGCGAGCTGGCGCTCCCCGGAGGGATTCTCGTCGCTCTCGTAGACGCGGCGGCCGGCGAACCCGTCGCGGATGTCGGGGGCGGTTTCGGCGACGACGTCGACGATGGCGTCGACCGGGTCGGTCATCGCTCGGCGGCGGCGAGTGCCGCGTCGACGCTTGCCTCCTCGAAGATGACCTGCTCTAGGGCGTCGAGGATGCGGGTCGGGTCCTCCCGCTGCCAGACGTTCCGGCCGACGGCCAGGCCCTTCCCGCCGGCGTCGACCGTCTCCTTGACGGAGGCGAGGAACGCCCGGTCGGTCGTCTTCGAGCCGCCGGACATCACGACCTTCGTCGGGCCGGCCATCCGGACGGCGTCCTCCATCGCCTCACGGGAGCCGGGGTGTTTGACCTTCGCGACGTCGGCACCCAGCTCCAGCGCCAGCCGGGCCGCATAGGAGATCGTGGAGGGCTTGGTGTCGTTCTTGAGGCCCTGGCCGCGGGGGTAGGACCACATCACGACCGGCATGTCGCGCTCGCGGGCGGCCTCCTGGGCGTCGCGGAACTCCTCGACCATCTCGATCTCGTGGTTCGAGCCGCCGTAGACCGTAAACCCGACCGAGGACGCGCCGAGTTCGTCGGCGTACGCGACCGAGCAGTTGACCGCGGAGTCCGGCTCGCCCATCCAGAGGTTCGAGGTCCCGTTGAGCTTCAACAGGAGGTCGACGGCGTCCTCGTAGCTCGGGTAGAACGCCTCGGCGACGCCCTTCTGGACCGCGACGGAGGTGACGGCCGGATGGGTCGCCGCCTCGAACGTCCGGGCCGGGTCGGCGCTCTCGGGGACCTCGCGGAAGTCCACCGGGCCGTGCTCGAGCCCGTGGTCGTACGCGAGGATGAGCACCTTCCCGTCCCGGCACAGGGGCGTGTCGTCGATGGGAATCATACGGTCGAACGTCCGGTGAGGTGGACAAAGAAGATTCTGGTCACCCCGGTCGCCACGCCGCGACCGCCGTGTCGGGCCGCGACGGACACGCTTTAGCCCGGCCCGGACGGAGCCCCCGACATGTACGATGTAGACGACATCGAGACCGTCGGCGTCGTCGGTGCCGGCACGATGGGCAGCGGCATCGCACAGGTCGCAGCCACGGCCGGCTACGACGTCGTGATGCGGGACGTGGAACGGAGCTTCGTGGAAGACGGCCTCGAGCGCGTCGAGGAGAGCCTCGACCGGTTCGTTTCGAAGGACGCCATCACGCGCGAGGCGGCCGACGCGGCCCTGGCGGGCATCGAGGGAACGACCGACCTCGACGCGCTCGCCGACGCGGACCTCGTCGTCGAGGCCGTCGTCGAGGAGATGACCGTCAAGCGGGACGTCTTCGCCGACCTCGACCTGATCACGCCCGACGACGCCGTGCTCGCGACCAACACCTCGACGCTGTCGATCACGACCATCGCGGCGGCGACGGACCGCGCCGACCGGGTCGTCGGGATCCACTTCATGAACCCGGTGCCGGTGATGGACGGCGTCGAGGTCGTCACCGGCGAGAAGACCGCCCCGGCGGTCGTCGACCTTGCCCACGCGTTCGCCGAGTCCCTCGGCAAGGAGACCTGGGAGGCCGACGACAAGCCCGGCTTCGTCTCCAACCGCATCCTGATGCCGTGGATCAACGAGGGCGTCCGGGCCTACGACGAGGGCGTCGCGACCAGGGAGGACATCGACCGCGGGATGAAGCTCGGCACCAACGTCCCGATGGGCCCGCTGGAACTCGCCGACCACATCGGGCTCGACGTCTGTCTGAACGCCACCCGGACGCTCCACGAGGAACTCGGGGACCGCTACCAACCCGCCTACCTCCTCAAGCGGAAGGTCGAGGCCGGCGACCTCGGGAAGAAGACCGGCGAGGGCTTCTACGAGTACGACTGAGCGTCGCTTCGATCGTGGAACCGGGGAGTACAGCAGAACGCAACACAGCTGTCAGATGTAACTTATTTTCTCGAACTCGCGAAACGAAACAACGCCCGAGTACCGAACGGTTGTTTCTTCAGATCAATCCAGCTTTGATCGGTCGGTGGAGGGGTTCGACGTTGCGGGTGGTTCGGCTATTGATCCTTGGAATAAACGGACGACTTCCGAAGTCCTCGGCCGGCTCGAACCATACGACAAACACACCACCACTTCCGAAGCCCTCGGCCGGCTACGGTCGCGCGGCTCGCTGCGCTCCTCGCGTCGCTGCGGTGCTTGTGTCGCCGGGCGTCCCGTAGCCGGCCGAGGGCTTCGAGTCCACCAGGCACCGCCCCGCGACCGCACCACACGCCTCCCCAGCCGACGCCCGCCCTCGCGGTGCTCACGGCTCGCTGGGCTCGCGGGTCGCTCAGCTCCCCGCTCGCCTCGAGGCGCTCCCGGTGGTCGCGCCTCGCACCCGCCGTTCGCTCGTTCGGCGGCGCTCCCTGCGGTCGACGCGCGCACGCCACGCCGAACTTTCGGCGCCCTGGTGGACTGAAAGGGCGAGCCCGCCGAGGGCTTTCCAGGTGTTCTCGACTGCCGTGCCATCGAAAAACCCAGACCGCTCGGTACACCCGTCAACCGATCGGTTGGTTCTGTACGGTACCGATGATCCAGAAGCCATACCGAGACCGATCGCCGGGTTCCAGGACCGTCCTCGAGGCCTGCCCGCGATAGCAGCGGTGGGGAAGCGTAAAGTGCGAACGCGCGAACCGGGGGATATGGACTTCAGCCTGGACCCGGAGGCCCGCCAGATCAGGGACATGGTGGCCGATTTCGTCGACGAGGAGATCGTCCCGGTCGCCGCCGACATCGACCACGACGACGAGTTCCCCCGGGAGCTCGTCGGGGAGCTCGCCGACCTCGACCTGATGGGGATGCCGTTCCCCGAGGAGTACGGCGGCGCCGGCCTCGACTACCACGCCTACCCGGCCGCCCTCGAGGAGATCTCCCGCGGCTCCGGCGGCCTCGGCACCATCGTCGCCGCCCACATCTCGCTGGCCGGCAACATGATCTACGAGTTCGGCACCGAGGCCCAGAAGCGGGAGTACCTCACCCCGCTCGCCGAAGGCGAGGACATCGGCGCGTTCGCGCTCTCCGAACCCGGCGCCGGCAGCGACGTCCCCGCCATGGAGACGACCGCCGAGCGGCGGGGCGACGAGTACGTCATCGACGGCGGGAAACTCTGGATCTCCAACGGCTCCGTCGCCGACACCGTCACGCTGTTCGCGAAGACAGACCCCGACGCCGGCAACAAGGGCATCTCCTCCTTCATCGTCCGACCCGAGGAGGACGACGGCTTCTTCGTCGAGGGCACCGAGGACAAGCTCGGCGACAAGGGCTGTCCGACCGCGGAGCTCCGGTTCGACGACCTCGCGATCCCCGAGTCACGCCGGCTCGGCGATGAGGGCCGCGGGTTCGTCCACGCGCTGAAGACGCTGAACGGCGGCCGCATCACCATCGCCGCCCGCTCGGTCGGCATCGCCCAGGCCGCCCTCGACGCCGCACTGGCGTACAGCCAGGACCGCGAGCAGTTCGACCAGCCGATCTCGGACTTCCAGGCCATCCAGCACAAACTCGCCGACATGGACACCAAGGTCCGGGCCGCCCGCCTGCTGATGCACTCCGCCGCGGACAGGAAGATCGCCGGCGAGGACTTCGTCAAGGAGGCCGCCCAGGCGAAGCTGTACGCCTCCGAAGTGTCCCGGGAGGTCGCCAACGAGGGCATCCAGATCCACGGCGGCTACGGCTATACCAGGGACTTCCCCGCCGAGCGGTTCTACCGTGACGCCAAGCTCAACGAGATCTACGAGGGCACCAGCGAGGTCCTGCGCAACACCATCGCGAACGAACTCCTGGACTGACGCCCGGGGTCCGGGACGGTGCCGCTCCACCGCCCGAACGGCGACCGCTACTCGACCCCGGTCGTCACGGCCGACTCGCCACACCCGACCGCCAGCGGCGGCGCCAGCCCGAGTCGGTGGCAGTCCTCGATGGCGAATCGGGCCGTTCCGCGCCGGAGCTCCTCGAGGGGCCGGTCGGGAAATTCGAAGCTCGCCAGCGCCTGGTCGGAATTCCGCGCGACGGGGTCGCGGTCGCGGTCCGCGTCGTGCCGTCGGACAGTTCGAATTCCAGCGTCGCCGTGGCGGCCGCACGGACGGTGGCGTCGTTGGAGACGACGCAGCCGAGTTCGACGAACGGCGGGTCGGCAGACTCGTTCGACAGGGCGTACTCGTCGGTGATCGCGCCCGCGTCACACCAGGCGTACGAGCCCGCTCTCCAGGCCGCCTACGGTCCCGGTCAACGGACGGCGCCGCGTCAGTTCCATGCCGTCACCCCGCCTCGATACCGCTCTATTCCGGTCCGGTTCGGCTCCATATCGGGTCCCCGGACCGGCGCCTCAACTGTCTTCGGCCGCGAGCCGGTCCCGCATCCACTCGAACTGCGCCTCGACGCGCTCCCGGCCGGCGTCGGTGAGCGAGTAGACGTCCTCCAGGCCCTCGACGCGCTTTTCGACGTGGTCCTTCGACTCTAGGGTCTCGAGCGCCCCGTAGAACCGGTCGGGCTTGATCCGGCGGTCGTACCGGGCTTCGAGTTCGGACTTCAGCGTCTGGGCCCGCAGCTCCTCGCCGTACAGCAGGATGCAGACGTCGCGGCGCATACCGCTGGTGAGCCACTCCATGCCGTCCGTCGGGCCAGCGGCGTGAAAGCCTTCCCGGCTCGCGGGTCCGCCCGACGCGGTCGCCGAACCTGAACGCCGTGGTGGCCACCCACGTCGCCGGGGACCGGTAGTTTGGCATGCGCCCGGCGTCAAGCGACCAGCATGGCGGATGCCGAGTCCGACGGCGTCACGGCCCGGTACCGGGAGACCGACGAGGAGCGCATCCTGTGCTTCGAACGCGACGACCGGACCGCTGCCGTCGCCCAGAACCGGGAGGGGTACGCCATGCTGAAGGTCCGGCCGACCCCCGACGGCGACGAAATCGAGCGGTACTACGGCTTCGAGATGGCGCTGGACCACGCCGCCGAACGCCTCGGCGTCGACCCGGGCGCCCTCCCGATCCCCGACGCGGCCGACGGTATGGGCATGTAACACGGCGCTGTTTGTCGGTCACCGGGAGCATGTGACACGGCGCCGTCGGGCGGTCACCCGGGACCGCAGCGGCGACCCGTCGGCGGTCCGACTTGTTTCGAGCGTCGTTTCCGGCGGAACCATTAACGTCGTCAAAGACGGACCCCCAGCATGGACAGGCCGACGCGCGTTCTCGTCGTCGACGACGACCCCTCCCTGGCGGATCTCATGGCAAACCAGCTGTCTGAACTGCGGGACTCCTTCTCCATCCGGGTCGAGACCGACCCCAAGGACGCTCTCGACGCCGTCGAAACCGGGAACATCGACTGCGTGCTCAGCGACTACCACATGCCCGAGATGGACGGGCTCGAGCTGCTCCGGTACGTCCGCGAGATGGAACACGGCATGCCCTTCATCCTCTTTACCTCCCGCGGGAGCGAGGAGATCGCCAGCGAGGCCGTCTCCGAGGGCGTCACGGACTACTTCCGGAAACGCCGCGGCACCGAACAGTGGGAGGTGCTCGCCAACCGGATCGAGAACTCCGCCGCGCGCTACCGGGCCGAGCGGGCCGTCCAGCGCCGCGAGGCCGCGCTCCACGACCTCGCCCGCACCGTCATCGACAGCGTCGCCACGCCCGTCGACGAGCTGCTCGAACTCGGCCGGGAGACCCTCGACGTCCAGTACGGCGCGCTCGTCCAGGGCGAGGGCGCCGACGCGGAGGTCCTCGTCGAGAGCGTCGACGGCACCGTCCCCCACGCCACGGGCGACGACCTCCCGCTCGCGCCCGATCTCGGTACCCCCACCGCCGAGGGCAGCAGCGTCACCACGGCGACGACCGACGCCGACGACGCCGAGGGGTTCGGCGCCTACATCGGGAGCACCATCTACGTCGGCGACCGCCGTTACGGGACGCTCTGCTTCTGCGACGCCGGCGACCGGGAGGGGTTCACCGAGTGGGAACGGACCTTCGTCGAACTTCTCGGCAACTGGCTGGGCCACGAACTGACGAGCGAGTGGGCCCGCGACCGGGACGAGGCCATCCGGTCGGCGAAGAGCCGGATCGACCGCGTCCGCCAGGCGATCGAGGAACAGGACCCGGAGACCGCCATGGAGGAACTCGACGCCGTGGAGGACCTCCTGGAGCAGGACCCACCCGGCGCCACCGCCGTCTCCATCGAACTCTCCTGAGCGACGGGACTCCCCCGCCGGCCAGGCACTCGTTCCCCACGCGCCACCTGTCCACGCACTCGCTCGGCCGGTCACTCGGGCCGCTCGTCCCGCACGCACTCGGCGATCGGCGCGAGGACGTCGTCGGCCACCGCGTAGGGGTCGGTCTCCTTGGCGGTGACCGCGTCCACGTAGGCGCCCAGCCCGCCGCGGGCGTCGAGTTCCTCCTCGATGAGGGCGGCACCGTCCTCCCGGAGCAGCGTCCGGATCTCCGCGGCGTACCGCTGGCGGGCCTGGGCCTCCCGCTCACCGGTCTCGTCGAGCCACCGGGCGTGCTCCGCCAGCACCTCCATGAACTCCTCGACGCCCTCGCCGGTCTTGGCCACCGTCTCGACGATCGGCGGCACCCGCTCGTCCTCGCCCTCGTCCGCGGTCCCGTCGTCCCGTCCACGGTCCGTCCCGGGCTCGCCGGGGCTCGGGGCGTCTCGCCCGTCCACGTCGACGGCGTCGGCGCCGTGGTGGCCGGCCATCGGCGAGGCGTCCCGCATGTGGATCATCTCCCGGAGCTCCTTGACCGTCCGGTCTGCGCCCTCGACGTCGGCCTTGTTGACGACGAAGACGTCGGCGATCTCCAGGATGCCGGCCTTGAGCATCTGGACGTCGTCGCCGGAGCCCGGCGGCACGAGCACGGCGACCGTGTCGGCGGTCTTCACGACGTCGACCTCGTTCTGCCCCGCGCCGACCGTCTCGACGATGATCTTGTCCTTCCCGAAGGCGTCCAGCGCCTTCACCGCGTCCGTCGTCGCCGTCGAGAGCCCGCCCAGCGAGCCACGGGCCGACATCGACCGGAAGAACACCGCCATGTCGCCGACGTTCGACGCCATCCGGATCCGGTCGCCCAGCACGGCCCCGCCGGAGAAGGGCGAGGAGGGGTCGATAGCGATCACGCCGACGGTTTCGCCCCGGTCGCGGTACGTCTTCGCCATCTTGTCCACCAGCGTCGACTTCCCCGCTCCGGGCGAGCCCGTGATGCCGATCACCTCGGCGTGGCCCGTGTGCTGGTGGAGCCGCGAGACCAGCTCCCGGTAGCCCGGAGACCTGTTCTCGATCTTCGTGATCACCCGCGCCAGCGCCCGGTGCTTCCCCGACAGCAACTCGTCGATGAGCGACTCGTGCCGACTCATCTATCGCTCGGGGG
>CAZATR010000092.1:0-10762 GCA_964488035.1 uncultured Natronomonas sp.
CGAGAGGACGGACAGCGGCGTGTCGTCGCCCATCGAGCCGACGGGGTCCTTGCCGTCGCGGGCCATCGGCTCGATGAGGTGGTTCATCTCGTCGTGGGTGTAGCCGTACAGCGCCTGGTGGGCGCGGAGCCCGTCGGTCTCGCCGCGGGGCGTCGCGTCGTCGGTGTCGGCGACGTCGTCGAGGTGGACCTGCTCCTCGTCGACCCACTCGGCGTACTTGCCGTCGACGAGTTCGTCGAAGATCTCCTCGTCGGGGATGACGCGCCCATCGTCGGGGTCGGCGAGGAACAGCTGACCGGGCTGGAGGCGGTCGCGCCGCTCGATCTCGCCGAAGTCCGGTTCGAGCGCGCCGGCCTCGCTCGCCATGATGAGCCGGTTGTCGCTCGTGACGTCGTACCGGCACGGCCGGAGGCCGTTGCGGTCCAGCACGGCGCCGACGCGCTCGCCGTCCGTCGCGGCCACGAGAGCGGGGCCGTCCCACGGTTCGACGAGGGAGGCGTGGTAGTCGTACCACTCGCGGCGCTCCTCGGGGACGCGGTTGGCCTCCCCGCGCCACGCCTCGGGGATGAGCATCCGGAGGGCGTGGGGCATGTCGCGGCCGGCCTGCATCAGCAGTTCGAGGGCGTTGTCGACGGAGGCGGTGTCGGACTGGTCCGGGTCGTTGATGATCGGGCGGAGCGTGTCGATGTCGTCGCCGAACGCGGGGTCGGCGAGGTCGTCCTCGCGGGCCCGCATCCAGTTGATGTTCCCCTGGATGGTGTTGAACTCGCCGTTGTGGATGATGTTCCGGTACGGGTGGGCGAGGTGCCAGGCGCCCAGCGTGTTCGTCGAGAAGCGGGCGTGGACCATCGCGAACGTCGACCGCAGCCGGTCGTCGCGGAGGTCGGGGTAGTACTCGGGGAGCTGTTCGGCGGTGAGCAGACCCTTGTAGACGACGGTGTCGCGGTCGAGCGAGCAGATGTAGAACCGGGCGTAGCCGTCGGGCTGGCGCTGTTCGACGGTGGTCTCGAGGTCGCGGCGGGCGACGTAGAGCGCGCGGTCGAAGGCGTCCTGGTCCAGGTCGGAGCGGACGAAGCACTGGACGACGAGCGGTTCGGAGTCGACGGCGGTCCGGCCGAGCGACGCGTTGTCGGTCGGGACCTCCCGCCAGGCGAAGACCTCCAGATCGTGGTCGGCCAGCACGCGCTCGGTGAGGTCCTGGAGGCCCGCGGCGTCGTCGCGGTCCTGGGGCATGAAGACGGAGCCGACCGCGTACTCGCCGCGGTCGGGGAGGGCGTCAACCTCGTCGGCGAGGAACTCGTGGGGCGTCTGCAGGAGGATGCCGGCGCCGTCGCCGGTGTCCGGCTCGGCGCCCGTCGTGCCGCGGTGTTCGAGGTTCTCGAGCAGGTCGATGCCGTCGGCGACCGGTCGGTTGGTCCGGTCGCCGTCGAGATCCATGACGACCCCGACCCCGCAGTTGGCGCGGGCGTCCTCGGGGGCTGCGAGTCCGGTCGAACTCGCAGAAGAGTGCGTTCGCTCGGGCATTACTACCCCGTGGCCGATACCCGGATAAGAGGCTTCCCCTCAAACACTAATGGTCGATTTACCCCATACAAGGAGATATAATGAATTGGCCGTGTGTTGGTATGCCATATGAATCGGGGCGCTTGCCCGGGGCTCCCGTCGGGTCGTGCCCGACTACCCGTCCAGCCGCTTCCGGTAGAAGCACAGCTCGAACGGATCCTCGCGATCCGCGAACCGCTCGCGGCCGACCTGCTCGAACCCGACCGATCCGTAGAGCCCACGGGCGGCGGTGAGGCTGGGCATCGTGTCGAGGACGAGCGCCTCGAAGCCGCGCTCCCGGGCACGATATTCGAGTTCCTCGTAGACCCGGCGGCCGTACCCCTGACCCTGGTGGTCGGGCGCGACACGCATCCTCTTTACCTCCGCCGTGTCGTCGTCGATGTCGAGGTATTCGGCGATGTGCCCTGCGCCGGCCGGAACGCGCCCGTCGCGACGACCCGGCCGTCGACCTCGCCGACCAGGAACATCCCGCCCTGGTCGGGATAGGCAGCCGTGATGTCCTCGAGGTCCGGTTCCGGCGCGCCCTCCACGTAGACGCCTTCTGCGCGTAACGCCGCCTCGTGGACGCCGAGGACGCGCTCGCGGTGCTCTGGCCGGTAGTCCCGGAGGATCAGCGGTTCGGCCATGCCACTCGTTCGCCGTCTCGTCACACCGGATTTCCGTCCGCTACAACGATCTCCGATAGCGATACGATTCGTTAGGGGTGATGCTGTGAAGAGACGAGCATCCGCGCGAGCGCAGCGAGCGCGGTTCACCGACGCCGAGCGCAGCGAGACGCGACCGAAGGGAGCGTCTCGGAAACGCGAACGGCGAACGAAGTGAGCCGTGAGCGGCGCGAGGCGTCGGGGCGGTAGTTTTTCCCCAAGTTTTTGCGAGCGAGCGGCTCTCCGCAGCGAGCGAAGCGAGCGAGGAAGCCCGAGCGAGTAAAAAGTGGGGTCTCTAGTAGCTCTTCGCGAAGTACGCCGTCTCGACGGCCTCGCCGCCGCAGACGCCGCAGGTGTCGTGGACCGGGTCCTCGTCTTCGTCGAGCGGGAGCATGACGATCTCGGCGGCGATCTCGTCCTTGATCTCGTCGTCGCAGGCCTCGTCGCCGCACCAGCCGGTCTTCACGTAGCCGCCGTGCTTGCCGATGGTGCCGAGGATCTCGCTGCGGCCGTGCGCTTCTCGGATGTTTTTCTCGATGTTCTCCTCGGCGGCGGCGTACAGCTTCGCGTGGACCGCGTCGAGGGCGTCGCCGACCGACTCGACGACGCCGTCGCGGTCGGCGACCTCGCTGTCGCCGTCGGGGCGGTGGACGAGCGTCGCCTCGCCGTCCTCGACCTCGTTGGGCCCGATCTCGATGCGGAGCGGGACGCCGTTGAGCTCGTGTTCGTTGAACTTGAAGCCGGGGTTGCGCTCGTCGCGGTCGTCGAGTTCGACGCGGAACTCGTCGTCCAGATCGGCGGCGAGATCGGCGGCGTACTCCGTGACGGCGTCCTCGGTGTCGGCCTGCCAGATGGGGACGACGACGACCTGTGTTGGCGCCAGGGCGGGCGGGAGGACGAGGCCCTGGTCGTCGGAGTGGGTCATGATGAGCGCCCCCATCGCGCGCCAGGAGAGGCCCCAGGAGGTGGTGTGGGCGACCCGTTCGTCCTCGTCCTCGTCGGTGTAGGCGATGTCGAACGCCTCGGCGAAGGAGGTCCCGAGGTAGTGGGAGGTACAGCCCTGGACGGACTTGCCGTCCGGCATCAGCGCCTCGATGGTCGTCGTAGTGTCGGCGCCGGGGAACTTGTCGTGTTCGGGCTTGCGGCCGGTCATGCCGGGGATGGCCATGACGTCCTCGTAGAGCCGCTCGTACTGCTCGAGGCGCGTCATCGTCTCGTCCCAGGCGTCGTCCTCGGTGGCGTGGGCGGTGTGGCCCTCCTGCCAGAGGAACTCCTTGGTGCGGAAGAACGGCTTCGTCTCCGTTGCCTCCCACCGGACGACCGAACACCACTGGTTCAACCGCATCGGGAGGTCGCGGTAGCTGCGCACCCACTGTGCCATGAAGGGCGCGATGATGGACTCGCTCGTCGGCCGGACCGCCAGCCGCTCCTCGAGTTCGTCGTGGCCGCCGTGGGTGACCCACGCGACCTCGGGGTCGAAGCCCTCCACGATGTCCTTCTCCCGCTCCAGGTAGCCCTCGGGGATGAACAGCGGGAAGTAGGCGTTGTCGACGCCGGTCTCCTTGAACCAGCCGTCGAGGTGGTTCTGGAGCCGCTCCCAGACGGCGTATCCCCGCGGCCGGGTGACGATGAAGCCCCCCATCGGCGCGTAGTCCGCCAGGCCCGCCTTCCGGACGACCTCGGCGTACCACTCGCCGGGATTGTGCTCCTTCGACTCGGTGATGCCGAGCTCCTGCTCGCCGCTCATACACCAAGGGTGCCGCAGCGCGGTCTTAAACCCGGCGTATCCGCCGGGGCGGACGACCGGACGGAGCCGCCGGGACGGGACCCGGACGGCTCGCCGAGCGAGGGCGCGGGCTCAGACGCCCCAGTCGATCCGGTCCCAGACCCGCTCGTACCCGAAATACGTGCCCGTCTTCAGGAGGTTGGCCGCGACGCCGATGCTGAGCGCCTGTCCGACGTCCTCGACGACGAGGAACGCGACGCCGACCGTGATACACACCATGAGGATCCGGTAGCCCAGCGTCTTGACGACCGCCCGCGAGAGCTCCTGGTGGGGTCGACGCCGGGCGAAACCCATACGCATCCGTTGGGACGCCATTGACGTAACCTTATGGGGTTATCTTTTTGGAAAGAGTAACCGATTTCAGCTACACGAGCGCCTGGAGTGCGAGCAACGTGAGCAGGCCCACGGCGATGGTCGCGAGGATGTTCTCCGTCCGCCAGGCCACGATCGCCGCGAGGGCGGCGGCGAGCAGCCGGTCGTTGCCGGCCGAGACGGCCGGCGTCCCGTCCACGATGACGACCGCGGGGAATACGAGCGCCGCGAGGACCGCCGCCGGGACGAACCGGAGCGCCCGCTCGAGGCCGGTCGGGACCGTCTCGAGGTACTCGAAGAGGTAGAGGAACGAAAACCTGATCGCGAAGGTCCCGATGGCGATAACGGCGATGACGACCCAGACGCCGGTTTCCGTCGTCACGCCGACCACCCCGACGGCGGGCCGACTGGCGTCACGCCGACCGCCTCCGCTCCGCGGTCACGGACTCGACGGCGAGACCGGCCAGGATGCCGACGACCGCACCGGCGATCAGCCCGAGGTTCAGCGGGAGGCCCGCACCGACGACGGCGCCGGTCCCGCCGACGGCGGCCGCCGCGGCACTGGCGCGGTCGGTCACGGCCGGGACCAGAAGCGCGAGGAACGTCAGCGGCACCGCGAACCCGAGCGGGAGCGAGTCCGGGACGCGGGCGCCGACGAGGACGCCGAGGACGGTACAGACCTGCCAGACGCCCCACAGGAGCAGGGCGGCGCCGAGGTAGTACCAGCGCCGCCGGACGGGTCGATCGTCCCCGAACCGCGTCACCGAGAGCGCGTACGCCTGGTCCGTGAGCAGGTACGCCAGGACCGCCCGCCATCGCGTCGCGATCTCCTGGAAGTACGGCGCGATGGAGGCGCTGTACATCAGCATCCGGAGGTTGATGACGAGCGCCGTCGCCACGACTACGGCCAGCGGCGCGTCCCCGCCGAGCAGCTCGATGGCGGCCAGTTGCGAGGCGCCGGCGAAGACGAGCACGGAGAGGCCGACGGCCTGCAGTCCCGAGAGCCCGACGTCGACCGCCGTGGCCCCGGCGACGAGCCCGAAGGGAATCACGCCGAGGAGCACCGGCGCGACCGCTCGGGCGCCCTCGAGGAACGAGTCGCGGCGGCCTTGCATACGAACGGCTACCGCGTGGGGGTTTACGTGTGTTGTCGTTCCGGCCCGCTCTAGTCGGGCGTCCCGGTCAGGCGATCCGCATCTCGTTGCCGCACTCGTTGCAGTGGATGACGAACGACTCCTCCGGTTCGCGGACGCCGTGGGAGGTGACCTCGCCGCACTCCCCACAGGGCGCGAACGACTCGAGATCCGTCCAGTCGTGCCGGCGGCCGGGCGCCGCCAGCGCCACCGCGACCACCGGCTCGTCGCTCTCGTTGCGACCGCACTGGAACTCGCCCGGCGCGAAGCGGACGACCTCGCCCGCGGTGACCTCGGTCGCCTCGGTGCCGGCCCGCGGGTCGCGGTCGTCCTCGACGGGGTCGTCGCTACGGGGTTCGCGGTGCTCGAACGTCGCGGTGCCCTCGAGGACGTGGAACACCTCCTCCTGGTCGTGGTGGGTGTGGAGGCCGCCGGAGAACTGCTCGCCCGGCTCGAGCTCGTAATGAACCAGCCCGAGATCCTCGGTACCCACGGCAGCGCCGACGTCGCGGCGCTCCGTGTTGACGCCCATCGGGTGGGGTTCACGGTCGAGGTCCGCGATGGTGACGTGGTCCATGCTCCGTGAGTGGACCCCGTCCGCCAAAAAGCGCCCGACCAGCCCGGGCGAGTGGTCGGATGGCTCCCGTTCCGTGGCCCGAACGCGACCATCCATGGGGCCGTGCCGTTATTACCCAGGACACCATACGGTACGGCATGGCACAGATCGGGAGCTGTGAGTGCTGCGGACCGGCCGCCGAGAGTGCCGAATCGGGCGGGGGATCGACGGTGTCGTGTTACTGCCCGGTCGACGGCGTCATCGACGCCATCAGCAAGAAGTACTCGCTGCAGATCGTGGGGCTCCTCGGGTCGAACGGCCCGATGCGGTACAGCGAACTCGAGGAGGTCCTGGGCGCGACGAGTTCGTCGCTGCTGTCGAACCGCCTGGAGGAACTGGCCGAGGAGGACCTCATCGAGCGACGGAGCTTCGACGAGATCCCGCCGCGCGTGGAGTACTCGCTGACGCCGCGGGGCCGGGAACTGGAAGAGCGCATCCAGCCGCTGCTCGAGTGGGCCGGCGAGGCCGACTGAGGCCCGGCCTGGGGTCTGCTACCGGGGTGTCAGAGCACGCCCTCGAGTTCCTGCAGCGCGAACGTCCGGAGGCGCTCGGGGTCGAGGTCCTCGAAGTCGTCGTTGGGAAGCCCGATCCGGATGCGGAGCCAGACGTCCCCGTCCAGTTCTTCGAAGTCCAGGGTATCGACGTGCGGCCGCGGGTTGTCGAACTCCGCGGCGGCGAAGTTCTGGATGTCCCGTTCGAGTTCCGCCTCCACGGCCGCAGGCACGAGGTCCGCCGCCTCCTCCGGCAGCGCGACGTCCTCGGGGAGTCGCGCGCACAGCTCCAGCGCCGCGACGAACGCCTCCGTTCCCGCCGAGGAGACTGCCGTCGCGCCCGGCGCCCGGGCGTCGTTCGGCATCCCGGACGTCGGATCGTCGTCGGTCGCACCAGCATCGGCGCCAGGACCACCCCCGACAGCCCCGTCTTCCCCCCCGGGCTCGCCGGCGACCTCCCCGGCGTCGGCGCCGGGGTCGACGACAGGCTGGTCCGCACGAACTTCGAACTCGGGGATATCGTCCACGTCCGGCGGCTCCCACTTCGGGTCCTTCGGTTCCGCTTCACCCGCTTCCATCACGTCGACGTTGGAGCGGTCCGCGGCGTCCCCGTCGTCGTCCGCCGCGTCCGACGTCTCGTCGCCGTTCGAGGCCTCGTCCGACGTCTCGTCCGGCGTGCCGCCGTCGGTCAGCAGCCGGTGTTCGTGTCGGCAGCTGTGTGACGGTCGGTAGCACATACCGGTACGGCGGGACCCGACACGGATAAAGACACCCCCGGAGGACTACTCGTCGTCCGGTTGTTCACGAGCGACGGGGCCGGCTACGCCCCACTCCGCCGCGTCGGCGGCGTCGTCGACGTCCTGGTACTCCCAGCCGAGGGCGGCCGCGATGTTCGCCTGCCGGTCTGTGGTGCCGACAAGGACGTGGCGCTCCGTCCGGAGGCGCTGGCGGATGTCGGCGAGGCTGCCGCTCACCTGGCCGGCGACGAGGTCGGGGTCGGCCTCGAGGTCGTCGACGAACGCCCGGACGTCGGCGACGCGTTCGGTTCCGTCGCCGACGATGCCCACGTGCTCGCTCCAGGCGCGCGCGTCCTCGACGGCGGCAGCCGGGTCCACGAGCCGTTCGACGGCCGAGACGGTTAAGAGGAGCGTCATGGCGCCGTCCGACCCGTCCGCACTCATCCGACATCCCCGTCGGTTCGCTCGGCCCTGTTCCTGACCGCCGCGGCGTCGCCGTCGTCGGCCGCCGCGAGGGCCTCGGCGAGGAATGACAGCGTCCGGTCGAGCACCTCGTCGTAGGCCGCCTCGACGGGGTCGGTGAACTCCTCGACGGTCATTCCCCACGAGTCGTAGGCCGGTTCGACGCTCAGGATCCGTGTCCGGTCGGGGAACTCGCCCAGCGCCTTCGTGACGACGACGACGTTCTCGAGGGTGTTCAGCCCCATCGCGGTCTGGCCGACGAGGTCGGCGATGCGGTCCTCTGGCACGTCGACGGCCTCGGGGCCGTACTCGTGGATTCGGCCCGGGTGTTCGGCCGGCTGGCCGTCGTTGACCTCGCCGTCCGGCTTCTCGGCGCCGACGACGAGGACCGCCTCGTACTCCGTCTCCGTGATGGTCTGGTAGGCCGCGACGGGGGTGTGGCTGCAGTCGGCGACGGCGACGCCCGGGAGCTCCCAGTCGGCGACCTCGTAGGCGACGACCGTGCCGAGCGCCATGTCGGCCAGGAGGGGGTAGCCCACGCCGGCGACGAGCACGGGGTCGCTCGCGTCGCCGGCGACCAGGCCTGCGTCGGTGCCGAACGACTCCCCGCGACTCGCGGCGCTGACGCTGTCCAGCGGCCCCGAGGCCTCGCTGCGGTGGCCGCCCTCGATGTGGAACCGTTCGGCATCGTCGGGGATGTCGGTCATGGGAACGTGTCGGGTCCGTCGTGCGGCACGGGACGGTGGGGGTCGACGGACGCCGGCGTGGGCGTCACCGTCAGTCGTCCCCGGCGACGATGTCGCGGATGGCCTCGTCGGCCGGCTGGTCGCCCTCGGAGAACGAGCAGCCACACGAGGAGACGTCCTCGGCGATGACGTCCTTCCGGTCGTCGGTGTGCATGTGGACGGTGCAGGGCATGCACGGGTCGAAGCTGCGGACGCCCCGGAGGATGTCCACGCCGGAGAAGTCCTCGCGGCCGGTGTACTCCTCGAGCAGCGGTGTGTTCGCAGCCGCCTCCTCGTAGGGGCCGGGCTGGTCGAACGGGTCGGTCGGGGAGGCCATCCACGTGCTCGGGGTGAGGATCTGGTAGTTGTCGATGACGCCGTCCTCGATGGTGACGTGGTGAGAGAGGTAGCCGCGGCCGGCGTCCCACCAGCCGACGCCGCGGTGGGTGCCGGATTCCGGCACCTCGAACGGCGTGTGCACCGAAGCGTCGCCGCCCTTGAGCAGTTCGAGCGCCTCGACGAAGCCCGTGTAGCAGACGAGCGCGCAGTACGCGACGTGGTAGGCCTTCGCCCGGAGACGTTCGGCGGCGTTCAGCCGGTCGGGGACGTCCCAGCGGAGCTCCATCTCCGGGAGTTCGTGTCCCGGAACCGTCATGTTCAGGCCGTCGCCGGTGGCCTCGATGAACGGGTTGTCGAGCTCCTCGGCCATCGCGGTGATCCACTGGCGGCTGTGCGGCCCGGTCTCCATCGGCGTCCGGTCCCACCGCGGCGCGGTGCCCCACGTGTACTTCTCCCGCCAGGACTTGCCCTCCGGTTTCGGGCGGGTCTCCTTGTTCCAGGGGTGGTACGGGCTGATCGGGCCGCCCGCCGGGTTGGTCTCGAACTGCGGTTCCTCGTCGGTCCAGTCCTCGTAGAAGGAGTGGTCGACGAACTCCTCGACGCCCTGGTCGAGCGTCTGGAGGTTCGTGGTCTCGAGTTCGCCGTCGATCACGACGCCGGGCGTGGAGTGGCGGGCGCGCCCCCACTCGTCGGCGTTCTCGTAGGTGGCGTCGTAGGCGTCGGGGTCGTCCCAGCCGCCGACGTCGATGAGGTTGATCGGGCGCTCGCCGACCCGCTCGTAGCCGTCCATCTCCTCGAGCATGAAGTCCAGCAGGTCGTCCCAGACGTAGGCGGTCTCCTTGGCGTAGTCGAACATGTCGACGAGCCGGGAGTAGAACTCGCTGAACGTCTGCCGCGTCACGGTCGTGGTGACGCCGCCCGGCGCGATGGTCGAGGGGTGCGGGTACTTCCCGAGCATCAGCGACGCCATCTGCCGGCCGGTCCGGGTGACCTCCAGCCCGCGGAGGTAGAGTTCGCCCTCCAGCGGGTTCAGCGCCTCCATGATGTCGCCGACGGTCTCGTAGCCGTGGACGTCGGCGTGCGGTGCCGGGGTGCTGCGGGCCGACCGGAGGACGTCCGGGTTCGACTCCGCCAGCATCGTCTCGGAGTAGTCCGGGCCGGCGAGCAGGTGGAGGTGCAGCGGGTGGTCGTAGATGAACGCCGCCGCCTGGCCCATGTTGCGGATCCAGAGCCCGAAGTCCGGCGGCTCGACGCCCATCGCCATCTCGAGGGCGTACGCCGAACAGATCGAGTGCACGGCGCCGCAGACGCCGCAGGCGCGGCTGGAGAGGTCGATGGCGTCCCGCGGGTCGCGGCCCTCGAGGATGATCTCGTAGCCGCGAAACAGCGTCGCCTGGGAGTGGCCGGCCTCGACGGTCTTGGCCTCCAGGTCGACCTTCGCGTGGAACGCCAGCGCGCCGGCGACGCGGGTGACGGGGTCGATGTTGATGTCGTAGATCTCCTCGCCGGTGCTCTTCTCCATTTCCTCGACGTCCTCCGTCTCGCCGACGGCCTCGCCCGCGCCGTCGGGGACGATGTCGTCGAGGCGCTCGCCGTTGTCGTGGTGGCGGTCGACGCGGAAGCCGCGGTCGTCGACCAGAAACGGCTCGCCCTCGTCGTCGTAGGCGATCGGGAGGTTGCGGAACTCGTAGCCCACGGTCAATCACCCCCGGTCGGGGTCGGCGGGTCGGCGGCCTCGGGCCCGTCCTCGAGGTGCTCGAGCACGTCGTCGGGAACCGAGTCGGCGATGTCCGCGAACGCCGACTCGGGGTCCAGTTCCTCCAGGGCCACCTCGTCGTCGCAGCCACAGGTCGGCTGGTCCACGTCGTCGGCCTCCTCGGCGAGGTACGGGTCGCCGTGCTCGTCGAACTCGATCGGGAGGTTGCTCATGCACATGGTCAGTCGTCCCCCTCGC
>CAZATR010000093.1:0-10732 GCA_964488035.1 uncultured Natronomonas sp.
ACCTCGTCGAGGTCCGCGCGCCCGAGGAGATCGAGATGACGCTCGACGACCTCGTGCTGACCCAGGACCAGGAGGACGAGATCCACAAGATCGTCAAGGCCATCGAGCACCGCGACTACCTCGCCGAGATCGGGCTCCGGGAGATCGGGAAGCTCCTGTTCGTCGGGCCGCCCGGCACCGGCAAGACCTCGATCGCTCGCGCCCTGGCCCACGACCTCGACCTCCCGTTCGTCGAGGTGAAGCTGTCGATGATCACGAGCCAGTACCTCGGCGAGACCGCGAAGAACGTCGACAAGACCTTCGAGGTCGCGAAACGGCTCTCGCCCTGTATCCTCTTCATGGACGAGTTCGACTTCGTCGCCAAGACGCGGTCCTCCGACGAGCACGCCGCCATCAAGCGCGCGGTGAACACCCTGCTGAAGAGCATCGACGAGATCTCGCTCATCCAGGACGACGTGCTGCTGATCGGCGCCACCAACCACCCCGACCAGCTCGACGCCGCCGCCTGGCGCCGGTTCGACGAGATCGTGAACTTCCCGAAGCCGGACCGGCAGATGCGGGCGGACATCCTGCGGATCGTCACCCGCCGGATGGAGGTCGAGGAGTTCGACCCCGACGCGCTCGCGGAGGCCACCGAGGGCCTCACCGGCAGCGACCTCCGCCTGGTCCTCCGGGAGGCAGTGCTGGACGCCCTCACCGAGAACCGGACGACGCTCACCCAGTCGGACCTCATGGACGCCATCGAGGACTTCGAGGAGCGGGACAACCTCAAGAACATGGACATGATCGAGGGCGACGCCGACGCGCTGGTCGCCGGCGGCACCGACGGGACGACCTCGGACGAGGCGGCCTCTGACGGCGGCCACGACCACGACCACGACCACGACTGAACGGGGTTCGTCGGAGCACGGCCCGCGACGCCCCGGCCGACCGAGGGGTTTAGGCCCACGCCGCTCCTGCCGCGACCCGATGGAGGTCACGCTGCTCGGCACCGGCGACACAACCGGCACGCCGACCCCGAACTGCGGCTGTGACACCTGCCGCGAGGCCCGGGAGCGCGGCGTCGAACGCTCCCGGTTCTCCGTCCACGTCCACAACGAGCACACCGGCGAGTCGCTGCTCGTCGACGCCAGCCCGGACTTCCGCCAGCAGTTCATGGCCAACGACGTCGCCCTCCCGGACGCGGTCTGTATCACCCACATCCACTTCGACCACCTGGACGGCCTCGGGAACGCCTACCGGCTGCTCGAGGACGTCCCCGTCGTCGCGCCCGACGAGACCGACGAGAACACGGGCGAGAGCGTCGCCGAGACCGTCGCGCGGAAGTACGACTACCTCGACGCCGTCACGGTCGAGCCGACCGCGCCGTTCGAGCCCGTCGAGGCCTGCGGGCTCGAGGTCACGCTGGTGCCGGTCGAGCACCCGCCGCTGGTCTGCTACGGCGTCCGGATCGCGGACCCCGAGACCGGCGCGACCCTCGCGTTGACCGGCGACACGAGCTACGGCGTCCCGGGGCGCTCGCGGGACGTCCTCCGAGGGGCCGACCTCCTGTTCGTCGACGGCATCGTCCCGGCGAAGTACTGCGAGTACCACCCTGCCGGCGGCGACCACCCGGCCGACGACGGCACCCACCGGACGTTCGGCACCAAGCACATGACCATCGAGGGCGCCCGCGAGATGGCCGAGGACCTCGCGCCGGACGAGTACCGCATCGTCCACCTGTCGCACTACGTCCCGGCCGAGGAGGCGTTCGACGAGGACATGGCCGTCGACGGCGAGTCGTTCACGCTCTGAGCCGGGCCACGCGACGGCCGCCGTCGCGGGTGCTCACTCCCGGCCGCTGCCGTCGCCGACGAACCGGTCCAGTCCGGCCTGCCGCCGGGCCGCCCCGGCGGGGTCGGGGTCCCACGGGGAGGCCGCGGCCCGGGCGGCGTCGGGGTCGGCCGTAAAAAGCGTCGGCCCGGCGGCGGAAGTGTCCGGTCCAGCGGGGTGGACACCGACCGGCGATGCCGTCGGTTCGAAAGCCCGGGTCGGGCGGCCCGACACGCATAAAGCGGAAGCGTTATCACCCGCACGGGAGGACGTACACGTCATTACTACATGACGCAGGATCACCGACAACCGGAGGTGAACATCGGGCTGGTGGGGCACGTCGACCACGGGAAGACGACGCTGGTGCAGGCGTTGTCCGGCGAGTGGACCGACCAGCACTCCGAGGAGATGAAGCGCGGCATCTCCATCCGCCTCGGCTACGCCGATGCCACCTTCCGGGAGTGCCCGGAGCTCGACGAGCCGGAGCGCTACACCGTCGACGAGGAGTGCCCGGACGGCTCCGAGAGCGAGCACCTCCGCACGGTGTCGTTCGTGGACGCGCCGGGCCACGAGACGCTGATGGCGACGATGCTGTCCGGGGCCGCGATCATGGACGGCGCGGTGCTCGTGATCGGTGCCAACGAGCCGGTGCCGCAGGCCCAGACCGAGGAGCACCTGATGGCGCTGGACATCATCGGCATCGACAACATCGTCGTCGCCCAGAACAAGGTCGACCTCGTCGACCGCGAGCAGGCGGTCCGGAACTACGAGCAGATCCAGGAGTTCGTCGAGGGCACCGTGGCCGAGGGCGCACCCATCGTGCCGACCTCGGCCCAGCAGGAGGTCAACATGGACCTGCTCATCCGGGAGATCCAGGCGGAGATCCCGACGCCGGACCGGGACCCCGACGCCGACGCCCGCCTCCAGGTCGCCCGCTCGTTCGACATCAACCGCCCCGGCACGACGTGGGAGGACCTCACGGGCGGCGTGCTCGGCGGCTCGCTGTCGCAGGGGAGGCTGGCGGAGGGCGACGAGATCCGGATCAAGCCCGGCCGCGAGATCGAGGAGGGCGGCGAGTCCGAGTACCGGCCCGTCGAGACGACCGTCCGGTCGCTGCAGGCCGGCGGCGACTTCGTCGAGGAGGTCGGGCCGGGCGGCCTGCTCGGCGTCGGCACCGGGCTGGACCCCTCGCTGACGAAGGGCGACGCGCTGGCCGGCCAGGTCGCGGGCCCGCCGGGCAGCCTCCCGCCGACCCACGACGCGTTCACGATGGACGTCGAGCTGTTCGACCGGATCGTCGGCGAGGGCGACGTCGAACCCATCTCGACCGGCGAGCCGCTGATGCTCACCGTCGGCACCGCGACGACGGTCGGGGCGGTCACCAGCGCCCGGGAGGGCGAGTGCGAGGTCAACCTCAAACGCCCGGTGTGTGCGGAGCCGGACGCGAAGACCGCGATCAACCGACGCGTCGGCGCCCGGTGGCGGCTCATCGGCGTCGGCACCCTGCAGGGATGAGTGTCGTGCTCGACGCCAACGCACTCATGGCGCCGGTCGAGGCCGACGTCCGCGTGTTCGAGGAGCTCGACCGGCTGCTCGGCGACTACGACGCCGTCGTCCCCGAGGCCGTCCTGGCGGAACTCGCGGGCCTGGCCGAGGGCTCGGGCACCGCGGCGACGGCGGCGAGCGTGGGGCTCGACCTGGCACGCCGGGAGTGCGACGTCGTCGAGCACGACGCCGACTACGCCGACGACGCGGTGCTCGAGGTCGGTCGCGAGGTCGACTACGCCGTGACGAGCGACAAGCCGCTGGGCGAGCGGCTGCTGGCAGCGAACGTTCCCGTAATACGTTTACGGGGCCGAACCAAACTCGAGATAACTGAACCATAGCATGTACAAACGGGTACGACTCACGGACACGGTCGAGGTGCCGCCGCGGCACCTCGCGGATGTGTCGCCGGGGCTTGTCAAGCGGCTGCTGCAGGACAAGCTCGAGGGACGGATGGACGAGGGCGTCGGGAGCGTCGTCACCGTGACGGAGGTCCACGACGTCGGGGAGGGCGCGGTGCTGCCGAACCGGCCGGGCGTCTACTACGAGGCCGAGTTCGACGCCGTCACCTTCGATCCCCAGATGCAGGAGGTCGTCGACGGGGAGGTCGTGGAGGTGGTCAACTTCGGCGCCTTCGTCGGCATCGGGCCCGTCGACGGGCTGCTCCACGTCTCCCAGATCTCCGACGAGTACCTGGCCTACGACGAGGAGAACCAGCAGCTCGCCTCCAGGGACTCCAACCGCGTGCTGAGCGTCGGGGACGCCGTCCGCGCCCGCATCGTCACCAAGAGCATCGACGAGCGGAACCCCCGCGACTCGAAGATCGGACTCACCGCGAAACAGCCGGGGCTCGGCAAGCACGGCTGGCTCGAGGAGGAACGGCAGCGCCGCGAGGCGCAGGCGGGTGATTAGATGGCCGACCGGCTGGTGTGTCGCGACTGCCACCGCGTGCTGGAGGTCGACGACGGCGAGCAGTGTCCCGCCTGCGGGTCGAACTCGCTGACGGAGGACTGGGCCGGCTACGTCGTCATCGCCCACCCGGAGTCGAGCGAGATCGCCCGGGAGATGGAGGTCACCGAGCCCGGGCGGTACGCGCTGAAGGTCCGCTGAGATGGCCGACGTCGTCGTTCGGCTCCCCGACCACCTGCGCGGCGAGCTGAAGGACCCGCTCGGCGACGTCTACACCGACGCCGGGGCGCTGCTCGCGGCCCACGGTGAGGGACCGATCGTCGCCGTCGGCGACATGGTCACATACCACCTGCTCCGGGCGGGCCGGCGGCCGGACGTCGCGCTGATCGACGGCAAGACCGAGCGCGAGGCCGTCGACCGAGAGATCACCGACGCGATCGACGGCTTCGACCACCACGTCACCGTCGCCAACCCCGCGGCGACGCTGACCGACGACCTCCTGGCGGCACTGGCGGACGCCTTCCGGTGGACTGGCGCCGTGCTCGTCACCGTCGAAGGCGAGGAGGACCTCGCGGCACTGCCCGCGGTGCTGGCGGCCCCCGACGGCGCCGCCGTCGTCTACGGCCAGCCAGGGGAGGGGATGGTGCTGGCCACCGTTGACGCCGAACTTAGGGTGGCGTGCCGCGAGTTGCTCGGGCGGATGGATGGCGACCTCGGACGGCTCGCCGACGCGCTGGACGTCTGACCCCACTTCTACCCCCGGTTCACTCCGGGCCAATACCGTCGCCGTCGGGTGGTTTTCGGGGAAACGGTTTTGTGCGCGGGTCGACCGTGTTCGCGCGTCCCATGTTCGACGACGACGCCGACGGCGTGTCGCGACGGTCGATCCTGCGTTCCGGCGTGGCCGCCAGCACGGGGCTCCCGTTCGTCAGCGGCGCGGCCGGCCAAGGAGCCGTGCCTGACGACCCGCCACCCGGTCCCCGCATGACGTTCCTCGGGTACGACTGCGACCCCAGCACGGAGGCGTTCTACACCGAGGTCTCCCGCGACCCGACCCACGAGTTCGGCCCCGAGCAGACGGTCGAACTCGAGAGCGGCCGGGACGGCGAGAAGATCCAGATCGGTGTCCTCTGGCCGAACCTCGGCGCGGACGAGACGGCGCCCGTCATCCTCCGGGCGACCCCGTACGTTAGCGACCTCCGCGGTCGGTCGGTCCGGGACTGCGTCCGGACCCGACGGCTCGCCGAGAACTACGTCCAGCAGGGCTACGCCGTCGCGGCCGTGGCCGTCCGCGGCACGGGCGGCTCCGGCGGCTGCATGGAACTGATGGGGCCGAACGAGCAGGCCGACGTCGACCAGGCCGTGACGTGGCTCGGCGAGCACGAGACGTCGAACGGGAACGTCGCCGTCATCGGTCGCTCGTACGACGGCTCGACCCCGTGGATGGCGGCGCGTGCGGGCAACCCGTACCTGGCGACGGTCGTGCCGTTCAGCGGCGTCCCCGACATCCACGAGCTGATGTACAAGCGCGGCGCCCCCGAACAGCGCGGGTACGGCGTACTCACGGGACTGTACTACCTCATCTCGCTCGCCGAACACTCGCCGCTCTCCGGGACGGGCCTTGCGACCTACCTCTCGCGGGCACAGTGTCCGGACAACTACGCGGCCGGGACGCTGTGGGCGCTGTACGCCGGCGCGACCGGCGAGTACGACCCCAGCGGCTACTGGACCTCGCGGGTGCTCAAGCCCGGCGTCGCCCGCAACTACGACGGGAGCGTCCTCATGGTCCACGGCCTCCAGGACTGGAACGTCGACCCCTCCCAGGTGTACCCCTGGACGAGAGCGCTCGAGGCGGCGGGCGTCGAGACCCACGTGTACTTCGGCCAGTTCGCCCACCGCTACCCGGACGACGCCCGGATCCGGGACAACGACGACGAGATGACTGCGGCGTTCAACCCCGACTGGGCGGACTTCCTCCTGAAGTGGTTCGAGAGCGAACTCAAGGGCCGCGACCCGGACGACATCGGCGACGTCCTCCCGTCCGACACCGATCCGACGACCCCGACGGATCCCTTCCAAGCGAGGGTGCACGCCCAGAGTTCGGCCGGCGAGTGGTACACGGCCGACGAGTGGCCGCCCGCCGAGGCCGAGTCGACGGCGTTCTACCTCGGGACCGACGGCGACCTCCGGACCGAGCCGAGCGAGGAGACCGGCCAGGAGGTCGTCTACGTCGACCCGACTCGCCCGTACGACCCGACCCAGCCGAACGACCCCCAACCCGGCTGCCGGGCCTGCGTGACGTTCGAGTCCGAGCCACTCGAGGCCGACCTCCGAGTCGCGGGCGAGCCGGAGGTCCGGGTGGACGCGACGCCGACCGGACCCGGCGGCTACCTCACGGCGTACGTCTACGCCGTCGACGACGGTGGTGGTGGGGCCGACCGGCTCGGCTGGGGGCAGGTCGACCTCCGGTACGCCCAGGACCGGACGGAGGCCGGAACCGTCGTGCCCGGCGAGGAGCTCCAGGTGAACATCCCCATCGAGCCGCTCGACGCGACCGTCCCGGCTGGCGAGCGGCTCGCCGTCGTGCTCCATCAGGGCCAGGTCAGCGGCCGGACGTACTCGCCGACGCCGACGCCGGTGGCCGTCGAGACCGGCGCGGACAACGGCCTGTTCGCCCGCACGTGGGGCGCCGACCTGCCGACGCCCGACGGGACGCTGTCGGGCAGCCGGGCCGTCGATTCGACCGTCTACACCGGCGGCCAGACCAGCCGCCAGACCGTCACCGTCGACGCGCCGACCGGCGGGGTCGTCGAGGACGTCGTGCCGGCGTCGTGGACCGTGTACGACGAGGCGAGCGACGCCGTCGCCGACGTCGAGACCGACGGGAGCGTCAAGCGCGTGCGGTTCGCCGACCCCGCGAGCGGCTCGACGACCTACCAGTACCTGCTGGAGGCCCCGTCCGGGCCGGGTGAGACGAACTACTACCAGTTCGGCCCGACCGAGGTCCAGGTCGACGGCGAGTGGCGGCCCGTCAGCGGAACCGGCGGCGAGGCGTTCGTCGTCGGGCCCGCCGCCTGAGAGCGGACCGGCGGCTTCGAAATCCTTTTCACCGCCTCGCGGAAAATTCGGGGCAACGTAACCATGGACGTCGAAATCATCTCCGAGGACGAGAACCCGATGCTGCACCGGACGGACGTCCGGTTCCAGCTGACCCACGACGAGGCGACGCCCTCCCGGCTCTCGGTCCGGGACTCGCTGGCCGCGAAGCTGAACAAGGACGCCGGCGAGGTCGTGGTCCACCAGCTCGACACGAAGTACGGCATGCGGAAGACCGTCGGCTACGCGAAGGTCTACGACGACGCCGACGCCGCCGAGTCCGTCGAACAGCAGCACATGCTCGAGCGGAACAAGATCGTCGGCGACGGCGAGGCAGCCGACGAGGCCGACGCCGCCGAGTCCGCCGAGGACGAGGACGAGGAGGCAGCCGACGCCGGTGACGAGACGGCGGCCGAGGACGAGGACGAGGCCGATGAGCCGGCCGACGCCGAGGTGGACGCCGACGCGGAGGAAGCCTGATGGCGCGCTACGAGCTGTACAACGAGGACGGGTCGACCGACCGCGAGCAGTGCCCCCGCTGTGGGGACACCTTCCTCGGCGACTACGGCGACCGCCGGCACTGCGGCAAGTGCGGCTACACCGAGTTCGAGTAGGCCGTGACCCGGGTGCTCGGCATCGAGGGGACCGCCTGGTGCGCCAGCGCGGCCCTCTACGACGCCGACGCCGACGATGTCTTCATCGAGTCCGACGCCTACACGCCGGACAGCGGCGGCATCCACCCGCGCGAGGCCGCAGAACACATGCGCGAGGCGGTGCCGACCGTCGTCGAGGCCGCCCTCGACCGCGTCGAGGACGAGTACGGCGACCCGGCCGGGGAGCTTGACGCGGTCGCCTTTTCCCGCGGTCCCGGGCTGGGGCCGTGTCTCCGGATCGCCGGGACGGCCGCCCGCGCCGTGGCCGGGTCACTCGACGTGCCGCTGGTCGGCGCGAACCACATGGTCGCCCACCTCGAGATCGGGCGGCACCGCTCGGGGTTCGACGCGCCGGTCTGTCTGAACGCCTCCGGCGCGAACGCCCACGTCCTCGGCTACCGCGACGGCCGGTACCGCGTGCTCGGCGAGACGATGGACACCGGCGTCGGCAACGCCATCGACAAGTTCACCCGCCACGTCGGCTGGAGCCACCCCGGCGGCCCGAAGGTCGAACGACTGGCCAGCGAGGGCGAGTACGTCGAGCTACCCTACGTCGTCAAGGGGATGGACTTCTCGTTTGCCGGCATCACCTCCGCCGCGAAGGCGGCCGTCGACGACGGCGTCCCCGTCGCGGACGTCTGCCGCGGCCTCGAGGAGACCGTCTTCGCGATGCTCACCGAGGTCAGCGAGCGCGCGCTGTCGTTGACCGGTGCCGGCGAACTCGTCCTCGGAGGCGGCGTCGGCCAGAACGACCGGCTGCGCGACATACTGGCGACGATGTGCGACCAGCGTGGCGCCGACTTCTTCGCGCCCGAGTCGCCGTTCCTCCGGGACAACGCCGGCATGATCGCGGTGCTGGGCGCGAAGATGTACGAGGCCGGCGACACCCTGAACGTCGAGGAGTCCCGCGTCCGGCCGGACTTCCGGCCCGACCAGGTGCCGGTGACCTGGCGGGACGAGGGCGCCGGCGTGGCGAGGGCGGCCGCGGAGGCCGACCGCGTGCAGGGCGCGGAGGCGGTCGTCGACCTCGCCCCGCCGGACCGCGCGGACAAGCGCCGGCAGTCGAAGGCCTACCGACACCCCGACCTCGACGACCGGCTCCGCCGCCGACGCACCCGCACCGAGGCCCGACTGACGAGCGAGGCCCGCCGCCTCGGCGTCCCGACGCCCGTCGTCTACGACGTCGATCCCGCCGAGGGCCGCCTGGCGTTCGAGTACGTCGGGACGGCCGACCTGCGGGACGCGCTGACCGACGAGCGGGTCCGGGCGGTCGGCCGGCACCTGGCGCGCTGCCACGAGGCCGGGGTCGTCCACGGCGACCCGACGCCGCGGAACGTCCGGGTCGGGCCGCCGCCAACGACGTCGGGGAGCGGCGAGACTGCCGAGGACGTCGGCACGGCCGACGGGCCGGACGGGAACGGCCGCGTCTACCTCATCGACTTCGGCCTCGGCTACTACACCGACGACGTCGAGGATTACGCGATGGACCTCCACGTCTTCGAGGGCGCGCTCGGCGGGACGGCCGACGACGCGGCGGCCCTCCTAGACGCCTTCGAGGACGCCTACGCCACGGTCGGCGACGACGCCGTCGTCCGACAGTTGCGGGAGATCGAGGGCCGCGGTCGCTACCAGTGACGGGGCGTCGTCACGGGGTCCGGGCACGGTGCGGCCGCCCGGGACGCGTGGCGTGGCTATAAGTCCCGCCGTGCCGTACGCCCCGGTATGCCCGAGAAGCCGCAGTCCGGCGAACTGTTCGGTATCCCGTACAACTTCGAGAAGCCGTCGCTCGGCCGGATGATGTCGGCCTACTGGCAGCCCGACGAGGGGATGCTCGTCGAGAAGCCGTTCGGCATCGGCTACACCCTCAACCTCGCCAACTGGCGGTCCTGGATCGTGCTGGCGGTCGCCGCGGCGCTCTTCTACCAGCAACAGCAGTCCAGCGAGGAGTTCGAGACGGGCGACTCGGACGAGGAGCCGGTCGAGGTCGTGGTTGACGACTAGTCACGGTGTGTTCGCCGTCTAGGACACTCTCCTTCTGTGTAGGCGACGCGACCGAGACCACGTGAACGCCCTTGGCGGGTTCGTAGTCGGTGGGACGGGCCTGTCGAATGAACCCTCCACCCACCTGGAAAGCCCTCGGCGCGCTCGCGGTCGCTCTGCGGGATATCCTCACTCCCGCTGGTCGCTCGGATAGTAGCCCGCAGACCGACTCCCCGGTGGCGCGAGCGCACCTCGCCCTTTCAGTCCACCAGGAAAGTGAATTCTCGGCCGTGGCGTGCGCGCGTCGACCGCCGCGAGCGGCGGTCGACAAATCTGCGCGCGAGGGACGCCCGAACCCGAGCCGGGCGGCGCGACCGACGGGAGCGCCGCCGGATGCGCGAACGGTGAGCGGAGCGAACCGTGAGCGCAAGCGAGGGTGAGGGCGTCGGCTGGGGAGGACCGAGGTGCGGTCGCGAGGCGGTGCCTGGTGGACTCGAAGGGCGAGACCGGGTCGACTTCCGGCCCCGGCGACGGTGAGCCGAACGGAGTGAGGCGAACGTCGGACGACGACCGAAGGGAGTCGTCCGGAACAAGCACGCCGACCGCAAGGGAGGCGCGCGCAGCGAGCCGCGGCCGGTCGAGCCGGCCGAGGGCTTCGGAAGTCGGGTCGGGTTTGCTGTCTTGGTCGACCCGGAGCGGTATCGGACCTTTTAGTGCGGGCGGTCCCGAAGCGGCGG
>CAZATR010000094.1:0-10706 GCA_964488035.1 uncultured Natronomonas sp.
CGGTCCGGTCGGCCATGTCGAGGCGGTGGGCGGTGTTGTCGCCGAGGTGCTTGTCGGGGAGGAACAGCACCTTGTCACCGCGCTCGAAGGCGTACTCGAAGGCCCTGTGGGCGTTCGAGGAGGTACAGACGAGCCCGCCCTGTTCGGCACAGAACGCCTTGAGGTCCGCGTAGCTGTTCATGTAGGTGATCGGCACGATCTCGGCGTCGTCGTCGGCCGCCGCGTTGAGTTCGCTCCAGGCGGCGTCGACCTGCAGCGCCTCGGCCATCCCGGCCATCGGGCAGGAGGCCTCCATCGACGGGAGAATCACCGTCTGGTCGTCGTCGGTGATGATGTCGGCGGACTCGGCCATGAACGTGACGCCGCAGAAGACGACGTAGTCGGCGTCGGCCTCGGCGGCGCGCTTGCTGAGCTGGTAGGAGTCGCCGATGAAGTCGGCGTGCTCGACGATCTCGCGGCGCTGGTAGTTGTGGCCGAGCACGACGACGTCGTCGCCCAGCTCGTCGCGGGCGGCCTCGATGCGCGCCGTCCGCTCGGCCTCGTCGAGGTCGCGGTAGGTCGGCGGGAGCTGTTCGAGGTCGTCGTATTTGAACAGGCTGAGGTCGGTCTCGAGGTCGACCGTTTCCATTTCGGGCATGCGTGGGTACCTCGTCGGGTTGCTCCCTCTACGAACGGGCCGATTGATAAAATTTCGTCTTCAAAGAGCCGTTCGTCCGGAAGGATTTGCCGCAACCGGGTCCGTCGTCGCCGTCCCGGCGGCCGTGGCGCTGCCCCCTCACTCCCGGGCGGTGTCGGTGGCGCGCCCCTCGGATCAGTCGTACGTCTCCTGCTCGGCCACCTGGACCTCCGTCTCCCCGGTAACGGCGACGACCCGCTCGGTACCGTCGTCGACGCGGGTCTCCAGCCGGAGGTCGGCCACGGTCGCGGACTCGTCGGCAGCCGGGACCGGTGTCGTCCCGACCGTCGAGCCGTTCGCGAGCACGCGGAGTTCGAACCCGTCGGTGGTGGGCGCGACCGCCACCCGGCGGCCGTCGATCAGGACGTCGGCGGTCGAGGCCGCGGAGCGGAACGACCGCGTGGTCTCGCCGTCGTGGGTGAGGTCGACGGCGTAGACGGTGTCGTTGCCGGGGACCGTCCAGCCGGTCCGGTTGACCGCGACCGTGTCGCGCCAGCCGACGCCGCCGACGACGACGGTGTCGTTGCCGGCGAAGGCGAGCGACGCCTCGCGGACGGCGACGGTCCGGATCTCGCGGGCGTCGCTCTCGAGGATGACGCCGGAGGCGTTGACCGGCTCGGTCCCGTTGCCCACGTCGACCAGCGACGTCCGCCCGGCGGTGACGTTCTCGCCGTAGGCGACGTCGTAGTCACGGACCTCGACGGTGTTCGATCCCGGGACGCCGGGGTCGTCGGCCACGACGACGAGGCCGGCCGGCACCGCGGGTGCAGCGATCAGGAACGCGGCCACGGCGACGGCGGCGGCCGCGGTCCGACGACGTGACACCGGCGTCTCGACGAACTCGTCCGGCAACAGTGCCGGGAGCGCGGGCAGCGCCAGGACGACGGCGGCGACGAGGAGGACGCCGACGCCGAGCGCGACGAGGTCGCCCCCCGTGAGTACGCCGGCGATGCCGCCGGCGGTACCGACCAGGACGACCGCGAGCCAGGCCGCGGCGAGCTGGTGACGGCTCGGGCCGCGCGGGAGTACGGTGAGCGGTTTCGGGATCGGGCGGTGGCTCGCGCCCGCCGCGGCGGCGACGAGCACGGACAGGAGCG
Source organism: uncultured Natronomonas sp. (assembly GCA_964488035.1). GTDB lineage: Archaea > Halobacteriota > Halobacteria > Halobacteriales > Haloarculaceae > Natronomonas. The sequence goes on from CAZATR010000094.1 coordinate 1,774, forward strand.
CGACGAGGGCGACGCCGGCGGCCCGGTAGAGGACGAACGTCTCGCCGTCGATCCACACCAGGAGCCACAGCGACTGCACGAGTCCGAGCGCGAGCGTGGCGAAGAACACCCGGTCCAGCGCGGGGCGGCGGCCGCGGCGTCGCAGCAGGGCCGCACCGGCGGCCACGCCGAGTAGGAAGCCGAGCAGGTGGGCCTGGACCGCGATGGACGCCCACGGCGGTGGGGCGGGCCCGCCGGCCTCGACGCCCGCCCGGACGACGGGCTCGAGGAACGCCTGGACGACGGTGCCGACGGCGCTTGCCGCGACGAGCGCCAGGACCGCGGTCACGGGGTAGGTGACGACCGCGAGGCCGGCGATGGCGAAGACGGCCCCGGAGAACCCGAGGCCGGGGCCGACGGCGAACGCTGCCGTCAGGAACGCCGCCAGCAGCAGGACCGCGGGGAAGACGACGAGCGCGCGGACGGCCGGCCGGGCGAGGAGGCCGCCGGTGTCCCGGCGACCGATCCGTGTTCGGCCGCGCTGCGAGGGCGCGTAGTGGCCCCAGGCGTACTCGGCGATCGGCGCGAACGCCAGCGTCGCCAGCACGTTCCCGACGACGTGGCCGGGCGAGCCGTGGGCGACGCCGGCGGTCAGGATCCCGGTCGGGTAGAGGTACGACCACGTGACGAAGGGGAACACGACCGGGGCCGTCCAGTGGCCGAGGCCGCTCTGGGCGAACAGGTAGAAGCCGACGACGACGGCGACGGTGACGAGGGTCCCCCACGGCACGCCGAGGAGGAGCCGGTCCCGGACCCGGGCGCGCCACGAGCCCCGTCCCTCGAGGTACCAGACGACCGCGACCGCGACGACCAGGGCGACGGCGAGCCCGATCCGGCTGGGCGTGTGCAGCATCCGTCGCCGGGTTCGGGAGCCGGCGTCAAATAAGCGGCTCTTCCGCCTCGCCGGGGAACGCCTTCGGCGTCCGTCAGGCCCGATTGACGACCTCGCCGTCGACGACGGTCATCGCCACGTCGATGTCGGCGATGCCGTCGGGAGCCACCGTCCACGGGGACTCGGCGAGCACGACGAAGTCCGCCCGTTTGCCGGGGTCGACGGTGCCGAAGCGGTCCTCGGCGCGGCCCGCGTGGGCCGCGCCGCTGGTGTAGGCCCGCAGCGCGTCGGTGACGTCGAGCCGCTGTGCTGGCTCGGGCGCGGTGACCGTCTGCTGGACGCCGTACAGCGGGTCCAGCGGCATGCCGTCGCTGCCGAACGCCAGCGGCACGCCGGCCTCGAGCACGTCGGAAAACCGGTTCGAGGCGGCGGTGCGGGCTTCGCCGAGGCGGTCGTGGTAGAGTCCGCCGTCGCGCGCCCACCGGAGGAAGTTCGGCTGCATCGACGCCACGGCGTGGAAATCGGACGGGTCAAGGCCGTCCGGGAGCAGTTCGGCGTGCTCGATGCGGTGGCGGGCGTCGGGGTCGTCGGGCAGCGCGTCGAGGGCGGCCCGGACCGCCTCGTCGCCGATGGCGTGGACGGCGAGCTGGAGGCCGAGTTCCTCGACGCGGTCGACGATGTCGGCCAGCTCCGCGGGCGGGACGACCCACTCGCCGGTGCCCGCGCGGTCGGCGTACGGTTCGGAGAGTTTGGCGGTGCCAGCGCCGAGCGAGCCGTCGGTGTAGGTCTTGACGCCGCCGACCTCGACGTAGTCGCCGCCGTGGCCGGTCACGAGCCCGAGTTCCTCGACGGCGTCGATGTGGTCGGCCCAGTAGTAGAGCCGCACGCGCAGGCCGAGGTCGTCGGCGACGGCGAGTTCACGGTAGGCAGCCGGGGCGTCCGACCGGCGGACCATGTCGTGGACGCCGGTGACGCCGCGCTCGTGGGCGTAGTCGCGCGCGGCCTCGACGAGGCGCTTCGTCTCCGCGCGGCCAGGTGCCGTCTCCATCCGGAGGAACTCCGCGGCGTCCTCGGTGACCACGCCGGTCGGCTCGCCGTCCTCGCGGGCGACGTCCTCGTCGGGGAGCTCGTCGCCGTACCGCTCGAGGACCGCCGAGTTGACGGAGGCGGTGTGGAGGTCCTCGCGGAACGCGACGACGGGCACCTCGGTCGAGACCCGATCGAGGTCCGCCCGGGTGAGGTACTCGCCCGAGGGCCAGGTCGACTCGTCGTAGCCGTACCCGAGTATCCGGCCGTCGGTCGGGGCGTCCCGGAGGCGGTCGATGGCGTCCTCGCGGTCGGTCGCCGCGCCGAGGTCGGCGTTGACGAGCTGCCGGCCCAGCACCTCCATGTGGGTGTGGGCGTCGACGAAGCCCGGAAGCAGCACGCCGCCCTCGCAGTCGACGACGTCGGTCCCGACGCCCTCGAGGAACCCCACCTCGTACTCGTCGTCGACGCGGACGACGCGGCCGTCCCGGACGGCGACGGCCCCGTGGGTCTCGTCGGGCTCGGCGAGCGTGTGGACCTCCGCGTTCCGGAAGATCCGGTCGGCCGCCTCGGTCATACCGGACCGCCGTTCCGGACGGCCTTGAAACCCACTGCGGTCGCCGGGTCAGCGAGGCCCGACCGCCGGATCGGGCCGACGCAGGGACGGAAGCCATTTGTCGCGGCGCCGCGAGGCGCCGGTATGGACACCGAGGACCTCGTCGCGGCCGTTCGGGACGGCGAGGTACGCCTGCACGAGCTGGAACGGCACGCCGACCCCGACGTCGCCGCCGAGGCCCGCCGCCGGCTGCTGGCCGAGGAGACCGGGGCGGATCTGGACGCCGTCGGCGCCTACACGTTCGATGCCGCCGACGCCGAGCCGAACGTCGAGAACATGCTCGGCGCGGCCCAGGTCCCGATGGGCGTCGTCGGGCCGGTCCGGGTCGACGGCGGCGCGGTCGACGGCGCGAAGTACCTCCCGCTCGCGACGACGGAGGGCGCGCTGGTCGCCTCCGTCAACCGCGGCTGTGCGGCCATCCGGGCGGCCGACGGCGCCACCGCCCGCGTCCTGAAGAACGCGATGACGCGGGCGCCGGTGTTCCGCGTCGCCGACGTCGCCGAGGCCGGCGAGGTCGCCGCCTGGGTCCGGGAGAACGTCGACGCGCTCGCGGCGGCCGCCGAGGCGACGACGGGCCACGGCGAGCTCCGGGACGTGACGCCGTACGTCGTCGGCGACAGCGTCTTCCTCCGGTTCGCCTACGACACGAAGGACGCGATGGGGATGAACATGGCCACCATCGCGACCGAGGCCGCCTGCGACGTCGTCGTCGCGGAGACGCCCGCCGACCTCGTCGCGCTGTCGGGCAACCTCTGTTCGGACAAGAAGCCCGCCGCCGTCAACAGCGTCGAGGGCCGCGGCCGCACCGTCGCCGCCGACGTGGAGGTCGCCCGAGAGACCGTCGAGGCCTACTTCGACACGACGCCCGAGGCCATCGTCGAGGCGAACACCCGGAAGAACCTCGTCGGGTCGGCGAAGGCCGGGTCGCTCGGGTTCAACGCCCACGCCGCCAACACCGTCGCCGCCGCCTTCCTCGCGACCGGCCAGGACCTCGCGCAGGTCGTCGAGGGCGCCAACGCCATCACGACCGCCGACGTCCGGGACGGAGACCTGTACGCGAGCCTGACGCTCGCGTCGCTGGAGGTCGGCACCGTGGGCGGCGGGACGACGCTCCCGACGCAGTCCGAGGCGCTGGACGTCGTCGGCGTCCGCGGCGGCGGCGACCCCGCCGGCAGCAACGCCGACGCGCTGGCGGAGGTCATCGCCACGGCCGCCCTCGGCGGGGAGCTGTCGCTCCTGGGTGCACTCGCCTCTGACAACCTCGCCAGCGCCCACGCGGAACTCGGTCGGTAGCGGGTCGGGACCCGCTCAGAGTCGGTCCTCGACCCGTTCGCTGAGTTGGAGCGCCAGCCCCGCGAGGACCAGCGACCCGACCGCCAGGAGGGTGAGCGTCTCCGACCCGGCCTCGAGGACGCGGAAGAACCCGAGCGCGAGCGCGAACATGCCCCAGCCGGCGGCGGCCCGCCGCTCGCCGCCGGCGAGGTGGACCGCGCCCGCCGCGAACAGCACCAGGGCGCCCGCGCCGACGAACGCGACCGAGGGCAATCCCACGGCGAGGTCGGCCAACAGCACCGCGCCGAGGCCGAGCACGACGAGCGGCCGGCTGTACCGGGTCGGCTCCCGTTCCATACCCGGACGTCGGCGGTCGGGTACAAATCCCGTTCGGACTGGATCGGGCTCGATAGCGGTCCGCGGCGACGTCGGTGTCGACCTCAGAGCCGGCGGTAGACGCCGTCCGTCCGCGCGACCTCGCCGGCCCGCTCGAGCTTCTCCAGCGCCCGGTCGACGTAGGCCGCGTCGACGCCGTGCTCGGCGGCGTACTCGCGGACCGCGTCCTCCGTGGGCGCCTCGAGCTCGTCGAGGGCGTCCAGCACCACCTGTCGGCGGCTCCGGGACCCCTCGGCGGCGCCGGCGCGGTCGCCGGCGCCCGCGACCTCGTCGGGGTCCAGCCCGGAGGCGGCGAGGAAGGCCTCCCCGGTCATGCCGACGTCGTCGGGGTCGACGTCGTCGGGAGCGACGAACTCGCCGTCGTCGGCCCGCTCGGCGAGCAGCTCGCTGCGGGCGCGGGCCGCCGCATCCTTCGATTCGGCCTCGGCGAACCGCTTCAGCCCCTCGAACCGGTGACGCGTCCGACAGCGGGGACACTGCGTGGTCTCCGGGCGGTCCTCGACGAGCCACAGCGCCCGGCACGACGAGCAGCCGACGACCGCGTACATATCGGGACTCTCTGCGCCACCGGTGAAAAGTTCGGTGCCGGCGACCGCCGGCGGGACCGCCGTACCCCCGCCCGTGGCGAAAGCCCCAACTGCCCCGCGGCCGGTGCGTACGCATGGATGGCTTCGGACCGCCGCTCGTCACGCCGTTCGACGAGGCGGGCGACGTCGACCACGCCCGGCTCCGCGAGCTGGTCGCGTGGGTCGAGGCCCGCGGCGTCGACTTCCTCGTCCCGTGTGGCTCGAACAGCGAGGCCGAACTGATGACGGCGGCCGAGCGCGCGGGGGTCGTCGAGACGGTCGTCGAGACGGCGTCGGTCCCCGTCGTCGCCGGGACCGGCAGTCCCGGGAAGCGGGAGACGCTCGCGGCGACGGCGGCCGCCCACGACGCCGGGGCCGACGCCGCGATGGTCGTGACCCCGTTCTACTACGACCACGACCAGGACGCGCTGGAGGCGTACTACCGTGAGGTCGCCGACGCCTCGCCGCTGCCGGTGTATCTGTACTCCGTCCCGACCTACACCGGCGTCCGGCTCTCGCCGGGGACGGTCGCCCGGCTCGCCGAGCACCCGACGGTCGCCGGGATGAAGGACTCCAGCGGCGACCTGGAGGCGTTCCTCCGGACGCGACGGCGGACCGCCGGCGCCGACTTCGACCTGATGGTCGGCAGCGGCGGCCTGCTCGCGCAGGCGCTGGCCGCCGGCGGGACCGGCGGGGTCCTCGGGATCGCCAACCTCGCGCCCGACGCGGTCGCCGAGGTCCACGCGGCCCACGCGGCCGGCGACGCGGCGCGGGCCCGCCGGCTGAACGCCGAGCTGGTGGACCTCAACCGCGCGGTGACGGCCGAGATCGGCGTCCCCGGGATGAAGTGGGCGATGCGGCAGCGCGGCGCTCCGGCCGGCCGCCCGCGCTCGCCGCATCGGCCGCCCGACGAGGCCGCCCGCGAGCGGCTCGAGGACCTGCTCGCGGACGCCGGGCTGCAGGCGTAGCCCCGTCGGCCACGGCGCCGCGCCCAAGCGCCTTTGAACGAGGGGCTTCGAGTCCCACCAATGCCGATCGGTGCTTCCTTCGAGTCGACCGACACCTGCGTCTCCCACATCACCTGCCGGGGCTGTGGCGCGCGCTACGAGTTGGACCTCACGGACTACCCCTGTCCGGACTGCGGCGGCATCCTCGACCCCAGGTACGACCTCGAGGCCTTCGACGTGGAGCCGGCGACCTGGTCCCGTCGCGGCGGCTCCATGTGGGCGTACCGCGAACTCCTCCCGCTCCGCGAGGCCGACGCCCTGGTGTCCCTCGGGGAGGGCGACACCCCGCTTCTGTCCTGTCCGCGGCTGGCCGACGACCTCGAGGTCGGCCGGCTGCTCGTGAAGGACGAGGGCCAGAACCCGACGAACACGTTCAAGGACCGCGGGCAGGCCGCCGCCATCTCCTGTGCGAACGAGCGCGGCGCCGAGCACGTCGCGCTGGCCTCCGCCGGCAACGCGGGCCAGTCCGCCAGCGCCTACGCCGCGCGCGCCGGCATGGACTGCCACGTCTTCCTCAACCATCAGGCGGGCGCGGTCAAGAAGGACATGACGCGGGCCCACGGCGCGGACCTCCACCTGGTCGAGGGGAAGATCGACGACGCCGGCGGTGCCTTCGCCGAGGCCCGCGAGCGGCACGGCTGGCAGGCCGTCGCGACGTTCCGGACGCCGTTCCGCCACGAGGGCAAGAAGACGATGGGGTTCGAACTGTTCGACGACCTCGGGTGGACGGTCCCCGACCACGTGGTGTACCCGACCGGCGGCGGCGTGGGGCTCATCGGCATCTGGAAGGCCTACCGACAGCTCCGGGAGGTCGGCTGGCTCGGCCCCGACCCGCCGAGCCTGCACGTCGCCCAGACGACCGGCGCGGCGCCGGTCGTCGAGGCCATCCACGAGGGCGCCGGCGAGCACGAGCCGTGGTCGGACCCCGACAGCGCGGCGCGCGGCGTCGAGATCCCCGACCCCGGCGCGTCGCCCTGGATGCTCGAGGCCGTCCACGAGAGCGGCGGAACGGGCGTCGCGGTCCCGGACGAGGCGGCCGTCGACGCCGCGCTCCGGCTCGCTCGGTCGGACGGCCCGGAGGCGTCGGTCACCGCGGCGGTGGCGCTCGCCGGCACCGTCGAACTCGCCGACCGGGGCGTCTTCGACCCGGACGACGATGTGGTCGTCCTCAACACCGGGGCGGGCTGTAAGACCCACGCGGCGCTCGGCGAGGCGGCCGGCGGCCACGGTGCCTGACTCGAACCGGCCGGGTCCCGACCGGACACGGCCGGGGAAGGGCTCAAGGTCGGGGCCGCCTACGGACCGGCATGGAACGCGTCGGACCGGCGGACCGCGAGACGGTCGAGGCCGTCGAGCGGGTCCACCTGACCCGGCTGGCCGTCGGCGACCGCACGAGCATCCAGGGGTTCGAGATCGCGGCGGGCGCGACGGTGCCGGAGCACAGCCACCACCACGAACAGACCGGGTTCGTCTACGAGGGCGAGCTGACCTTCCTGGTCGACGGGGAGGCGATCCCGGTGGCGGCGGGCGAGTCGTTCACCATCCCTGGCGGGGAACCGCACGCCGCCGCGAACCGCGGCGACGGGTCGGTCCGCGGCGTCGACGTCTTCGCGCCGCCGCGGACCGACCCGGACTGGACGGAGTGAGATGGACCGGCGAGCGTACCTCGCGGGCGTCGCCGGCGCCGCGAGCATGCTCGCCGGCTGTTCCGCGGGCGGCGACGATGGCTCGACGCCGACGGTGACGCCGGCGCCGGTCCCGGGCTCGGCGGCCGTCTCGGGTCCGATGGTGGCCGACGGTGAGATCGACCCGGCGGCGGTCGGCGACGGCCACGTCGACGCCCTCTCCGGCGCCAACGCCCGGGTCGCGGTCGAGTACGCCGCGACGGCCGAGGACGGCGATCCCGTCGAGATCGTCCGCGTGCTTGCGACGCTGGACGGATCGGCGATGACCCACCGGCGGTACGTTCGCCGGCCGCTGGAGCCCGGCGGGACCTACCGGCTCTTCCGGGGGTTCTGGTACGACGCCGGCGAGGCGGTGGCACGGGTGATCGAGGCCGGCACCGGGTCGATCTACCGGGAGCCCGACGACTTCGCGCCGCCGCCGGCCGCCGAGCGCTTCGAGCGCGACGGCCTCGTCGACACGCTCGCGGCGTTCGAGCCCGCGGCCGCGTCGGAGGCCGAGGGCTACCGACTCGCCGCCGACGGGCTCGCGGACCCGGCCCGGCTCCCGACCGGCGAGGCCGTCGTCCCGGGTCGCGACGGACGCCTGGAGGCCCGACTGGAGTCCAGCGGGCTGGTGTCGGTGCTGGACGCGTCGGCCGTCGCCTCGGCCGACGAGGAGCCACTCTCGGTCCGCTACCGGATCGCGGTGACCGACCGCGGCGCCACCACGGTCGACCGGCCGAGCCCCGTCCGGACGTTCGAGTGGTTCCTGGAGTTGCGGGCGGCGTCGCCGGTCCGGCCGCGGGCGGGCGATCCCGTCGGGACGGGCGACCCGCCCGGACGGAGCGGGTCCTGAACGGTGCGGTATCCGGAGTCAGTCTTCGAGCGAGAACCGGCGGCGGGGGCAGTGAGTTCGGGGGTCGACCGAGTCGCGACCGCGCTCAGGCCAGGTCCTGGAGGTTGTCGACGACGGCGTCGGCGAACTCGCTGGTGGCGAGCTTCTCGCCGCCCTCGATCTGTCGCTCGATGTCGTAGGTGACCTTCTTCGAGGCGATGGTCTCCTCGACGGCGTCGCGGACGAGGGTGGCGGCGTCGTCCCAGCCCATGAACTCGAGCATGATGCGGCCCGAGAGGATCATCGCGGTCGGGTTGACCTTGTCCTGGCCGGCGTACTTCGGCGCGGAGCCGTGGACGGGTTCGGCGAGCACGCGGCCGTCGCCGACGTTGGCGCCGGGCGCGATGCCGAGCCCGCCGATCTGGGCGCCGCAGGCGTCCGAGAGGTAGTCGCCGTTGAGGTTCGGCAGCGCCAGCACGTCGTACTGGTCGGTCCGCGTGAGGACCTGCTGGAGCATGTTGTCGGCGATGCGGTCGTTGACGACGACGGCGTCCTCCGGCGGTTCGCCGTCGCGCTCCTCCCAGAGGGTGTCCTCGGTGATGACCTCCTCGCCGTACTCCTCTTCTGCGACCTCGTAGCCCCAGTCGCGGAACGCGCCCTCGGTGAACTTCATGATGTTG
>CAZATR010000095.1:0-10615 GCA_964488035.1 uncultured Natronomonas sp.
GACGTCGACCGGCCGGTTCGGGACCGACTGGGCGGCGTCGACGAACACGTAGGCGCCGTGGTCGTGGGCCAGGTCCGCCAGTTCCCCGACGGGATTGACGGTGCCGAGCGTGTTGGAGACGTGGACCGCGGACACCATCCGGGTGTCGTCGCCGATCAGTTCGCGGGCGGCGTCCATGTCCAGCCGGCCGTCGTCGGTGATCGGGATGTACCGGCAGTCGGCGCCGGTGCGCTTGGCGATCTGCTGCCAGGTGACGAGCGAGGCGTGGTGCTCCATCTCGGTGAGCACCACCTCGTCGCCGGGCCCGAGCTCGTTCAGGCCCCAGGCGTAGGCGACCAGGTTCACCGCCTCCGTGGTGTTCTTCGTGAACACGATCTCCTCGCGGCCGCCGGAGGCGCCGACGAACTCGGCGACGCGGTCGTGGGCCTCCTCGTAGGCGACCGAGGCCTCCTGGCTCAGCTGGTGGAGGCCCCGGTGGACGTTCGCGTTGTACTCCCGGTAGTACTCGGTGATGGCCTCGATCACCGGCTCCGGGGTCTGCGTCGTCGCCGCGTTGTCGAGGTAGACGAGCTGCGTGCCGTCGAACTCCCGCTGGAGGATCGGGAAGTCCTCCCGGATGGCCCCGACGTCGAGCGGCTCCGTCTGCTGGCTCATTACCCTTCAATACTGGACGGAGGCTGGTTACTCCTTCGGTCGCCACGCGCCGTGCGGAACCGGTCGTGGTTACGTGACGGTCACCGCTCGGGCGGACCGCCCGGCCGTCAATCGGCCTCCTCGAGGACGTCGTCCGGGATCTCGATCCCGAGCCCGGGGTCGTCGGGCGCCCGGATGGTGCCGTCGTCGTGTGCGAAGCCGTCCTCGAGCATGAACGACCAGACGTCCGGGGTCCACGGGGGTTCCATCGGGTACTCGCACCACGGCGACCCGACGGCGGTCATGACGTGGAGGTTGGCGGCGAACCCGAGGGCGTTCGTCCAGGTGTGGGGGACGAACTGGAGGCCGTGCTCCTGGGCCATCCGGGCGACGTCGACGCCCTGGCGGATGCCCGTTGCGAGCGCCGCGTCGGGCTGCAGGATGTCCAGCGAGCCCTGGTCGACGAACTCGCGGAAGTGGTGGGTGCCGTTGTTGAACTCGCCGCCGGCGACGTTCACGTCGACCGCGTCGCGCAGGCGGGCGTAGCCCTCGTAGTCGTGGCGGTGCAACGGCTCCTCGAGCCAGGCGACGCCGCCGACCTCGTCGAGCCCGCGGGCGAACTCCAGCGCGTCGCCGTAGGACCACTCGACCGGCTCCTCCATCACCCGGACCGCCCAGCCCTTGTTGGCGTCCACCATCAGCGTCAGCTCGGGGAAGGCCTCGCGGACCTCGCGGACGATCCCGATGTGGTCGAGTTCGGTGACGCGGAGCTTGACGGCCTCGAAGCCCTCCGCGAGGCGGGCCTCGACGTAGTCGATCCGGCCGTCGGCCGCCATCACCTCCCCCGTCGAGGCGTAGACGGGGATGTCGACGGCCTCGGCGCCGAACAGCTCGTAGACGGGTTTGCCGGCGTCCTTGCCGATGATGTCCCACAGCGCCATCTCGACGTGCCACGGCCGCGGCCCGACGAGGTTGACGGTCTCGAGTTTCCCGAGAATGCCGTCGACGTCGTGGGGATCCTCCCCGGTCAGGAACAGCTCCAGCGGGGTCTCGTACTCCAGGCCGCCGGCGAACGATGGCGAGGCGCCGTAGCCGGTGATGCCCTCGTCGGTCTCGATCTCGAACAGCTCGAGCTCGTGGGTGGACTGTGGATACCCGGGAATCCACGTCGGGTAGAACGGTTCCTCGAGGACGTGCTCCAGGTGGTACTGGGTGACGCCGGTGATCTGCATAGCGGCGTCCCGAGCGGGGAGCGCTTGAATCTTCGGCCGGCCGTCTACGGTTTCCCCTGTCGACGGGCGGGGCGTGTGTGCGCCCGCGGCCGCCGGGTCACTCGAAGGGGGAGGCGCTGGCAGCCCCGGCCGTCCCGTGGCCCTCGCCCTCGCCGGGGTCCGTGTCGACGCCGGTGAACTCGAAGCGGGCGCCGCCGTCGTCGGCCTCGGTGACGGTGACGGTCCAGCCGTGGGCGACGGCGATGCTCCGGACCACCGGGAGCCCGAGGCCGGTGCCGCCGTGGGTGGAGTAGCCGTACTCGAAGACCTCGGCGCGGTCCTCGGTCGGGATGCCGACCCCGTCGTCGGCGACGTAGAACCCGTCCGGGCATGGCCCGACGGTGACGGTGACCCCGTCGCCGCCGTGGGTGACGGCGTTCGCAAAGAGGTTCTCTAGCAGCTGGGTGAAGCGGCGTTCGTCCGCGAGCAGCCGCGTGTCCGCCTCGACCTCGATGCCGGCGTCGACGGTCCCGAGGCGGCGCCAGGCCCGGTGGGCGATCGTGGTCAGCGACAGCGTGACGGTGTCCTCGACGACCTGGCCCTCCTCGCCGAGCGTCAGCAGGTCCTCGATCAGCGTCTCGATCCGGTCGATCGCCGGGTCGACGTTCTCCAGCTTCCCGACGTCGTCGGTCTGCCGGGCGAGGTCCGTGTAGCCGGCGATGGCGTTCAGCGGGTTCCGGAGGTCGTGGGCCGCAACGCGGGTGAACTGCTCGAGGCGCTCGTTCTGCTCGCGGAGCTGTCGCTGGCTCCGCACCTGCTCGGTCCGGTCGGCGGCCAGGAGGACGGCGCCGTGTTCGTGGAGGTCGACCTCGCGGAGCCGGAACCACCGGCGCGTCCCGTCGACGGTGATCGCACGTGGCTCGCCGCCGGCCGCCAGCAGGGGGTCGGGCACCACCGTCGACGCCGGCCGGCCGACGGGCTCCTCGGCGTCGGCGAGCCGCCGGGCGGTCGGGTTCACGTCGACGACCTCGTCCTGCGGGCCGACGACGAAGACGGCCTCGTCGATCGCGTCGACGACCGCCGACCGGGCGGCCGGCGTGAGGTTCGTGACGCCGGGCCCGAACATCGCGTAGGCCAGCGCGACGCCGCCGACGGCGAACCCGACCGGCGTCGGGTCCGCGGGGAACGACGGCCCGAGCCCGACGACGTAGGCGGCGTTGGCCGCCCACGGGACGGTCACGCCGACAAGGATGGCGACGGACTGCTCGCGGTACGTGCTGTGGGTCCGGACGGCGAAGGCCAAAAGCAGGACCGTCGCCGCGGCGAGCAGGAGGTAGCTGTAGCTGGCGTGCAGGACGAACAGCGGCCCGGAGGTGGCGAAGGGAACCGTTTCACCGGCGAAGGCCCGGGTTCCGATCGACGTGAAGAACAGCCCGTGGACGGGGTTGGTCGCCACCGCCAGGACGCTGATCGCGGGCACGACGAGGAGCGCGGCGACGCGACGCCGGGTCACGAGCGCCCCCTTGTCGGTGTAGCACGCGACGAACGCGACGAACAGCACGGGGGTGGTCGCGACGCCCAGGTACATCAGCACCGTCAGCGCCCGCCACCCGAGCGGCGTCGGGACCAGGAGGCGCCCGAACGCGCCGAAGGCCCACACCAGGAGCGCCAGCATGACCGCCCCGAACGCGCGGGCGACCCGGTTGTCCCGACGGGCCAGCGCGTACGTCGCCAGGCTCGCCGTCAGCCCGATGGCGGCGGCGTAGCCGGTCCAGAGGAGGACTGCGGTGGTCGACGCTTGGACCATCTGGACCGACCCATGGCTTTCGTCGGGTTAATGGTACCGCCCGGTTCGGCGGTCGTTCGTCGGCGTCGGCCGGCGGCCGGTTACAGTCGGAGGTACTGGGCGTGGACGGTGCCGTCGACCTCCAGGACGTTCGTCTCCTCGACGAACCCGTGGTCGACGGCGACCCCGACGGCGTCGTGGCCGACGAGGTTCGCGACGGCGGCCCGCGAGAGGCTGGCGGCGACCTCCTCGGGCGTCGCGGCCTCGCCGTCGTAGAACTCGGGGTCGACGGTGAGCGACACCTCGCCGTTCTCGAAGGTGTCGCCGAGGACGTCCGCGTCACAGACCGAGACGAGCGTCCCCTCCTGGGTGGACCGCTCGCGGAGCAGCATCATCGCTGTCGCTCTTCGACCATCCGCTCTTCGGCCTGCTCGCGCAACTCCTCGGCCTCGCCGGCGAGCTCCTCGGCGCGGTCGTCCTCGCCGAGTTCCTCCAGCGCGCGGGCCTTCTCCTCGAGGACATCCGGGCTGCGGTGGCCGAGCCGGAGCGCGTTGTCGAAGCAGGAGACGGCGTCCTCGGCGAGGCCGCGTTCGACGAGGAAGAACCCGCGGTTGTACCACCCCTGCGGGAACCGGGGGTCGAGCTCGACGGCGCGTTCGGCGTGTTCGAGCGCCTGCTCGCTGCGGCCGTCCTTCCACAGCGCGTACGCGAGGTTCGTCTCGGCGGAGGCGGCGTGTTCGGAGTCGTCGCCGATGCGGAGCGCCTCGCGGTAGGCGTCGATGGCGCGCTGGAACTCCTGCAGCTCGGCGTGGGCCGCGCCCTTGTTCACCCAGGCCTCCTGCTCGATGCCCTCGTCGTCGGTGTACCGGGCGGCCCGCTCGAAGGTGTCGGTCGCCTGCTCGTGGCGGTTGATCCGCATGTAGTCGAGCCCGACGTCGAGCAGCTCCTCGGCGTCGACCCGGTCCGTCGGGATCTGCTCCCGGTCGAGGGTGTCCGCGACGACGCGGGAGTCGACCGGGTCGACCTGGTCGGGGTCGACGTCGAGCGCCGGCGGGTCGATGTCGAAGCCCTCGTAGGGCTCGCCGAACCCCTGTCCCTCGGAGAACTCGTGGGGTTCGTCCCCCTGATCGTCGGTCATACCTCGCCGTATACCGTGGTCGCGGGTAAGGGTTGCGACCCTGGCGGCCGCGCCGTGCTGGCGCGGTCCGTGGCGGGACGGACGGGAACGCAGCCTGGAGGAATGCCGACCCGGATCGGTGGTCGTCAGTCCAGCGCGGTCGGCGTCGGCGTCTCCTCGCCGTACTCGACGAGCTCGTCGAGGTCGTCGCCGGTGCCCTGGTTGGTCTGCCAGATGAACTCCTCGGCCCGGATCGCCTCGCTCTGGACGTCGCCGACCCGCGGGATGTCGGTCACGCCGGAGAAGACGACGACCGCGGCCACCCGGTCCTCGCCGGGGAGCGGGTAGTCGCCCGCACGGACCTCGAGGCAGTCGGTCGTGTCCTCGAGCCAGCTCCGGGCCTGCTCGATGCCCTTCCGGTCGAGCTCCTCCGGCGGCCCGGAGACCACGAGCAGGGCCCGCTTCGTGCTCTCGACGTCGCAGGGGACGGTGAGCTGGCCGAGCGTCGCCCGGCGGACGAGCGAACTGATCCGTTCGGCGGAGCCGCCCTCGGCGGCTATCTCCGGTTCGTCGCCGGTGAACCGGTCGAAGAAGCCCTCGTCGTCGGTCTCGACGGACTCCGAGGTGTACCCGACGCTCGTGATGCCACGGTCGCCGAACGTGTTGATGATCTCGGAGGCGTCGACGACGGACTCGGCGACGGTGTCGCCCAGCGCGTCGACCTCGCCGGCCGACAGCAGCGCGCCGAACCGGGTGACGATCTCGTCGTTGATCGCGGCGTAGCCCTCCGCGAGGCTCTCGCCGGTCGTCTTGAACGCGTCGTTGTCGAACAGCAACAGGTTGTCGACGCTGTCGACGAACTTCTCGAGGGAGTCGGCGGCGTTCCGGTTGTAGATCCCGCCCTCGCTCTCGGCGGGCAGGATGCCGAGCCCGTACACCGGCTTGGCGTAGATCCGCTGGAGGTAGTCGGCGAGCACCGGGCTGCCGCCGCTGCCCGTGCCCCCGCCGAGGCCCGCGATGACGAGGAACGCGTCGACCTCGCTCGTCGAGCCGTGTTCGATCGCCGTCTGGATCTCCTCGAGGTCCGCCTCGGTGCACTTCCGGCCGAGCTCCGGCTCCGTCCCGGCCCCGTGACCGTTGACGACCGTCTGGCCGATGAGCACGCGGTTGCGGGTCGGCACGTGGTCCAGGGCCACCAGGTCGGCCTTCGCGGAGTTGACCGCGACGGGCTGGTCGATGACGCCGGTACCTCTCCGGGTGTCGTACTCCAGGAAGCGGTCGAGGATCTTCCCGCCCGCCTGCCCGAAGCCGATTACAGCGAGTTTCATTTGGGTTTCCTCCCGGGACGGCCCCAGCGGGGTGCCCCGAGTGTGGCCCATCCGTTGGCAGCATCGGTATTTAAACCGATTTCAGTTTTGGAAACCGAAACCCTCAGCGGCGCCGATGAACCGGCGGCCAGCATCTGTTCCGGCCGCCCGGCTGCCCACGACCGGGGTCGCGCTCGGCGGCTCCGTCGCTGGTGCCGGTTCCGCGTCGTTCTCGGCTACAGCGTCGCCTCCCGGCGTCGGCGCCGGTGTGTCTCCGTCCCGGGGTGTGCCGCGCCGGCCCCGCTCAGGGCGCCGCGACGACCGGCCGGCCGGCCTCCAGCAGCAGCCGCTGGGTGACGCTGCCGAAGACGGCTTGCCCGACCGGCGATCGCTTCCGGCCGCTGACGACGACGTACTCCGCGTCGGCCTCCCGGCTGTACTCGAGGACCGCCTCGGCGGGGTCGCCGGCGAGTCCCACCGCCTCGAACTCGCCGATGCCGACGTCCTCGGCCAGCTTCCGGGCGACGCCGCGGGCCCGCTGCCCGGCGTACTGACGGTCGCGGTCGGGGTCGAAGCCGCCGGAGGTGGTCGGGACGCCCACCGAGCCGACGTGGACCACGTGGAGCTCGACCCCGAGGTCGTCGGCAAGGTCGGCGGCGTGCCCGAGCACCGACTCCGCCCGTGCGGACCGATCGACCGCGGCGACGATTGGCATATGTGAACACACCACGTGAAGCCGCTTAACTCTTCCTGGCTCGGGCCGACGCCCGGTCGCCCTCCACCGTCCTCCCGGACCGTTATGACACTCGCCCGCCCACGACCGGCCATGCGACTGTTCGTGAGCGTCGACCTGGACGGCCTCGGCGACGCCGTAGCCGACGCCCAGGCACCGTTCGGCGACCTCCCGGGCCTGAACCCGACCGACCCCCAGCAGGCCCACGTGACGATGACGTTCCTCGGCGAGGGCGACCACGACCTCGACGCGCTCTCGGGCGCCATCGAGTGCGCCGTCGACTCCGCGGGGGTCGAGCCGTTCGAGGCGCGGTTCGAGGGCCTCGGCGTGTTCCCGTCGCTGGACTACATCAGCGTGGTCTGGCTCGGCGTCGGCGAGGGCAGCGAGGCACTGACGGCGCTGCACGAGGCGCTGGAGGCCGAGACGACCGCGATCGGGTACGACGCCGAGGACCACGAGTTCACGCCGCACGTCACGCTCGCCCGGATGGACCACGCCGCCGCGAAGGCGGAGGTCCAGCAGGCCGTCCGCGAGCGCCACCCGGAGGTGGGAACCCTCGAAGTCGACGAGCTCCGGCTCACGAAGAGCACGCTGACCGCCGATGGCCCGGAGTACGAAACGCTCGAACGGTTCGAGCTCCGAGGCGGCCTGGGCTAGCGGGCCGAGACCACCCGCCGTCGGGGCGGCCATTGCGATACGGGGGAATATTGTTGCGAGCCGTGGCTATTACCGGGTCCACGTCGCGTGACCACGTAGCGAGTCATCCGACCACATGAACGACCATCCACACCCACTCGCCCGGACCGGAGCCCGGCGGCCGCGCCGCCCGGAGCCCCCGGGCCGGGCACCCGACCCATGATCGTCGGCGTACCGACCGAGACCGAACCCGACGAGACCCGCGTGGCGCTCGTCCCGCCGAAGGCCGAGGACCTCGTCGAGGACGGCCACGAGGTCGTCGTCGCCGCCGGCGCCGGCACGGGCTCGGACTGGACCGACGACGACTACCGCGACGCCGGCTGCGAGGTCGTCGACGACCGCGAGACCGTCTTCGAACGGGCCGACGTCGTCGTCCAGGTGCGCGCCCTCGGCGCCACACCCGGGGACGACATCGACCCGTACCGCGAGGGCCAGGTCGTCGTCGGCCTCCTCGGTCCCTACGACCTCGACGAGGAGCTCGCGCTGCTGGCCGACCGCGGCGTCACCGCGTTCGCGCTGGAACTCATGCCCCGGATCAGCCGGGCCCAGAGCATGGACGCTCTCTCCTCGATGGCGTCGATCGGCGGCTACAAGTCGGCCATCGTCGCCGCCGAGGCGCTCCCCAAGATGTTCCCGCTCCAGATGACGGCCGCCGGCACGGTCCAGCCCGCCGAGGTGTTCGTCATCGGCGCCGGCGTCGCGGGCCTGCAGGCCATCGCGACCGCCGACCGGCTCGGCGCCTCCGTCCGCGGCTACGACATCCGGCTGGAGGTCAAACAGGAGGTCGAGAGCCTCGGCGCCGACTTCGTCGAACTCGACCTCGAGACCGAGGGCAGCGGCGACGACGAGGGCTACGCCCGCGAGATGGACGACGAGTTCCTCGAAAAGCAGCGCGAGGAGCTCACCCGCGTCGTCGGCGAGTCCGACGTCGTCATCACCACCGCGGCCGTCCCCGGCAAACCGGCACCGGAACTCGTCACGACCGAGATGCTCGACGGGATGGATTCGGGCGGCGTGGTCGTCGACCTGTCGGCGGCCACCGGCGGCAACTGTGAACTCACCGAACCCGACGCGACGGTCGAACACGACGGCGTCACCGTCTTCGGCCCCACGAACCTGCCCGCGACCGTCCCACACCACGCCAGCCAGCTGTACTCGAACAACGTCTCGAACTTCCTGGAGAACCTCTACGACGATGAGACCGGAGCGATCGACACCGACGACGAAATCGTGGACTCGACGATGCTCACCCACGGCGGCGAGGTCCGCTGGACCCATCCCGCCGAGCGGGACGAGGACGATGGCGAGGACGGTGCGGACGACACCGACGGTGCCGTCGACGGGGACGCTGTCGACGAGGAGGACGTCGATGCCGCGTAACGACCCCGCTCCACGGCCGCCGTTCGCGACCGCACGGAGGGCACCGTCGTGACCGACCTCATCACGAACCTGACGTTCTTCGTCCTGGCGGCGTTCCTCGGCTACTCCATCATCACGAAGATCCCGGCGACGCTGCACACGCCGCTGATGTCCGGCGCCAACGCCATCACCGGCATCACGCTCGTCGGTGCGGTCGTGGTCGCCGGCTCCGGCTCGACGGCGTTCGCGACGGCGCTCGGCTTCCTCGCCGTCGTGATGGCCACCATCAACGTCGTCGGCGGCTACCTGGTGAGTCACTTCATGCTCGAGGACTTCCACGGGGGCGGTCGCTGACCATGCCCGACCTCCTCTCCGACGCCGTGCTGCGGCTGGTCTACCTGGCCGCGGCCATCCTGTTCATCCAGGGGCTCCGCGACATGACGCATCCACGGACGGCGGTCCGCGGCAACCTCACGTCGGCGCTGGGGATGCTCGTCGCCGTCGCCGTCACGCTGCTCAACTTCGACGTCCTCTCGCCGGCCGTCCTGGTCGGCGGCCTCGTCGTCGGCGGCCTCGTCGGCGCGGGCCTCGCGGTGAAGGTCGAGATGACCGAGATGCCGCAGCTCGTCGGCGCGTTCAACGGGTTCGGCGGCGGCGCGTCCGCCCTCGTTGCGGGCGCCGAACTCGTCTCCAGGTCCAGCGCCGCGGGGACCTTCCCCGCGGAGGTCGCCGTCGCGGCGGCCGCCTCGGGCATCATCGGCGCCGTCACGTTCACCGGGAGCATGGTCGCCGCCGGCAAGCTCCACGGCGTCGTCACCGGCTCGGCGATCCGGTACACCGGCGAGCAGGTCGTCAAGGCGCTGCTCCTCGGCGTCGCCGTCCTCGCCGGTCTCTACCTCGTCGTCCAACCGGACCTCCTGGCCTCGGTGCTCCAGGGCGAGTTGGTGCCGGCGTTCTGGGTGCTCGTCGCGGCCGCATCGATCCTCGGCGTGATGCTCGTCATCCCCATCGGCGGCGCGGACATGCCCGTCGTCATCGCGCTGTTGAACGCCTACTCCGGGCTGGCGGCGGCCGGCACCGGGTTCGTCCTCGAGAACACCGCGCTCATCATCGCCGGTACGCTCGTCGGCGCGGCCGGGTTCATCCTGACCGTCATCATGTGCGAGTCGATGAACCGGTCGCTGACGAACGTGCTGTTCGGCGGGTTCGGCGAGGAGGCCACGAGCGAGGAGATGGACGACATCTACGAGGGCAACATCACGGAGACCTCGCCGGTCGAGCTCGAGATGCTGCTCGACACCGCCGACCGCGTCGTCATCGTCCCCGGCTACGGGATGGCCGTCGCGCAGGCCCAGCACGCCGTCGCCGAGCTGGCCGAGCTCCTCACCGACGCCGGCGTCGACGTCGAGTTCGGCATCCATCCCGTCGCCGGCCGGATGCCGGGTCACATGAACGTCCTGCTCGCGGAGGCCGACGTGCCCTACGACCAGATGAAGGAGCTCGAGGAGATCAACCCGACGTTCTCCCAGACGGACGTCGTCATCGTCACCGGCGCCAACGACGTCGTCAACCCGCGGGCCAACGAGGCCGACGGCAGCCCCATCTCCGGGATGCCCGTGCTGAACGTCGGCGAGGCCGGCACCGTCGTCGTCAACAAGCGCAGCCTCAGCCCCGGGTTCTCGGGCATCCCGAACCCGCTGTTCGCACAGGACAACACCGTGATGCTGTTCGGCGACGGGAAGGCGATGATGCAGGAGGTCGTCAACGAGTACA
>CAZATR010000096.1:0-10581 GCA_964488035.1 uncultured Natronomonas sp.
GGAGTTGCTGAGCGGGCCAGTATCCGAGCGGCCGCAGGCCGCGAGGATATCCCGCTCAGCAACCGCGAGCCCGCCGAGGGCTTTCGAGGTGTTCTCCACTGCTCACTCAAGAAAACCGAATTCGCACCCTTCGCCAATCGCACGTATCGATCAGAACTCGGGCACGTACACGCCAGTCGATACAGGTTCCGATCGCTCACACGCCCTCGACCTCGTAGGGGAGGCCGGCGTCCCGGAGGGCGTCCGTGACGCGGCCGGCCAGGTCCGTCGTGGCGACGACGACCACGTCGAGGCCGCGGCCGGCGGCGTCGGCGGCGACCGCGCCCGCCGCGAACGTGACGTCCGGCTCGCGGTCCGACTGCCGGAGCGTCGCGACCGCCTCGACGCCGGCCGCGACGACGAGGTCCACGGTGGCGGCCGCCTCCGCCAGCTCCGCCGAGCCGTCGGGGTGCTCCGAGCGGATCGGCGGCACCTGGAACACCGTCACCGTGCCGGGGTCGAGGTCGATGATGCCGGTGAAGCCGGTGACGCCGACCACGTCGCCGGCGTCGGCGTCCGTCGTCGCCACGCCGGTGGCGGGTCCGGACCCGCCGGGCGCGGCGTGCAGGAGGCCGTCCTCGATGGTCAGGGAGACGTCGTCGCCGGCCTCGATCGCCGCCGTCGCCAGCGCGGCGTCCTCCTGCATGCTCCCGAGCACGTCCTCGGTGACGTGGTCGGCGAACCGCCGGACGTCGCCGGCCTGCTGGAGCAGCCAGTCGACGCCCTCGTTGGTGACCCGGTACCGCGACCGGGCCTCCTTCTCGACGAACCCCTCGGCGACCAGCTCCCGGATGTACTCCGAGACGGCCTGGCTGGTCACCCCGACGGCCTCCGCGATCTCGCCCTGGTTGACGGCCGGCTGGCGGTCCGCGATCTCCACCAGGACGCGGAACTTCGTGGCCGCCCGCTTGTTGTCGAGGACGTCGACCATACCGTCGCCACGGCGCGGGCAGCCATAAAACCCGGACGACGACGGCCGTGTGGCGACGCCACGACTCGAGGGCCGTCCTGCGCCCGTTGCGTCACCGCGTTGTCCCCGGCGACGGTACCACGGGCATGGAGTTCGAACCCGGACCGGCCGGTCTACCTCCCGGCCGCCGAGGCCCTCGTGTGTGCGGACCTCCACGTCGGCCGCGACGAGACCTCCGAGGTGGCGTTCCGCCTCGGGGAACACGAGGACCTCCGGGCGCGGTTCGCCGCCCTCCGTGACCGCTACGAGCCGCGCGAGGTGGTCGTCGCCGGCGACCTCCTCACTCCTTCGCGGGGCTCCCGACCGGCGTCGTCGAGACCGTCACGCCGTCCCCGGCGGCCGTGACGTCGGTCGCCTCGAGACAGTCGACGATGGCCCGGCGGCCGCGAGGTGTCGCGCCGCGACCAGCCGGCCAGCCCAACGCCGGCGACGACGTGCATGGCGAGGGGTCCGGCGGCCCCGCCAAACAAGCTTTCCGTCCCGGCGGTCCCCTCAGAGCTTCTCCGTCTCGAGCGCCTGGTCGGCGCGCCGTCGAGCCTGCTCGATCCGGTTCTCGACGGCCCGTCCCGTCGGGTCCGGGAGGTCGCCACGGGCGCTATCGAGCCGGTCGGCGACGTCATCGAGCCGTGCGGTGAGTACCTCGAGCGCCCGGTCGGTGTTCGTGCGATCGCCCGCGGCGGCCCGCTCGGACGCCCTGTCCGCCGCGCCGAGGACGGCCTGCAGCGCCCGTAACAGCCCGAAGACGGGGCCGGTCTGACGACCGGTGTTCTCGAGCAGGTCGTCCTCCCCGGTCGGCGTCGGTGTCGGCGTGGTCGACTGCCCGGCGTCGTTGCCGGATCCGCCCGCGCCGTTTTCGGAATCGTTGCCGCTGCCGCTACCGCTGTCGCTCGCGGTCGGCGTCGCCGTCCCGCCGCCGGGGCCGACGTCTCCACCGATCCCGTCGAGGGTGACGTCGGCTGCGGCCTCGACGCTGCCGACGGTCTCCCGGCCGATGGTGGAGACGAAGCTCGCCAGCGACGCTTTGCCGGTGTCGGGCTGCTCGATCCGGACGGCGGCGGCCCCTTCCCCACCGTCACCGTCGTCGCCGGCAGAACCGCCGCCGTCGGCCGCCGGGTTCACCCTGAACGCGCCGAGGGCGCCGTCGGCGTCCTCGACCTCCGTCGTGTATGCGCCCCCGCGATGGACGTAGACGGCGTCCGGACCGTCCATCGGCGCATCGTAGAGTCGACCGCCGAAGTCGTCCTCCACCGCGAGGGTCGCCAGGTCGGCGTCGGTGCCGTCGGCGTCGACCTCCAGCTTCACCGCCGCGCGGTTCGGCGTGAGCGCGATCTCGCCGTCCGCGCCGGCGACGTCGGGGCGGTCGTCCTCGGTCACCTCGACCCGCTCGCTGTGGGGCGCCGAACCGGGCCCGTTCACGGTCAGGCGGTGCTCGCCGGCCGCGAGGCCGTCGACGGCGACGGTACCGACGAACGTCGGGACGGCGACGGGGTCGCTCTCGACGATGGCGACGGACTCGGTCGCCGGCTCCCTCGTCGTGACGCCCTCGCCCTCGGGCGCCTCCTCGTCGCGCTCGACGGTCCTGACGGCCGCCACGAGCCGGTTGACCGGCGCCGGCTCGCCGATGGCGTCGTAGGCGTCGGCGAGCGCCTGCCGGTGGGCGGGGTCGGAGATGTCGGCGCCGGGGTCGTCGTACCGCGGCTGGGTCCACGGCAAAGTCACCGTCGTGATGTGGCTGGCGACCAGGTCCTCGCCGAACTCCGGGACGGCGAACTCGAAGCCGAGCTGCGGGCCGGTGAAGGCGGTGATGTGTTCGAGTTCGGTCGTCGGCACGAGCTCGTAGGTGACGTCGACGTCGGCCTCGTCGGTCTCGGCGTCGAAGGCGAACACCCGGCCGGTCTCGCGGGCGGGCAGGTCGCCAGGCGGTTCCGAGAGGTCGTCGAACGACCGGACGGTCAGCGACCCGTCGACGAGGGCCTCGCGGTCGACCGCCGGCAGCCGGTCGTGCTCGTAGATCGGCGCGCCGTCCAGCTCGGGGACCACGTAGGGGAGCCGGAACCCCTCGTCGCGCGGCAACCCGTAGGCGGCGGGGATGTCGGCGCCGACGCCCTCGATGGCGTCGTTGGTCACGTCGGCGATGGTGTCCTCGACCGGGTTGCGGGTGAACCGGTCCTCGATCCGGTTGACGGAGATGCCGCCGGAGTGTGAGCCCAGCTCGGGGAGCACGCGGGGCACGGCGGGCGTCTCCGGGTCGAGGAACTCGTTGTTCGGTACCTTCCGGGAGTGGGCGCTCCCGACGAACAGCTGCGGCTCGCCCGTCTCGCGGTCGACGAACACCTGCGTGAGCTCCCAGTCGTGCCAGTGGAAGTTCACGGAGAACTGGTCGAAGGCGGCGTACCACCAGTACTGGACCGCGGCCAGCGGCGAGTCCTCGTAGCCGACCACCCGGTAGAACACCGTCGGGTCCGGCGGCTCGCCGGCCTCGCGGAACCGCCGGGTGTAGCCGTCGAAGGCGGCGAACCCGTCGACCACGGGGTCGCCGTCCGCCTCGCGCTCGTAGGGCCGGGGGTCGGTCGGGAACCACTTCTCGAACCGGTCGAAGTAGTAGACCGGCGCGAACGCCTCGGCGAGCCGGCGGCTCTCCTCGTCGCCGATCTCAGTGGTCGGCGCGTCCGCTCCGCGGTCGAAGGCGCCGAGTCCGGCCGCGCCGAGGACGCCCGCCGTCCCGGTTCCGGCCGCGATGGCGAGCAGCTGCCGTCGGGTCAGGTCGCTCGGATGCACGCTGTGGTCCCCGGTCGACCGCGCGGGGGTCGCGGGACGGTCGACCGTATCTGGTCGCGGTTCGACGTGGGTACGAATATCTCTTGTGGCTTCGGCGACACGTCGTCGGCTCGCCTCCGGGTCCGCTCGGGGAGCGGTCCGTGCCCGTCGACCCCGGACGGACAGGGCTTTGACCCGGGCGCGCCAGTCCCCGGCATGAGCAGCTTCGAGGGCTACCGCTGTACGGACTGCGGTGCCATCGACGAGGAGCCAGTCGCGACCAGGTGTACGGACTGCGGCGGCGTCCTCGACGCGACGTACGACCTCGAGGCGGGCGTGTCGTCCCGCGCGACGCTCGAGGAGCGGGAGGGCAGCTGGGCGTTTCACGAGGCGCTCCCGGTGGCACCAACGTCGATGGGCGAGGGGGCGACGCCCCTGGTCCAGGCGCCCCGGGCCGGCGACGAGCTCGCCGTCGACGCACTCCACGTCAAGGACGAGGGCCGGAACCCGACCGGGAGCGTCGCCGACCGAGGCCTCGCGCTCGTCGCCGCGGCGGCCACCCGGTCGGGGGCCGACACCCTCGCCCTCGCCTCCACCGGCGCGGACGGCCAGTCGGCTGCCGCCTACGCCGCCCGCGCCGGCCTCGGGTCTCGCGTCGTCGTCCCGAGCCGCGCCTCCTTCGTGACCAAGGCGATGATCAACGTCCACGGCGGCGACATGCGGGTCGTCGAGGGCCGCTTCGACGACGCCCGCGCGGCCTCCGGAGCCGAGCGCGAGGACCGATCCACCGACCACGAGGTCGACGCCCGGTTTCCGGCGGGGCCGTTCGACTCCCCGTACCGCCACGAGGGCGTCAAACCCGTGTACCACGAGACCGTCGAGGCCCTCGACTGGCGGGTCCCCGACGCGATCGTCGTCCCCGTCGGCCACGGCGCCGTCGCCGCCGGCGTCTGGAAGGCGGCCCGCGAACTCGGCGCGGCCGGCCTCGTCGACGACACGCCCCGGATTCACGCCGCCCAGCCGGCGGGCTGTGCGCCGGTCGTCGAGGCCCTCGAGACCGGTGTGGACCCCGAGCCCTGGTCGGTCCCCGACACCGTGGTCGGCGCCCTCGAGGTGCCGGACCCCGCGGGCGGGCTCCCGACCGTCGAGGCGGTCCGGGCCAGCGGCGGGTCGGGCGTCGCCGTCGACGACGAGGACGCCCTCGATGCGGCCGCGACGATTGCGGGCCACGACGGCCTGGAGGTCGGCGTCGCCGGCGGCGTCGCCGCCGCCGGCGCCTGGCAGCTCCGCGAGGCCGGCGAGCTGACCGCCGACGACACCGTCGTCCTCGTCAACACCGGCGCCGGGAGCAAGGACGCCGACGTGATCCGGAGCCGACTGATGGGTCGCGGGATGTGATACCGGCGGCCGTCAGCCGACCCCCAGGAGCCGACCGACGTCGACTGCTGCGTCCAGGAGCCACCACTTCACCCGCTCGAGCGGGCCGATCCCGGTGATCTCGACGTCTCCCTCGCGGACCGCCCGGCGGAACGCAGGGATCGGTTCAGCCGCAGATACGAGCCGGTCGACAGTGGCCCCGTCGGTGTCCATCCGGGCCGTCGGGTCCTCGCGCGTCCCGCGGGCGAACTCGCTGACGGTCCCGTCCGCGGTGGTCCGGAAGGAGAAGGCCGCGCTGCCGGACCCGGTCTCGACGTGGAGGTCGATCCGTTCGTCGCGCAACTGCCGGCCGGCCACCCCGAGGGACCGTTCCGACAGATCCGCGTTCACGGCGTCGACGTAGGTCGAGAGCTGCTCGAACAACGTTGCGGCCCACTGCGGTTCGGTCGCGGTCGCCCCGCCGCCGATGAGCACCGTCGGCTCCCCGACGGCGATGGTGTTCGGCGGGCCGGCCTCGGCGATGGCGTCGCCCTGCCGGGCGGCGGGCGCGCCCTCGATCAGCACCGTCGGGGCGCCCATCGTCACCACGCCGCCCCCGTGCGGGACGCCGCCCGTCACGAGCGGACAGGCGTGGACGTCGACGCCGGCCCGCCAGGCCGGCATGCCTCCGATCAGGACGGTGGAACTGCCGGCCCCGGTCAGTGGCGTCCCGTGGGCCGTGACGTCCCCGACGCGGGCGGCCGGCGGCATCTCAGTTCACCTGGACGAGTGCGCCCCGGAGGGTGAGGACGCCGCTGGAGGTCACCGACGTGTTAGAGCCGGAGGCGATGTCGACGACCGGCGCGTCCAGACTGATCTTCGTGTCGCTCTCGATGGTGACCTCGCCCGTGGCCTCGTCGCACTCGACCGCACACCGGCCGGACTGCCCGCCGTCGGCCATCGCTCGGCGCGGTGGGCCCGCCTCGACCGCGCTCTCGAGTGCGGCCTGCACGGCCGCCGGGTCCACGCCGGCGTTCGCCTCGCCGGGCACCCGGAGCCCGCCGTCCGCGTCGAGGACGTAGACGCTCCCCGTCGCGTCGTGTTCGAGTCGGATCTCCCCAGCGTCCGGTTCGACGTTCGCGCGCCACCCGACCGCGTCGAAGCTCTTGCCCCCGTCTGACATGGATACCGTATCCGGTACCGGCGGCATAAAGCCAGGGGCGGCGCCCCACGCGCCGCTTCTCGGTGCTGGTCGACGTCGTCGGACCGGCGGTCGGTGTCTACCGGGTCACTCGCCGTCAGCGGACCGGTAATCGGCCGCAGGCGGGTCAGGCGCCGTCAGTGGGCTGGCAGTCGACGTCCGGCGGGTCGATGGCTCCGACCTCGCCCCAGCCGCGGTAGTCGACGACGGTTGCGGCCGTCTCCACGCGACGCAGGTACCGCGATTCCTCGTCGACGTGGTACGTCGCCGCCGTTTCGCCATCGGTCGGTTCGAGGACGAGCATCCGGCGTCCGTCGAGGTCGGCTCGCCCGGTCACGGTCACCCCGGGGTCGGCCGAATCCCCGTCGGATCGGCGGCGTGTCACCGACTCGACGCTCTGCAGTCCGGCGTCGAGTTCGGGGTAGCGGGTGCACTCGCCGTCGGCGAGGACGTAACCGTCGCCGTCGACCAGGTAGGACTCGACCGTCGTGCCGTCCTCGTCGTACCGGAGGTACCGGTCCGGCCCGTCGAACCGGCCCGCCATGGTTGTCGTGCCGGACGCGGCGTCGGTCACCGTCATGGCGTACGCGTCCCCGAATCGGATCGCGCCGCCGTACCCCGTGGTGTCGCCGGGCTCGAGGTCGTCGACGAGCGGGTCTTCGTTCCCGTCGATGGCCGAACACCCCGCGACCGCCGTCGCCGCTGCCGGCACGGCCCACGCCCTGAGGAACTGCCGGCGCCTGGCGTCCGGTCCGCGCCCCGCTCGGTGCCCGCCCGCCGACGACCGGCGGGCCGACGCGTCGTCGGCGTCGCGGACGTCGCTCATGGCCGGCCCGGCCCTCGACGACCGGTGCACCCCCGACGCGACCCCGTTCCCCGTAGCGTCGTATGTCTCACGGCCACACACAGCCCCGGCGCGACCAAATACGTTGTCGTGGTGACGCCCGCCGTCCCGGTCTCGACGCCATGGCGGCTCGGATGCGCCGTGGGCGGCCCGACGTCAACCGGCCTCGCGTGTCACGAGTTCTCACCACGCCACCCTTATCGGCGCTCCACCCCTATCGAGGGGGTGATGACGGTGGCGACGACGCTGCTTGCGGGGGTGGTGTTCGGGCTGGCGCTCGCGGCGCCGCCGGGCCCGATGAACGCGGTCATCGCCGAGGAGTCCGTGCTCCGCGGCTGGACGGCCGGCTTCCGCGCCGGCCTCGGGGCGATGACGGCCGACCTCATCTTCCTCGGACTGGCGCTCGTCGGCGCCGTCGCGGTCGTCGAACGGGTGCCGACGGTCAGGAACGCGATGGTCGCCGTCGGCGGCGCCCTCATGCTGTACTTCGCCTACGGGGCCGTCCGGGGCGCCCGGGAGACCGTCCGGTCGACGGCCGCGGGCGACAGCCGCGGCTTCACGAAGGCGTTCGTCCTGGCGCTGACGAACCCCTACCAGATCCTGTTCTGGCTCACCGTCGGCGTCGGCCTGCTGGCGCCGGGTCGCATCGACGTGCTGTCGTACGCGAGCGACGCGCTCGCGGGACTCGTCGTGGTCCGGACGGGCCACCCCGCGCTGCTGGTCGGACTGTTCGGCGGCATATCGGCGTGGATCGTCGGGTTCCCGGCGGCGCTTTCGGCCGCCGAGCGACGCATGGAGGCAGCCGCCCCGGCCGTCGCCGTCGCCAGCGCCGCCGTCCTGCTCGCGTTCGGCGTCTACTTCCTGTACGACGCGGCGTCCTGGTTCGTCGTCTGAGGCATCCAGGTCGAGGTTCGGCGGCGGTTCGGTTCGCGGCCCCGTTACAGGTCCAGGTCCGGCGGCGACCCCGGCTCCATCCCGGCGACCTCGCCCTCGAGCCAGTCCTTGAACCACCGGACGCGCTTGATGCGCTGGTGGGCGAGGCTCTCGGCGGTGTCCGAGCAGACCCGCTCGACGGCGTCCTCACCCCGCTCCAGCACCCGACCGACCATCTCGTTTGCGTCCATGTGCGTCCGGGCCTCGTAGCCCATCCGGAGCAACATCAGCGCCGTCCCGTTCGCGCCCACCTTGTCGAGCAGGTCGGCCTCCATCAGACACTGCGTCTCGAGGCTGACGTCCGCCAGCTCGCCCTCGTAGGAGTGGGCCTCGACGGCCTCACAGACCTGCTCGATGAACGACTCCGGGTAGTCCGTCCGGGAGGTGAGGTACTCGCGGGCCACCCGGGCGCCCGCCTCGGCGTGGACGTCCTGTTCTGCCTCCAGCTTCGCGATGTCGTGGAACAGCGCCGCCACCCGCGTGACGTCGACGTTGGCGCCCTCGGCCTCGGCGATCTCGGCCGCCAGCTCGGTCACGTTCAGGATGTGGTTGTAGCGGTACTCCGCGGAGTGCCACGGGTACCACCGCATCCGCCCGCCCTCGTCTTCCGCCTCGACGCTCGCGGTCAGGTAGTCGCGGACGAACCCCTTCATCGCCTCGAACTCCTCCTCGGAGACGGGCGATTCCCTGATCTCAACGCCCATGTATCCACCTCCGACGGAATCCCGCGCTCGCGTGGTTCATCTTACCCATATAAAGGCGGGGTCGACTCTTTAGGCTTACGACACCGCCACCGTCGGGAAAACGGCCCCGCCGCCCGTCGATCCGTCCACCGACGGCCTTATCGCTCCAGCTGCCCTCCATCGAACCCGTATGATGCTGCCGACGCACGCGCTGGTGGGCCTGGCGATAGCGTCGCCGCTGGCCGCGTACGCGCCGGAACTTGCCCCCTTCGCGCTCGTCGGGGGTCTCGTCGGCGGGGTACTCCCCGACCTCGACATGTACGCCGGCCACCGGAAGAGGCTGCACTTCCCGACGGTGTACCCGGTACTCGCGGTGCCGGCGACCTTCCTGGCCGTGACCGTCACCACCCCGTGGACCGTCGCGCTTTCCCTGATATTCGTTGCGGCGGCCGTCCACTGCCGGATGGATGTCTACGGCGGCGGGCTCGAACTCCGCCCGTGGGAGGCGACCTCCGAGCGCGCCGTCTACGACCACGTCGACGGCACCTGGCACGAACCCCGCCGCGTCGTCGCCTACGACGGCTCCCCCGGCGACCTCGTCCTGTCGGCCGTCGTCGGTCTCCCGCTGTACGTTGCCCTCGACGGGCTCTTCGCCGCCGTCGTCGTCGCCGCACTCGTCGTCGCGGCGGCCTACACCGTCCTTCGGCGGCCGCTGGCCGCCGCGGCTCCCGCCGTCTTCGACCGCGTCCCGGAGCCGCTGGCCGAGCACGTCCCCTCCCGGTACCGAACGGATCCGTAACGCCGTGCCGCCCCTCGTCCGGGTGACTGTTCGTCCATTCGTTGCGGGCGAGGTCCGGTTTTAAGATACCTCGTGCCGTACCGCCGCCACATGGACGTTCGGGAAGCGACGACGGCCGACGGTCCGGCAGTACGGTCCATCGCTGTGCGCTCGATGGAAGCCTCCTACTCGTTGAGCCCCAGCACCATCGAGAACGCGATCCGGCAGTGGTACGGGGTCGACCGCTTCGCGGAGAAACTCGACGACGACGAGGTGCTCATCCTCGTCGCAGAGGAGGCCGGCGAGCCCGTCGCCTTCTCCGAGAGCGTCATCGCCGACGACCGCGGCGACATCCACTGGCTCCACGTCGCCGCGATGCACCGTGGTCGGGGGCTCGGCCAGGAACTCTACGAGGCCACCCGGGAACGTCTCGAGGCCGCCGGCGTCGAGACCATCCGCGGCCTCGTTCTGGCCGACAATTCCGAGGGCAACCGGTTCTGGGAGAACCAGGGCCTCAAGAAGGTCGGCGAGGGCTCCGTCGAGATCGACGGCACCGCGTTCGTCGAGAACATCTACGTCGATCAGGAGGGCGTCGACATCCAGCCCATCGTCATCGACGGCACCGAACACTACGTCGACCGCAGCGACGCCCAGCGCGGCTCCGACGGCGAGTTCTACTCCGTCTACACCGACGAGGCCCGCGAGAACAAGTACGGCTACTACTGCGCCGCCTGCGAGAACCTCGTCACCTCGATGGACGCCATGGGCCGCCTCGAGTGCGAGGAGTGCGGCAACACCCTGAAGCCCACGCGGTGGGACGCGGCCTACATGTGAACCTTTTTGCACGCTCGGCGCGGCTCCGCCGCGCCTCGCGCGTTGCGGCTTCGCCGCAACGGCATGCGGCGGCGGCCTCCGGCCGCCGCCCGCGGCAAAAACGTTCATGAAAAAGACACTGCGGGCCTCCCGCCGCGGCCTTCGGCCGCGTTGGTCGGCCCTTGGTCCCGTGCGTGGCGGCTTCGC